>CAIZWU010000034.1 GCA_903936775.1 uncultured bacterium | reverse complement strand
GGGGGGGCGATGCGCCTTTTCTTATTGGGATCGAATTCTGTGTGATTGTCTTAAGGGGACTTCCATTTACTCATAAAACATTGACTATTAACGTTGTATGGGTTTAAAAACGCTCTATGGTGAGCTCATGAAGCGGAAAAAAGCCTACCTGAAACCATCGGAAAATGGATTGTTTGATTCGCTAGACCGCTTGGCTAGGATTGATGCCATGGGCGATCCGCTCATCAATCTCAACAACATTATGGACTGGGAAATCTTCACGCCGGTGCTAGCTCTGCTCCCGCAGGCGGAGCCGAAAGGGCCCGGGGGACGCCCCGGCTTCCATCCGCATTTCATGTTCAAAATCCTCGTGCTCCAATCGGTTTACGGCCTCGCCGATGAGCAGACCCAATTTCAAATCCTCGACCGCCGCAGCTTTCACCGCTTCCTTGACATCACTGCGGCGGACCCCGTCCCGGATCAAAATACGATCCGGGAGTTCCGCGAAAAACTGGTGCGCGCGGGGTTGTTCGACGCTTTGTTCACGGCCTTCCGCGAGCGCTTGGAAAATAAAGGCTTCATCACCCGGAAAGGACAGATCGTAGATGCGTCCTTTGTCGAGGTGCCGCGTCAGCGCAACCGCCGGGCGGAGAACGAAGCGATCAAACGGGGGGAGGTGCCCGAGGGATGGCAGGATGACCCCAAGAGGTTGAGCCACAAGGATGTGGACGCACGGTGGACCAAAAAGAACGATGTTTCCTTCTATGGTTATAAGAACCACATCAACATGGACGAAGCCAGCAAACTGATCATCCGCAGCACGGTGACGGATGCCTCGGTGCATGATAGTCAGGCCCTTGATGCGGTGACCGAGCCAGGTGATGGCCCCACCTTTTTGGATGCCGGATACGCAGGACCGGCCTGCGCGGCGGTGCTGGAGGCCAAGGGCATTGAAGCCCACATCTGTGAAAAAGGGGCGAGGAATCATCCCCTCACCGATCAACAGAAACGGAGGAACCGGAAAAAATCCCGGAGGCGTTCCCGCGTGGAGCATGGGTTCGGGTTCATGACGGTGAGCATGAAAGCGATGTTCCGCCGCACGGTGGGAATGGTGAGGAACCGCGCCGGCGTGATCTTCACGAATCTGGTGTATAATCTGTGCCGGGTGGAACAAATCATCCGTCTGAAAACCATGGGCAGGAAAACTCCCGCGATGTTATAGAAAACAAGCAGCCGGACTGCCTGCGGAGACCGATCCCACCCGGAAATACGATAGTGTCAGGACCCGGCGCCGCCTGCTCTGCATGAAAATAGTCTCCACCGCGCCATTTCCCCCCGACCGGAAATCCAATCCGTCAGAAAACCGGGGTTTTTGGAAGTGCCCTAAAATGCTTTAGCCTTGCGCCCCGCTCCCGGTGAAGCAAGGAGGCCTCGTTGTGGTAAAGCGCAACGACCCAGGCTGCATTCTGCAATCGCCCGGGCGACGCGGCTTGGGTGTTTCCCCGATGAATGCGCTGGAATGCTCCCTGCTGAATAGGCGGAATGAACTTCTTCTCCTCAGCTTCTCCACCCCTTTCACCGCGTCGGCTTCCCCAGAACCGGAAAAAGTCCCGGTCCGCGGTGATGGTGGGCGGGTTGATGATTCTGGATTGGCTCTTTATGGCGATTTCTGGACTGGGCCTCGGGATCTTGCTGGTCATCATTTCCGTGATCACGGCGATGATTTGAGGGCCCGGTGGATGGGTCGGTATTGTCACCCTGCTTTATTTGGGTTTTGGAGATCAGGGGGCGAACATTATGAATGGATAAACCGCTATTTACCCCCGGCGCTGGGTTGATCCAGGACATGCTCCTTCTGACAGCCATGTTCCTGTTCGTGACGGGCTTGTGCATGGTGATCACACTTCATCTTTGGGATTGCTTGATCGCGAGGAAGCGGAGGAAGGCCCTGGTGGGTCGGACGGGCTTGCCTCTCATCCAATAGCCGGTTCAACGGCCCAAGCCTCAGCGTGACCGTTTCAGGCCAGTCACGGGAAAGGCTCTCCGGTACGGTCCCGTGACTTCGGGGAAGGCACGCCCTGCCCCGCCCGTTTTGCGGTGAATGGCATAGGCCACTCCACCTTGTTTGATCCGCCCCATCAGGCCTTCCTTACTTCCTCCCAGCTGTAGACCGGGTGCCGGAACCCCCACCGGTGGCCGTCGTCCCGGTCAAAAACCGAAGAAAAGCGGTAACCGATCCTCTGTTTTATGCCAATGTGATCCACCCCCTCCATGAATCCACGCCCACCGCTTCCTCCCTTTACTGAAGAAACCGCTCTCAAAAAAGTCCAGGCGGCCGAAGACGCTTGGAACAGCCGGGATCCGGAGCGGGTATCGCTGGCTTACACGGAAGATACCGAGTGGCGGAATCGTGATGTGTTTCTCCATGGGCGGGCCGAAGTGGTGCCGTTCCTGAAGGGCAAATGGCAGCGGGAGCAGGACTACCGGCTCAAGAAAACGCTGTGGGCTTTCACGGGAAACCGGATCGCGGTGCGCTTCGAATACGAATGGCACGATGCCAACGGCCAGTGGTGGCGCAGCCATGGCAACGAGAACTGGGAGTTCGATGAATCCGGCTGCATGGCCCGCCGTTTTGCCAGTATCAATGATCAGCCAATCACGGAAGCAGAGCGTAAATTCCGGTGGGCCCGCGCCTGAGCCAGCGGCATTTCCTCCCATGCACCCCCTTTCCATCTCATGAAACCCACTCCCCAAATTCTCATCACTTCACTGGCCGGCGATGCCCTTTGCCTCGGGCCGCACTGGATCTATGACCAGCGTGAGATCGCGCAAAAGCTCGGCCGGATCACCGGATATGCGGCTCCGCTGACGAGTTATCATCCGGGCAAGCAGGCGGGCGATTTCACCCATTATGGCGATCAAACCCTGATCCTGCTGCGCTCGCTGGCGGAGCACGGGCGCTTTGATTTGACTGGTTTCGCGGCGGAATGGCGGGCTTTTTGGGAAGATCCCGCCACCCACAGTTACCGCGATGGGGCCACCAAGGCCACCTTGGAAAATTTGAGAAAAGGAGCCCGCCCGGCTGAAGCCGCCTCGGATTCCCATGACATCGCCGGGGCCGCCCGGATCGCTCCGCTGTTCCTTTTGAAATGGGAATCCGACGAGGCCTTGCTCCAAGCGGCGCGGGCCCAGACCGGCTTCACCCACCGGGATCCTCAAGTGATCGAAACGGCAGAGTTCTTCGCCCGGGTGACCTTGTCGGTGCAGTCCGGCACGGAGATTTCCACCGCTTTAAGGGAGACGGCAGCGCTGACGCATTGGCAGGCCATCCCGGTCGGGTGGTTTGCGGCGGCGGTGGCCTCCATGACTTCGAGGGAACCTGATGCGGTCGCCGCCCATGCGCTCGGCCTTTCCTGCCATGTCGCAGATGCTTTTCCGGTGATTTGTCACCTGTTGCTGCGGCATCCAGAGGATCCGGTGAAGGCCCTTACGACCAATGCCGAAGCGGGCGGCGACAGCGCCGCGCGGGCGCTGTTGATGGGCATGGTTTACGGAGCCCTGCCCAACGCCACCCCGCTCCCAGGGGAGTGGATCACTGGTCTGCACGCCCGGGCCGAGATCCAGCTCCTCATCGCCCGGATCACCTCACTGGAGTGAGAGCAGGCGGGGTAGCAGATCCCCCATCCTCAAGAGCTAACGCGCCGCGCCGCTGGCGTTCAACGCATGGTGGACCTTGATGGCCACGTAGGCGTCATTCGCTGCATAAACCAACTGCTTTTCGGAGAGCTGCATCGCAGACCAATTGGAAGTGGTGATGCTCTTGGATTTCGACATCCGCTGCTGGAACAGAATCGCAATGGCCGACTTGGCCCCCACCGAGTTCCGGTAGCCGAGCATCCGGAAGGACCGGTCCAGATCCACCACGGCACCCGCCCGGATGCTGAACCGGTTGGAAATATGGCTCAGGTCCCCCCTCAGCCCGAAGCCAATCTTCTTGATCTCCGTGCTCTCGAGGAGGCCCATGATCGCCGGCAGCGACTCCTGCACGTGGGGCTGGAAAATGTAAGCCCGCTCCAAGGTGGAAAACTGCACCACATGCGGCCCCTCCGACTTCTGCCCCTTGAAAAACGTCGGTTTGGATTCGGTATCAAACCCCACCTCACCAGCCTTCGCCAGGTCCTCGAACGCCAGCTGCGCCTGCGCCGCAGTCCTCACCACCATGATTCTGGGGAGATCCAATCCCACGAAAGGTTCCAACGCTGCGATCTGTTCCCGGGTGGGGGGGTGTTTCGGTTGAGTCATGTTTGTTAAATAAGCACTGAATGGTCATGATCTTCCGGGGAAACCCCGCGGGCAAGACCTGATCCCGCGTCTCCCCAGAGGCATTCGTCGCTTCGTCGCTTTCGTAACGCTGAAAATCGACTCGCCCACCGACGCCTCCGTCATCCGTTCCGCCAGCAAGCCTCCCGTCGCCAAAACCAGCGCTTCCGCCGGGGAAACCATCACGGGAGGCAAAAGTTAGCCCCGCTTAAGCCAACTCCGCCGCCGTGATGACGCGCCGCGGCTGCAACAGCATCACGAGGGCAGCGGGACGGTCGGTTCAGTGCATGGGGACGTCTGAGGATCACGCCAGTTTTTTCTCCCAGAACAGAGCTTTGCCGAGGGACGGGTCGAGTTGATAGCCGTCAAAGCCGACGGAACGGTAGGCGGCCTGGGCGATGGTGTTTCCTTCGAGGACTTCGAGGGTGAGTTTGCAGCAACCGAGGCGCACCGCCATTTCCTCCACGGCGGCGAGGAGTCGTTTGGAAAGGCCCAGGCCCCGGTATTTTTCGGCGACGACCACATCGTGGATGTTGAGGAGTGGGCGGCATTGGAAGGTGGAGAAGCCTTCGAAGGAAATGACGAGTCCAGCGGGTTCGTCGCCGTCCCTCGCCAGCATGACGTGCGCCGTGGAACGGCCGGCGAGCGCCGCCGGAAGCCTTTCCTGCACCTCCGGCGACAAGGGCTGGCCGCCCCCGCTGATGCTGCTGGCGTAAGAGTCCAACAGATCAACGATGGCCCGGGCGTGGCCAGGATTGGCGGGATCAGCCTCAAGAATGGTGATGTTCATGCTGCCCCGTAGCACAGGCGGGCGGAATTGCTAAGTCAGCGTTTGACGATGGTTTTGTCAGCGGTCCGGTGAGCGCGAGGGCCGGCCGGAAGAGCGCGGCGGCGGAGCCTTCCGGGGGCGGGGGCCGGGGGTGGTTCTCCGCGATGACTGTTAGCCCTGAACCGGGGCAGAATCATTCCGGACGCGGAGCATCCGGGGGCGGGGCGGGCGGGACGGGGCCATCGGGGTGGCGCTCTGATGGAGGGGGCAGCTGGTATTCCCCGCGGCTGAGGCGGCCATCGTGATTGGCATCAAGCGTGCGGAGGGCGGCCGGGGCCTGACCTATTTCCGCGGCATCCAGCGCGCCGTCGCCATTTTTGTCGAGCACCTTCAACAAGGGCGGCATGGGAAACCCGGGAGGGCCATCAGGGCCGGGTCCCCCAAAGGGCGGACGGCCGCCGGGACCGCCCCCGGGAGGGGGGCCGCCTTTGGCGAAACTTTTGTCAGGCACCCCGCGCCAAAAACGGGGCAGAAAGGGGAACTGCTCCGTCACGCAGTAATAGTAGGTTCCGTCAGGAAACTCCGGCGTCACCCCGGTGCGGCCATTGCATTCATCAAGGTCGCCACTGCCTTTCACATACTCGAAGTCGGCGGTGAATCGCCCGTCGTGCCCGCCCCCCGGGCCATCGGGCCGCACGCCGGCTTTCAGCTGGTAGCTGGAGTGGAGTTTTTTGAGGGGACTGGATAAGTTTTGAGGATCCGTGGGCGCGGTGTGGGTGTAGAGGGGGAACCCGTCGGCGGCCCAGCCGATCAGGCGCATCTCCTTGTCATCCCCCCCGAGGCGTTCCACCAGGCCGGTGGGCATGGCATGATAGTGATAGGCTCCCGTCGGCTGTACATGGGCATGGTGTTCATCCAGCCCAAGATCAAGGAAGCCGGTGGCCGCTTCGTAACGCCAGCCGGAGGACCGGTCATTCTGCCAGGTTTCCGCAGTGCCGGGCTCAAACGGCACGCCATTCACCGCCACCCCCCACCAATACCCCCCACTCCGCACCGGACTCGCCTGGACCTCCGGCTGAACCGGAACGCGGAATTCATAACGCTGCGGGGTGGCGGTATTTGGATTGCCCCGCCGCGGAAAGGCGCCCGGAGCATGATCGGGCCAGCCATTCGAAACGATGGTCCGGAATTCCGCCTTCACCCCGATGGTCACTTCGTTTTTCGCCGCACCCGGTCCGCTTTGGGCGGCCGCCGGCTCCTGGCCCAAAGCCAGACAAAACAGTCCAGCGGATGATAGCGTCAGGAAAAGAGGTGGTATATTCATGGCCTACCCCTCGCACCTCCACCTTAAGTTGTCATGAAGGGCCTTGGCTTCCGGTCCGGAGCCCGCCGCGCCGGCGGACATGGCTCGACTGGCGCTGAAGCAGGGGCAGACTCACCCGACCCGTTCCGGATGGGTGTAAACATTGAGCCGGTTTTCCCTGACAAATCCACAGAGGGTAATCCCGGCGGCATGGGCGTATTCGATGGCGAGGCTGCTGGGGGCTCCGACGGCGGCAATCAGCGGGATGCGGGCCGCGTGGGCTTTGTGCACCAGCTCGAACGAAATACGGCCGCTGAGGAGAAGGACCCCTTCCGTCAGGGGAAGCTGGTGGGTGAGGAGCGCGTGACCGAGCAATTTATCGAGCGCAT
>CAIZWU010000033.1 GCA_903936775.1 uncultured bacterium | reverse complement strand
TTGAGCACGAAGCGGTTCCGGTATTCGGATTCCGAAAGCCTGAAGAGAAAACGCTCAATCGTATAACGAATCAACAGGGTGTTGTAGTCCTGGCCGGTTGCCCCCCATGATCGTCTTGAGGCGATCCCGCACCGAGGCCGCCACGTTTTTGCGGGCATCCTTCCGGTCATTCATACGGTCAGGCTTTCGAAGTAAGGTCTCATCACATTTCTCATCCGGCAGAGTGCCGCTTGGTTCCACAGGTCATCCGCCGTCGCCTTCTTTTTCCGCCAGGCATCATGAAGCGCCTCCACCGCCACATTCAGCCCCACCTTGCTCCGGTATTTAAAGCAGTCCACCACCGTCCGGGCCGGACTGGTTATCCGGACATTCACCCCGCAGATGATATGCTCTTCAATGCCTGAAACCAGCATTTCCGGCTTCGACCAAGACACGTCCAGCCGCGGATTGGTCATCCGGGGCCGCTTCGTCCCGACCGGCAGCATGATGTAAACATCGGACGGATTCTCCGTCGTGAGTTCATGAAATCGCAGCGCCGAAAGCAGCCCAATCACCGCCTTGGGGGACCGCAAGGCCACCTCCGCGAGGGAAATATAGGCATCCACCGGGAAATCTTTCGCGATGTAAAGCCCCCGCTGAGTCCGTTCCAGCACCCCGTCTGCCACCAGCCGCCGCAGCTGCATCCGCGACACCCCTCGCGCTTCCAGCTCCTTCGACTGAAGGATTTTCCGCCCCGCCAGGCTCAGCACCTCATCCTTGGAAACACCCGATGACATGCCGCCATGCTACACTATTACCCAACTTATTGTCAAGTTGAGTCACTTTGTAATTTCACCGTTCATCCATCATGGCGGCGGCGGCACATTGTAGGGTACATGGTAATATTCCATGATGGCTTTTGACCGGTCGTAAATCGCGCGTTCCGACAGCCCGGCCCGGTCGCACATTTCATTCATCCGCCACCAGCCCTTCATGATGAATCGCAGCAACTCCATCGGATCAATCTCCACCTTCGCCTGCACCTCGCCGACTCGCTTCGTTCCCGAAAGGTTTTCCAAGCAACACATCGTCAGCATCATGGGGTCCTCAGGGAAAAGGGAAAAAATCGCATGCTATTGTTTGCTCCGGTTTCCAGGCCAGGATTTGGCGGCCGGCGGTTCTGTTGATGGTGCCGTGCTCCAGTGGGTCAGCTGCCAGCTGGAGGTGGATGCCGCCTGTTGGCCCGGGTATTTCTCCCGTGAGACGACCCGCCGGAAGCATTTGCTGGAACTGCGGTCCTATCTTGGCCTCCGGGCATTTGGTCTCAATGATTACCGGCTGAGCAAGAGGGGTTAGCGTACGATTTATTCCGTTTTCTGTGATCACCCCAAACTCTCCAAACCCTGAGCCCACCGGATTTCCTGCCAATGCTCTGGACCAAAAAAACCGCCCGGCGCAATGAAGCGGCCGGGCGGCTGAAATGAATCTGATCTGTTACCAGGAATTATTTCGAGGCGATATATTTCACAAGATCGACCACGCGGTTGCTGTAGCCCCACTCGTTGTCATACCAGCTGATCAGCTTGAAGAACTTGCTGTTCAATTCGATGCCGCTGCCGGCGTCGAAGATGGAGCTGTGGGTGTCGTGAATGAAGTCGGAGCTGACCACTTCGTCTTCGGTGTAGGCGAGGATGCCCTTCATGTAGGTTTCGCTGGCGCGTTTCATGGCGGCGCAAATTTCCTTGTAGGAGGTTTCCTTGACGGTCTTCACGGTGAGATCCACCACGGAGACGGTCGGGGTCGGCACCCGGAAAGACATGCCGGTCAGCTTGCCTTTCACTTCAGGAATGGCGAGACCCACGGCACGGGCAGCCCCGGTGCCGGAAGGGATGATGTTGATGGCAGCAGAACGGCCACCCTTCCAATCCTTCTTGCTGGGAGCATCCACCGTTTTCTGGGTGGCGGTGTAGCTGTGCACCGTGGTCATGAGGCCTTCATCGACGCCGAAACCTTCCTTGAGAAGAACATGGACAATAGGGGCCAGACAGTTGGTGGTGCAGGAGGCGTTGGAAATGATGTGGTGGTTGGCGGCATCATATTTCTCATGGTTCACGCCCATAACGACCGTGATGTCCTCGTCCTTGCCGGGAGCGGAGATGATGACTTTCTTGGCACCCGCTGTGATGTGGCCCTGGGCCTTGCTGCGCTCGGTGAAGAGACCGGTGGACTCGATCACGATGTCCACGCCGAGTTCCTTCCAAGGCAGTGCCGTCGGGCCTTCGCGCACGGCGAGGCATTTGATCTCATGGCCATCGACCACGAGGATATCATCCTCTTCGAGGGAAGGATCGGATTTTTTGCTGGAAATCACTTCGTCCGCCTTGCCCTGGGTAGAATCATATTTCACGAGGTAAGCCAGATTGTCTGCGCCGACGAGGTCGTTGACCGCAACAACTTCGATTTCCTTGCCCAGGAGGCCTTGGTCACAGATTGCGCGGAAGACGAGGCGGCCGATGCGCCCGAAGCCGTTGATGCCGATTTTGATCATAGTAGGTGATGCGAATTGCGGGTGGAAATGTCCAGTGGGGGCCGCTTTCGTAGCAGGATCCCCACCAACTGGACATGGGGCGGTAGCCCGGACGGTGCCGGGAGTCAATCGCCATCGGCCCGGAAACGAGAATCCAGCCCCGCACGGCCCTTGCAATACCCCGGCCCCTGGCTATAGCTGGAAGAGTGGCAGGGTTTCCCCCGCCTACGGGCCTGTAGCTCAGCGGTTAGAGCAGGAGACTCATAATCCCTTGGTCGTGGGTTCGAACCCCACCGGGCCCACTGATTTTCAACAAGTTGCAAAACCTCAGAACAACCAGCCGCCCAACTTCAGGGAGCCGTTCCTCCCTCCGCACAACCGGAACCACAGAAACTGGGGACCAGGACTGGCAGGGATACCGGAGTGGTAACGGAAGGCCTCATATCCTTCTTCCTCCAGCGTGCGGCCGAGGATGACCGGGGGAGCTTGGGCCGGATCATTCCAGGTCTGGAGGTCGTTGGAGAACTCGGCGGCGACAGTCATGGGATGGGGAGTCGCTATTTTAAGGAAACATTCCAGGCCCTCCGACGGTATTCATTCCACGCTTTGCCTGAGGCAACGTCCCGGGACGGTGTCCCTTGCGGGATATGATTGCCGGGCGGCAGAGACTTCCTTCTGATTTTTCCTCTCATGAAACTCCCACCTGCCACCACCCCGCTACTGGCCCTCACCGTGCTCGGCGGGGCCGCCTTTCTGGCACTCGCCGCTTCTCAAACAACGCCCCCGGTGCTGCGCAACTTCAAACGGATTGTGCTTTCCGACCAATTCTGGTGTGAGGGCGCGACCTTTGCGGACTTCAACAAGGACGGGGAAAATGATATCGTGGCCGGGCCGTGGTGGTGGGAAGGGCCGGACTTCGGGAAACGCCATGAGATCTACCAACCAGCCGCCACCTTCCAACTCGCACTGGGCGAGCAGACCCAGGTGACCGTGCCTGGATTCGAAGGGGGACTGGGCAGGAAGAATACCTATTCTGACAACTTTTTCGCCTTCCCGCAGGACTTCAATGAAGATGGCTGGATAGACCTCCTCGTGGTTGGTTTTCCAGGGCAATTCACCTCGTGGTTCGAAAACCCGAAAACTGCGGACCGCCACTGGACGAAACATCCCATCTTCCCGCAGACCGACAACGAATCGCCCACCTACACCGACCTGACCGGAGACGGCAAACCGGAACTGGTCTGCATCACCGCGGGAGCCTACGGTTATGCTACACCCAACCCGGCCAATCCGGCCGCGCCGTGGGATTGGCACCGCATTTCCCCGGACAAAAAGTACGGAAATTTCACTCACGGCATGGGGGTGGGAGATGTGAACGGCGACGGCCGCGCCGACCTTCTGGAAAAAGACGGATGGTATGAGCAACCCGCCTCGCTGGCAGGTGATCCCGAGTGGCAGCACCATGAAGTGGCCTTTGCCAAGGCCGGCGGCGCCCAGATGTATGCCTATGACGTGAATGGCGATGGCCGGAATGATGTCATCACCAGTCTGGCTGCGCATGGTTTCGGCCTCGCATGGTATGAGCAGACTGCCGACGGCAACTTCAAACCACATCTCATCATCGGACAGAAGCCCGAAGAAAACCGCTATGGCGTCAAGTTTTCGGAACTCCATGCCATCGATCTGGTGGACATGAACGGTGATGGGCTGAAGGACATCGTCACCGGAAAACGCTTCTGGTCCCATGGCCGTGTGGGCGATCCGGACCGGAATGATGAGGCGGTGCTTTATTGGTTTGAACTGAAGCGGGGGGCGGAGGTGGATTTCATTCCCCACCGTATCGATAACAACTCAGGGGTCGGTACCCAGGTGGTGACCGGGGATATCAATGGCGACCAACTGCCGGACGTGGTGGTGGGCAACAAAAAGGGCGTATTTGTCCTCCTGCAGGAACTGAAACCAGCCACCCAGGAGGAAGTGGATGCGGCGCAACCCAAACCCACGACTCCCCCGGTAAAATAAAATTTTGATCCGCCTGTCAGAGATCCGCTGCCGTGCTCAAGGAAAGCTCACCGTGACCCCGGCGCTGAACACGGAGCGGGGATCGCCGCGGTCTGACAAGGTGCGTTCCAGGATCGCCGCGGTGCGGGGGAGGCGGCCGGAAAACACTTCCGTTCCTCCTGCTTGGATGATGACCGGCTGGTCGAGATCGAGCATGGCATCATTCAGCAACACGGTGACTCTGCGGACCCCGGCAGAAGCAGTCAGGGTGATGGTCTGCCCGGAGCGCACCGCCGTGATTTCCTGACCGGCCGCGGCCTGTCCACCGGGGACCTCCAACCAGTAAAAACGGATGTGGGTGACGTCGTCCTGACGCCACACGATCTTTTCCGGGAAGGGCTGCCGGGTGTATTTCTCCATCCAGGGGATGGCCTTCCGGTCGGCCATCTCCATCCAGTGCCCCTTGCCGGCATGCACTTCGGTAAAGTGGGGATACCCTGACGGATCCTCCTGCTGGAGGGCATCCAGTTTCCTTCCCCATTCGGCGGCAATTTCATTGCGCCGGTAGGCGGCGTCATTGCCGCCCACCTGGAGGGCAAACGGCACATTGCGCAGCCCCACGGGCGAGGTTTCATTGGGATGCCCGGCCATCATGGAAACCGCGGCCCACCGGTCCGCCATGCGCGGCGCCAGTTGATAGACGCCATCCCCTCCGGCTGAATACCCAAGCAGATACACCCTGTCAGGATTCACCTTTTCCAGCACCACGAGGTTCTCGATGATCCGGTCGAAAAAGGCATCAATGTGGGCTTCATGCCACAGGTTCCAAGTATCCGTGGGGGCGCGGGGAGCCAGATAGATACCCTCTTCGGGAGCATACCCCTGCCCCAGCTTGATCTGATTCCGCCACTGGGATTCGTTGACCTGCGGCGGGGCGCCGCCTCCGCCGTGCATGGAAATGAACAGACTCCGGCCACCCGGCACGGTCGCGGTTTTGGCCGGGAAATCCACCGTCTCGAATTTCATGACCTTCCCTTTCAGCTCGATGGTTTTGGCGGCCATTTCGAGAGCGCGGGTTTCCCGGATCAACGCCTCGTGATCTTTCCACAACCCAGTCTGCACCAAGGCCGCATCCGCCTTGGAGAGGGCCTTTCCAGCAAATGCGGTGCCTTGGAGATCAGGGCGCAGGTCGCGGGCGGGGGCGACCCATGCTTTGAAGTCCACCACTGCCTGGGCAGAAGTGGCCGGAAGGTCCGGCGGGGACGGATCAGCGGAAGCCGAAGCCAGCGGAATGACCACTGTTTGTTCGGCCGTTTTTTCCGTCAGGACTTTTTGCTCCACCGTTTTCCCCTCGTGTTCCACGCGGAGGAAATACTCCCGGCCTGGGTCAAGGATGAAGGGCAGGATGTTATTGAGATCGGCCTGCTCATCCCGGCTGACGCCTTCCAGCTTCTCCGCCCCGCCTCCTGCTTCCACCAGCGTGACCTTGGCCGCGACGCGCTGGCCTGCCGGACGGTCCAGCACCTTCACCAGGAGCCGCATTTTTCCGGCCGGCACTGGAACGTTATTACGGGCATAGCGCGCCGTGACATTAACCGCCCCCACCCAGTCCAGTCCCCGGTCCCAGACGAGGGGAAAGGAGAGCCCTGTTTTCTTGAAACTGCTGGCATAAATCGCATGCCGCGGCACCTCGCCCACTGCCTTGGCCGCATCGCCGGCAAACCAACCGTGATTGAGCCCCTTGGCGTCCGGTTCGGCGGCACCGGCAAATTTCCAGTCTCCATCCCAGACTTCCACCCAGGTGTGGTTTCCGCGGAGGTTCGTCCACATCGGCGTGCCCACCACCCGGGCCGGCACTCCCACCGCACGACAGGCGTCCACCAGCAGGATGGAAAGCCCGCTGCAGGTGGCCACGCCGCTTTGCATGCTTTCGAGGGCACTTTGATCAGGCTTCCGGCGCGTGGTGGAATATTTTACATTGATGGTGCCAAACAGCTTTTGATTGAGCATCATAGCCGCTTCGCCCGGCGTCTGGCACTCCTTCACCAGAGGAGCCGCGATTTCCCGCATCCGCTGGCGGCCGCCGTCCCGGGCTTCGTTGAGGCTGGCATAAGGCAGGATATCATTCAGGAAAATATCCGGCGGCACCTGCTGGCTCCACGGCACACCGGCCATGGTCTGGTAAGTTCGGGCCACATGATCAAGCAGGAAGTCCGCCTTGAGGGACTGCAGGTCCACCACCGGCATATTCTCAATGAGGAACCCCATGCCCGCCCGCTGCGCTTCGGGCACCTCCGTCAGGGCCCGCGTCAGTTCCGCCAGATTCCCGGCCGAGTTCGACAGGGCCGCCACCACCGGCTCCGGCCACCACGGACCGGCCGCCCGCACCGGCAGCAGCGCCATCGCGAGGAAAAAGAAAAGGGGTTTGATCATGATTTATTTCATCTGCTGAAGGTGGGAATCCTGCTGGATGGACCAGCGCGGCGCCTTGCCGCCGGACGGGAATGGCCACGCCACCGAGCATTCATAACCGTCCGGCGTGGCCCGCAGGGTCCAATCACCCGTTCCCTCCGTGGTGGAAGGGGTTACCCCAAGCTCTTTGAAATCAAGTGACCAACGGGAGTGCTTTTTGAAATATTCCACCTGGGCATAATAGACCTCCATCAGCGCATACCGCACTTTGGCGGCAGGGTCCGGTTTGAACGCCACCGCCCCCGGGGCCAATTTGGTGAACTGCACATATCCCCAGGACTCCGGCCGGTGCATGTCGATTACCCCCTGCGGCGACCACACCCAATTATTCTCCGGCGTTTTGGGGATCTTTACGTATTTGCCGTCCTTGATTTCAATCTGCCACTCCACCCTCGAAAACCCGGCCCTCCATTGATCTCCTTCCACCGGCGGGGCCGGACAGTGGGCAAATTCGGCCAGCACTTTCCACGGAATGGCGAGTTCCACATCCCACCCTTGATCCTTGTCGGATGGGTTGTTCAACGTGCCGCGCACCTGGACGGCGGTCTTCAATCCCGGGATTTCCCATTCATTCTGCGCCTTGCCGCCATCCTTGTAGGGTTTGGGCAAAAAGAGATCCCACCCGGTATTCAACGCATTCATTTCGAACTCGTAATATTCGTGGGTGTCGCCATCAGGATCGAGGAATACCTCAAAGTCCGGGTCGGCAAAAATTACCTCATCGTGTTTGATCAGGGTGCCCCACACATGCGGTTCCTCCATTTCCGCCGCGATGTAGAAATACTGATCATCCCACAGCATCTTCGCGCGGGTCCGGAAGGTGGGTTTCGGTTTGGCGTCGCCCTCAATATCCTGGAAATCGGCCGTCCACGGGGCAGCCGCCCAGGCGGCCTCGTCGATTTTCCCATCCACCACCAGGGGAGTTGCGGTATAGTGGCAAAGGTATTGCTGCGGCACAATTGGCAGGACTTTCTCCCTCCAGATTTTCAGCGGGCCGGCCTCCTCGCCCAGAGCCAGAGTGGTGATGCCATGAAGAATCGGAATGAGTAGCAGCTTCATGGGATTGTCTCATCCATTCCCAAGCGCTTTGCAATCTCCCATCGTGCCGGAATTCCTTGTCATTACACGACAAACCCCCTATTTTCCACGCCTTGACTCCTCCATTTCCACAACCCGTCCTGACGATTGTCCGTTGCTGCTCCCTCCTGTTTGCCCTGATCTGCTTCTCACAGGCGGCGGAACCGGTGCCGCTGCCGCGGTCCCATGCGCATAACGACTACGCCCACCCCCGGCCGCTGCTCGACGCCCTGCAGCAGGGATTTTGCTCGATAGAAGCTGACATCTATCTGATCGATGGCCAACTCCTCGTGGCCCATGATCTGAAGGATGCCCAACCGGCACGCACCCTGCAGGCACTCTACCTCGATCCCCTGCGCCGGCAGGTGCTGGCCCATGGCGGCCGGGTCTACCCGGGTGGACCGGTCCTGACCCTGCTGGTTGATGTGAAATCGGAAGCCGTGACGACCTATGCCGCACTGGACCGCGTGTTGCAGGGTTACCGGGAAATCCTGACGTCCTACCGGGACGGCAAGGTGGAGCCCGGAGCCGTCAGCATCCTCATTTCCGGCAACCGCGCCCGCGCTGAATCGGCCGCCCAGCAGCTGCGTTATGCCGCGATCGATGGGCGCCTCGAAGATCTCGAAGCCAATCCTTCCCCTGCCCTTGTGCCCTGGATCAGTGCCGATTGGGCCACGCTGTTCAAATGGCGTTGGACCGGGGAGATGCCGGCCGGGATACGCATCAGCCTAGAACAACTCACCACCCGCGTCCACTCCCAGGGCCGGCAGCTGCGGTTCTGGAACACCCCTGACCGTCCCGAAGTCTGGCGCGAACTGCAGGCCGCGGGGGTAGATTGGATTGGCACTGATGACCTCGCCGGGCTGGCCAAATTTCTGCGTCCCTAGCTGTTGGGGTGCCTGTTTGATCCTGCTCATCCGGCGGATTTCCGGGTCCGCCCCGGGTTCACCGCCCCGGCACCAGGGACAGGCTTTGCAGCCAGGCGATCAGCAATTGCAGTCCAGCAGAATCAATCTGCAGGGTGCCGATGGGCGGCATCTGGCCAGGACCCCGGCTCATCACCCGGACGGGCAAAACGGAGCGGCCCACCTCCCCCGGCGTGAGCAGGCGGGCATCCGGCAGGCCCAGATCCCCATGCTGGGGCATGGCATTCAACAAATGCTGATCGGCCCCGGACGCCCACGGCGCCAAGTTCATGGCGCTGTTGCCGCCGCCTTCCGGAAGATGGCAATGGGAACAGTTGGTGGCCAGCCAGGCCTTGGCACGGTCGGCCAGCGGAGCCGTGGGGTCAGCGGGATCCACCAACCGGGGCAGTTCCGGCACCGGCTTGGGCAAGCCCGGGGAAAATCGACCCTCCCCGGTTTTGGTCTGGACCCATCCGGCCTCCGCAAAGGCTTCGAGTTGGTGCTTCAGGCCCCCTTCCCTCCTGACCTCCCGGTTCAGCTGGGCATTGGTCAGACTCAACACATAGTTGGCCCCCCGGCCATGACAGGCCACGCAATCGCCCCGGGCCGGCACCAGCCATTCCCGCCCTCCCACCGGCACCCGGATGCCTTCCTTCGGCACGAGGGTGGCTTCCGTCTGGGCCTCATTCCAGAGATAACTGTAAGCCGCCCAGTCGCTGTGTTCCTTGACCAGCAGGCGCGTCTCCATGCGGCGGACCGGACGGGTTCCCTCTTCCGGCAGGGTGAGGGTCTGCACCACCACCGTTCCGTCAGGGAGATTCCACGATTTCCAGGCAGCTCCGGTTTCATGCGCCGGAAAAAACTCAGCGCAGGCCGTGCCCGGCAAGGCCAAAAGCCGGTCTCCCTTCGCGCCATCATGCCAGGCCGGCGCATTGATTTCATAGGGATGAATCCCTTCCATGGGTTTCAACTCCGCTACGTTGGCGAAGAGTCCAGTGTCGCTCAGCAGCTTTGGAAAAGGCTGGGCCGCCGGATCCGGCCGAGGGGCTGGTTCCAGTTTGAGGATGGCATTCCCGAGATGGTCCGCGATCAGAATATCACCTTCCGGATTGGTCCCGAAACCGGCGATGGCTGCCGGGGTGTCGGCGATCTCCCGGTTCCACAACAATTGCTTCCCATCATGTTTCGCCGCCCAGACCCGCCCGGTGCCGTAGTCGCCGTAGAGATAGGCGCCGGTCAATTCCGGAAAGCGCTTCCCCCGGTAGACAAAACCGCCGGTGAGCGAACGGAAGGCCGCATGATCGTGTTCGATGGTGGGCGGGGTGAAGGGAGCCGGACCTTTCAGCCGGCCGGGGATGAACTCCCGGCTGCCTTCATATTCACTCCAGCCGTAGTTGGCCCCGCGTTCCAGCAGGTTGGCGTATTCGCGGAGGTCCTGACCATTTTGTCCGACCCAGATCTGCCCGCTCTCCGGATCGGAAGTGATCCGCCATGGATTACGGAATCCGTAGGCCCACGTCTCGGGCCGCACCTGCGGATTACCCAGGAAGGGATTGTCAGGCGGCACCACGTAAGGCTGACCGGGCGGCGCGGCATCCACATCAATCCGCAGCACCTTGGACCGCATCGACGCGGTATCCTGACCAGCCTGATCGGCATCGGACTGGGCGGTGCCATCGCCGCTGGTGACATACAACATACCATCCCGTCCGAAAGCGGCCGCCGCCCCGTTATGGCCATCCGACGACCACTCGATGATAGTCACCGCCGACCCTGCCACCAGCTGGAAGGGCGCCTTCCGGGAAACCGTGTAGCGCACGAGGCGCGAGGACTTCCCGGCCCCGGGACCAGGGCCATTCCGGCCCAGATACAAATAACCATTCTCCGCATACCGCGGATGAAAACAGATGGTGTAGGCCATCTCCGGCAATTCCAGAAGAGTTTCCGCGGCGGCCACCTCCGGCCGGGCGGCGAACCGTTTCAGAATCGTCCGGTCCTCGCTCCACGCATAGTTTTGCAGCATAAGCAGATTCCCCGTGCCCGGCTCCCATTCCAGCGCCACCGGCCGTTGCACCGCCAACTCCGGATAAGCCCGGACCGACCCCAGCGGGGGCGGAGTCTCCGGCGACCCTGACAAACGGGTGTTTTGCCAGACCTTGACCGGTTCGGCAGCCCAGCCCACTGCAGCGAGGAAAAGGAGGAAAAGGCTGGCCCGGTTCAAAAGTTTCATCTGGATTTCTGGCTGAATTAGGCGCCCCAAGCACTACGCAGACGGCGGAGAAAATTACCGGACATCACTCCGGCAATGTCCGTATCGGTGTAACCGCGCGCCGCCAGCATCGCCGGGAGTTTTTGCAGATCGGCGATGGAATCCAGCCCCTGCGGCGTCTGCTCGGTGCCGAAACATCCATCCAGGTCAGTCCCCAGCCCGACATGCCGGGCATTGCCGGCCAACTGACAGAAATGATCCAGATGCTCCACCAGTTTTTCCAGGTGCAGTCCGGCCGATGACGGCGTGGTCTGCCCGCGCTGCCAGCCCGGCACCATCATCCAGGCATCCAGCGCCAGGCCGGTCACCGCATCGCGCTCCACGAGGGCGCGGAACATGTCGTCGCTAAGCTGGCGCTGATGCGGGACGAGGGCCCGCGCATTGTGATGACTGGCCCACACCGGCCCCTCAAACACTTCCAACGCCTGCCAAAAACAATCATCGCTCAAATGGGTCACATCCAGGATCATTCCCAGCCGGCCGCACTCGCGCAGCAGGTCCAATCCCCGGGCCGGAAATCCGCCCACGGAATCGGTCCCCTGGGCATAAACCCCCGGCCCGTAATGAGCCGGCCCGATTGCCCGCAAACCCTGCTCCCAGGCGCGTTCCAAATGCGCGACGCTCAGCAGGGAGTCCGCCCCTTCCAGACTCAGCACATAACCGACCGGTAACCGTGCGGCGGTTAAATCATCCGCCGCATCCCAGGCCGCGAGATGTTTTTCCAGCCCGGCAGCATCGCGGATCTGCACCATCTCCCCCAGTTCCTCCATGGCGCGGTACCACGCCAACTGGCCCTGGGTCATCGCCCACGCCTGCGGGGCTGAGCGCCAGCCAAAGACCGGACTGTAGGCATCGTGCTCCAGCCGGGCCAATTGGGTCGCGACACAGAGCCCGATCCGTGCCCGCCGCATTTCCGGCAGGGTCACGGTGCCACGACCGCGGCCAGGTTTGTCATTCTGATGCGCCTCCACCCGCCGCACTTCTCTCAGGGGCAGCCGCAGGTCGCGGTTCCATTCAATGGCATTCAGGGCCAGATCCAGATGGACATCAAATATCAAAGGCGGGTTCATAGGGTGGTGCGATGGCAGCAGGGTCAAAGGTTATAAAAGAGCATCCACCACGATCACCGCCCCCAATCCCACCAATCCGATCAGGGTCTCGGTCACCGTCCACGTGCGCAGGGTCTGCCCCACCGTGAGGCCTAGCGATTCCTTGACGATCCAGAATCCACCGTCATTCAGATGGGATAGAAAAAGCGAGCCGCAGCCGATCGACAACACCAGCATCTCCCGGTGAATCGTGGGATCCGCTACCGCCATCGGAGCGAGGATACCCGCCGCCGTGGTGATGGCCACGGTGGCTGAGCCAGTGGCCACCCGGATAAAGGCCGCCACCATCCAGCCATAAATCAATGGCGGCAGGTGCAGGGTTCCCGCAAGGCTGCCGAGGGCATCGGCCACCCCGGCTTCGCGCAGCACCCGGGCAAAACCACCGCCCCCCGCCACCACCAGCAGCGCCATGCCGATCCCGCCCACACTCTGCTCGGTGAACGTTAGAATCATGGCCCGGCTGAACCCGCAAGCCCGCTGAAACAGCCAAGCCGCCACCAGCACCGCAATCGTCAGGGCAAAGACCGGATGCCCGAGGGAAGTCAGGGTGGTGCGCACACCGCCTTCCGCCAGCAGCAACTCCGCCGCGGTGGACATCATCATCAGGCCAATGGGCAGACAAACCACCAGGAGGGTCGCCGCAAATGAAGGACGCGGACGGCCCGCCGCCGGGTCCACCGCGAGCACCGGAGGATCCACCTGCAGCCGCCGCACCGCCATCCGGGCAAACCACGGACCGGCCACCGCCGCGGTCGGCAATCCGATCAGGAATCCCCAACCGAGCACTGCCCCGGTATTCGCGCCCAGCGCGGCAATTGCCGCCACTGGACCCGGATGCGGCGGCATCAGCCCGTGCATCACCGAGAGAAAGGACAGCAACGGAATCGCCAGCAGCAGGAAGGGCCGCTTCGTTTCCCGCGAAAGGGTCACGATGATCGGCAGCAGCAGCAGCAGCCCCACAGCAAACCAGGTCACCAATCCTACCGAAACCGCCAGCGCCGCCACACACCAGCCCACCCGGGCAGGTCCAAAGAACGCACTGAACCGTTCCGCGAGCACCTGCGCCGCGCCGGACTCCGCCAGCAGTTTGCCCAGCATCGCCCCCAGCGCGATCACGGCCGCAATCCCGCCCATGGTCGCCCCCAGACCCTCCTGAAAATGTTTCAGCACGCCCAGCGGGGCCAGCCCCGCCCCGATTCCCACCACCAGCGAGGCGAGGAACAGCGCCACAAACGCATTCATCTTCCGCCAAGTCACGAGAAGGACCAGCACCACAATGGCTCCCAGAGCCAACAACAACAAAAAGACCGGGGAAGCAGGCATAACTAAATTAGCAGGTAATCGAGCGGGCCCGGGCCACCACCGGCCAGCGGTCCACGGCCATGCCATCCTGCGCCAAATGGACATGGCTATGCAGGGCCACCGTCGGGCAAATATGCCAAGGAACGCCATACAGCACCGACCCCACCGGGAATACCGCAGCGCGGGGCGTTTCCAGCACGAGGTGTTCCTCGTTGTGCATCACTACCCGGGCTTCCAGCAGGGCCGGGAAAATCACGCGCGGATGCGGCATCTCGCTGGCCACGGCCTTGTGCCCCAGGTCCAGGCAGAGCCGGTCAGGGGCCGGCCGGCTGATGACCCGGGTGAGCAAGATGGCCGCCGGCAAAAAATCAAGGTCCGGCAGATTGGCCGCATAACCCGCGTCCCATAACACACAGGTGCCCGGACTGCATTCCACGCCGGCCCGGCGGGCATGCATGGGAAACGTCGGCGTACCGCCCACCACCACCGCGGGGACCAGCAGCCCCGCCTTGGTGAGCCAGTCCCGTAGCGCGGCCACTCTGGCAAATCCCTCATCGCAGGCCGCCGTGCGCGCGGCCACATCGGTTTGATGCAGGTGGCCGTCGTAGGCATGCAGCCCCCCGGGCCGGATGCCCGGCAACGCCGCCATCCTCTGGTAAAATAATACCGCAGCTCCATCCGGCCGCACGCCGGTGCGCCCCTGCCCCACGTCCAGATCCAGCAGCACCGTGACCTGCTGACCCGCCGCCACGGCGGCCTCACTCACCGCCTGCAACGCCCGTTCATCATCCGCCAGGGCGGAAAACACCACCCCCGGAAAAGCCGCCTGCAACGCCAGGAATCGTCCAATCGCCGGCCCCACCAACGGCGCCGCCAGCAGCACGTCCCGCGCTCCCGCCGCGGCTGACATCTCCGCCTCGGCGATGGTGGCAGCTTTGCATTTGGTGATCCCCAACGCCACCTGCCGGGCCACGATTTGCGGCAGCTTGTGGGTTTTTACATGGGGCCGCAGGCGTGCCGGATCCCCCGCCATGACAATCATGCGCCGCAGATTTTCCTCCACGCTTTCCCAATGCAGGATCAG
>CAIZWU010000032.1 GCA_903936775.1 uncultured bacterium | reverse complement strand
TTGGATGGCCGGAAGTTGTCCCCGTTGCACGAGGTAATAGACCGTTGGGAGAGGAATGCGCAGATATTCTGCCGTTTCCTTCACGGTCATCAGTTCGGGTGATTCTTCAGCCATAATTTTACAGGGGATTGGGGATTGGGGCGGGTTTAACTTCCAAAAGAGTTTTAAGAGTAGCACAGATGCATTGGAATTCCTAGAGGGTTCTGGGATTTCTAGATTTGCGTCTTGTTCTCATCTTAAAGCGAAATACATGATTGCTTTAGAATTGCAAGTATTAATCACGAATGAGTCTAGGTTTCTTGGTTCTGTGCGATTATGAGAAAATACGCTTGGGGCTGCAAGCATTAAAAGCAATTAAGTCTGATTTTCTTGGTTCTGTGCAATTTTGAGAAAATGCACCTTCTACTGTGACTTGCCGGAACCGTGGGTGATTCAGCGTCTTTTCCATAAGCCGGATGAAGTGCTTGAGCGCCTGCCTTGGCTTATTCGGGGCCAAAGATGCGGGGCGCCGGCTGGGGTGGATCCGTGGTTTGCAGAAGTTTTCGAAGGCAATTCAGGGCACTGCTTTCACCAAGGCCTACAAGACCTGGGATTGGGAGAGCAGGCTATCGGAGATGAGAAAAGGTGGCTTGGACGCATCTGCCGGACACATGATGTAAGTGGGAAAGGTGGAAATCCCCCATGGTTTCAAACTTTCGCGGATGGCGTCGTCCTCCGGGGTGCCGTCAGCGGGGTATTTGGCGCGAAGGGCGGTCACGTCCAACTCCTTGAATTTCGTGGCAGGGCAAGCTTGATCCCAAATGGACCTTGATCCCGCCGCCCGGAGAAGGGGCCAACCCCGATCCCGGAAAGCTGGGATCAGCCGACCATTTGCATGCCCTTGTGTCCTAGTTGCTTCACCGTCCGGTTCAATTGATTAAATTCGATGGGCTTTTTGATCACGGTCACGGGGCCGCTCTGGAGAATTCTGCTCAGAATCGCGCTGTTCGGGTAGCCAGTAATGATGACGATTGGCAGGTCTGGATGCAACTCTTTGATGCGAAGATAAACTTCGTCTCCCGACATGTCGGGGAGTTGTAGATCGAGAAATACGAGGTCGAACTTCTGCTTTTCAGCATAGGAGATGGCTTCCGCGCCGCCACCGACCACAACCCGGCCGAATCCAGCCTTTTTCAGAAACTGTTTGAAGGTCGTTTGAAGGTCCGCGTCGTCATCCACCACCAGCACCGTTGGCAGACTGGATGCTTCGGTCTTGAGCACATCGCGGTCGAGCAGACTGCGTTTGATGCGCCAGCGGCCACCGATTTGGATGGCAGGAAGTTGTCCCCGTTGCACGAGATGATAGACCGATGGGAGAGGAATGCGCAGATAGGCTGCCGTTTCCTTCACGGTCATTAATTCGGGTGATTCTTCAGTCAAAATTTTACAGGGGATTGGGGTTGGGGGAGGTAACCTCCAAAGAGTTTGGTGCTTCGGGGATTTCCGTGGGGTGATCATGCGTGTTAGAGTTCTGGTTGACCGGGATAAAAGAGGACTCTGGTGCGGCAGTTGGCGAAGGGCATCAGGCTCCACGCCGCGGCCCGGCCCATGACCCGTTGGGCCTCACCCCAGCTCCTGGTGCCGACGCCGGTTTTCAGGAAATGACGGCAGTTCAGCTGGATATTTTGGGAGTCAGCAGAGGGCTTCATAATTTTTGATAGTAGCGGGCTACCATTCAATAAAAAACAACAAATGTTACATAAATCATAATAATGTCGCTTTTGAGATGCGCCACTACCCCTTGGGGTAGGTGGTTCCAAAACAGAGCCTTGGCGGACGGTGTGGCACCCGATGGTGGGACCGCCCATCCTTCCCTGATGGCAGACGATCCGGAGGATGGGTGATTTTGAACCCGTGCTACCGGCACCGTAGCGCCGCTTAGCGGATGTTATGGATTGACTGAATTTCCGCAAGGGCACGGCGACAGGCATGCCGTAAGCCATCCAGCAGCATGGCATTGCCCACCGCTTCCAACAGATCGCCGTCCGGGTCACACTTCATTAGAAAGTCCACCGCACCCTTTAGCATCGCCTTGACGGTGGACGGGGTCGTGGCATTCCCGCTCAGAAATACCATAGGCAGGGGGTTGCTGGAGGCTGCCAGTTGGACCTGCAGTTCCAGTCCGCTGCATCCGGGCATGTGCAGATCCGCCAGGACACATCCACGGCTCACGGAGCTGTGCTGGGCCAGAAACTCCGCCGCGGAGGCGAAAGTGGCCACTTCATATCCCTCCGCGGTCAACAGGCGTGCCACACTCCGCCGGAAGGAGGCGTCATCGTCCACTACATAAACCAAGCCTTGGGTCGGGGTCATGCAGGCACGGGGAAAGGGGACGGATGGAGCGGGCAACAAAAACAAGTTCCTGCAGGGCTGGAGCTTTCCACCTGCAACACTCCCTCATGGGCCTCGGCGATGGTCTGGCTGATCGCCAGTCCCATTCCCATTCCCATCCCCACAGGCTTGCTGCTTTGGAAGGGCTCAAACAAGGTGCTGCGGAGGGCCTCCGGGATGCCTGGGCCATTGTCCCGGACCCGCAACATAATCCTGCCGGTGGCGGCATCGGTCTCCGCCTCCATCACCACGGCCCCGCCGGGTTTTCCTTGCACAGCGTCCATGGAATTGAGCACAAGGTTGATGACCATCTGTTGGAGGTGCACCCGGTCCCCATGGACGGATGGCAGGCCGGGAGCCGTCACCACCTTCAAAGCAACTCCCCGCTTCATGGCCTCATAATTCAGAAGCTCTGCCGCCTCTTCCAACACTGCCTTCAGATCCAAGGCCTCGAAATCGACGGACTGGCGGGTGAGCAGCGCACGCATCCGCTCAATCACGGTGCTGGCGCGGCTGTCATCCGCGCGGATGTCGGCAACGATGGCGCGAAGCTCCTCGAGGTCAGGCTCCGCTTTTTGCAGCAGGCGCTCAGCGGCTCCCGCGTTGCGCAGGATCGCGCAGAGGGGCTGATTCAATTCATGCGCGATGGATGCCGTAAGCTGGCCCAATGATGAAACCCTGCCCACGTGGGCCAACTGGTCACGCTGCAGCAGGACTTTTTGCTCCGCCTTCCGCCGGCGCCGGAGCTGAACGATGAAGGCCACGATCAAGGCAGACTCCCCCCCGAGGAGAGCGACACTGCCCAGCACCGCATTCCGGTGCTCTTCCCACAGGGACGGGGGCGCAAAGAGGATTTCCGCCCCTTCGGGGAGCTTCTCTTGCGACAGGCCGAATCTCTGAAGCCCGTGCCAGTCGAACAGGGTGGCCTGCGCCCGGGACTCGCGTGAGGCCGGGGCCTTTCCTGGAGGTGCCGTCAGCGCCTCCGCCGTCATGTCCGCCAACTCGCGTCCCATCTGTTCAGGCCGCAGCATGACGCCTCCGGTCATCCCGTAGCCTATTAAGGTTTTCGATAGACCAAAAATCGGGGCCCCCGAGGCGCGGGAGAGCTCCAACATGGCTTCACGGGGGGTGTAGGCCCGGCCCTCACCCTCAAAGCTGCTGAATCCATACAAGACCATGACGTCGCGGGGCAGCAGGGACAACCGGCGGCGGGTCTCGGCCAGCGGGAGCCCCGCGAGGAACTCCATGGCGAGGCCGTGGCGTGCGGCCGCCGCTTCCGCCTCATGCAGAAAAAATTCATTCATCCCCGCGTAAGATGACTTGTTGCCACCCACCACGACCAGCCGTGACGCGCCCGGCATCAACGTCCGGGCGGCATCCAGCGTTGAGGCGACATCCAGTTTCACCGTCAACAAAGCAACACGGGCAGCCTCCCCGGGGGACATTTCCTGCTGCTCCTTGGAGCCGAGCCAGATCATCCGCGCGTCCGGCCAAAACGCCCCGCAGGATTTGCTGGCCAGCTTCATGCTGGCGGGGCCGCACGCGACCACCACATCGATTTTCTTGCCTTGGTATTTCTGCCGCAACCACTGGAGCGTTTGGTCTTGGTAGTCAGGATGGGAAAAACGGGCCAGATCCAGATTTTCCTGATAGATGGCCACCCTTCCCGGAAGACTCTGCTCCAGCGACTCGCGGAAACCGCGAGTCATCGTCTGATAGCCCGGACGGCCCGGCTCATCATCTTCAAGGAAAAGCACCGCCTTGGCATCGGTGGACGCCCATGCTATTCCCGAGGCGCCAAAGACCACCGCGAACCAGCAGGCGGCCAGCAGGTATTTCAGGGGAGTGAATGACATTATTCCGGGGGCATGCAGACGGGGATGAGGCATATCGCATACCAAGGGGGAAGCTCAATATTAAACTCTTGCCCCGACTTCAGGGAATTTGATTTTGGCGGGGGACCCTGAAATAGTGGTGCCCATCATGACTTTTTTCGGCGGCTGCCGGTTCCGTATTTCTTCACGGCGGCTCCGGTGAAGGAGATCAACTGGCCGGAAGCAGCCTTGATGAAAGCGGTGGCCCGTCTGCTCCCACACGGCCTGGCGGCTTCATGATGAGAGGGAGCGCGGCGGTTTCCTCCAAAACGCCATTCGGCTCCTGCAAACCGCGTGCCCGACAAAGCGTATCCGGTGGATCTGCTGGAAAGGATGCTGGCCTGAAGGCGGGAAAAGCCCAGTCCCGCAGACCATGCCATCACTTGCACGAGGCCGGAGACGCCGCCAGGATGCGCCCTCCCGCCCCGGAGCTTTTCCGGGGCAGCTACTCTTCCAACGTCATGTCCAACGCACCCGCCGCCAAACCCCAGACCGCCATCACGCCCACCCGTCAGGATGAATTCCCGGAGTGGTATCAGCAGGTGATCAAAGCGTCCGACATGGCGGAGAATTCCGAGGTGCGCGGCTGCATGGTGATCAAACCCTGGGGTTACGGAATCTGGGAAAACATCCAGCGGCAGCTCGATAAAATGTTCAAGGACACCGGGCACTCGAACGCCTACTTCCCCCTGCTGATTCCCCTGAGCTACCTGGCCAAGGAAGCGGCCCACGTGGAGGGATTCGCCAAGGAATGCGCTGTGGTCACGCATCACCGGCTGGAAGCGGTGAAGCAGGAGGACGGCAGCATGAAAATGATCCCGACGGGTGAATTGGCAGAACCTTATGTGATCCGCCCGACCAGCGAAACCATCATCGGCGCGGCCTTTGCCCGCTGGGTGGAAAGCTACCGCGACCTGCCCCTGCTGATCAATCAGTGGGCCAATGTGATGCGCTGGGAAATGCGCCCCCGCATCTTCCTGCGCACCGCGGAGTTTCTTTGGCAGGAAGGCCACACCGCCCACGAAACCAAGGAGGAAGCCCTCGCGGAAACCGCGCAGATGCTAACGGTATATGAAACCTTCGCCCGCGACCATCTCGCGCTGCCGGTAATCACCGGTGAAAAATCCGAACGCGAGCGGTTCCCCGGCGCGGAAAGCACCCTGTGCATCGAAGCCATGGTGCAGGACCGCAAAGCCATCCAGGCCGGCACCAGCCACTTCCTCGGACAGAATTTCTCGACCGCGTCCGGCATCCAATTCACCGGCCGCAGCGGCGCCCGCGAACACGCCTGGACCACTTCCTGGGGCGTCAGCACCCGGCTGATCGGCACCCTGATCATGGCGCACAGCGACGATGATGGCCTGGTCCTCCCTCCCCGCGTGGCGACCCAGCAGATCATGATCCTGCCAGTGACGCCGAAGGAGGACAGCAAACAGGCCGTACTGGATGCCTGTGATGCCCTCGCCAGGGAACTGCGGGCTCTAACTTACGCTGGCGAACCCATCCGCGCCCACGTGGACCGCCGTGATCTGCCCGGCGGCACCCGCAACTGGGAATGGATCAAGAAGGGCGTGCCGATCAGGATTGAGATCGGTCCCCGCGATTTGGAAAAGGGCAGCGTGGCCGTGAGCCGCCGCGACAAGGGGCTGAAGGAAAAGGAATTCATCGCCACCGCCGACTTTGTCAGCAAAGCCGCCGCCACCCTGGAGGAGATCCAGGCGGGCCTGCTGGAACGCGCCACCGTGTTCCGCGATGCCAACATGATCCGTATCACGGACAAGGCGCAGTTCGAAGCCTTCTTCACCCCGAAAAATCCTGACAAACCCGAAATCCACGGCGGCTTCGCGGTGGTGGACTGGGCTGGCTCTTCCGACGATGAGGACGAGCTGCAGAAGCAACTCGGCGTCACGATCCGCTGCCTGCCCTTTGGCGATGAATGGAAACAGCCCGGCACCTGTTTCCTGACGGGCCAGCCCAGCACGCAGCGCGTGATTTTCGCCAAGGCCTATTGATTCACCCGCCCACGGCGGGCGGGGCCTGACGGGCGGTCGTGGTGTCTGATTCCGACCGCGCTTTCCCGGCTCCCAATTGATCCAACAACAGATCGACCTCCCCCGCACCGGGCAGGGGCGTAATCTGACGGG
Source organism: uncultured bacterium (assembly GCA_903936775.1). Taxonomy (GTDB): domain Bacteria; phylum Verrucomicrobiota; class Verrucomicrobiia; order Verrucomicrobiales; family V1-33; genus CAIZWU01. The sequence goes on along the minus strand of CAIZWU010000032.1, from coordinate 50,649 downwards.
TCAGCGGCACGGCGGCCCCGGCGGCGGCTTCCGCCATGGCGTTGAAAAGACACGGCCCTGACGCTTCGCCCTGGAGGCGGACCGCCGCAACGAGTTCCGCTTCGATGCGTTGCAGGGCCGCCTCAATCCCCGGCAGGAGCGGCAGGGTGGGATCTTTGATGCCGTGGCGGGGATCCAGCAGGGTGACGGCCTCATCCGCGAGGCGGGCACGGGCGGGATCGGTGAGTTCCACGGCGGCGCCCGCATGGAGACGGGGGATGTCGGGATCGGCGGCGGGCTGCTGCCCGGAGATGGCCTGCTGGCGGGCGAGGAGGAGTTTCAGATGCAGCCAGGTAAAAAGTTCGGCGGCGGGATCGGGCTCCTGACCGGGGCGGGGCGTGATCAGACTTTGGCAGGCGGACCGCAGGGAGTGGTGGCGCTGGCGGGCGGCGGGCGGGAGTTGGTTGTAGAGTTGCAGGCGCCGCTCCTCCACGCTGCGCCAGACGGTACGCCGGGCCGCCGCATCGACTTTCCGCCGGTAACCAGCCCGTCCCGCACTGCCGGCCAACCATAGGGTTTCCCACGCTGCCCCAGCCGCCCAGAAGGCCGGATGATCGAATCCTGCCATCCCAAACCCCGCGAAGGCCACGGCATTCAAAGGGACCTGGCCCAGGAGGGGCAATGGCACGCGTTGCCAGAAACCGGCTTTGAGATAATTCCAGGCGGACATGGGGGAAGGTCCAGGGTCGGGACGCGGTAAGAAAACCGCAGCAAAGGTAGGCTTGCAAGCCACCCGTGGGCGGAAAACCGGAGGCGGATGACGGGGCCGCAGCGCCGCCGGAAGCGGGCTTGAACCCACCGCTGCTTCCGCGCATAGGACAGCGTGTCCGAGAATCCCCCACCCGATGCCCGATCCCTGCAGGGACCCCTGCTGGCCGCGGTCTCGCGTTCATTTTACCTGAGCCTGCGGTTTCTGCCGCCGCCGGTGCGCGGGGCGCTCAGTGTCGGTTATCTGTTGGCCCGGGCGGCCGATACCATGGCGGATGTGGAGGCCAGTCCAGCGGCCGAGCGGTTGGGCCTGCTCGCGCAGTTCCGGACGGCCCTGACGGAGGGGCCGGACGCGGAGTTTCTGAAGCGGGCCCGCGCCTTTGCTGCGAAAGTGGCTCATGCCGGAGAGCGGGAATTGCTGGAGCGGCTGGCGGAGTGTTTCGGTCAGCTGGGGAAACTCACCGCAGATGCCCAGGAAAAAACCAGGACCGTGCTGGGCCATATCCTTGATGGGATGACCTTGGATCTGCGGCGGTTTCCGGATGCGGCGCAGCTGCGGAGTCTCCGGTCTGACGCAGAGCTGGAGGAATACACCTGGCTGGTGGCTGGCGCGGTCGGTGAATTCTGGACGGCCATCTGTGCGGCCGAACTCCCGGGGGTCTTTACCCGGAAGGAAACAGAAATGACCGCCCTCGGCGGACGGTTCGGCCAAGGGCTGCAATTGATCAACATCCTGCGGGACCAGGCCGGGGATGCCGTGATCGGACGCTGTTATCTGCCGGCTGAATGGCTGCTCGCCGCCGGGTTGTCCGGGGAGGTGGGGTGGCCCGCCACCGACTGGAGGCCTTGGCAAACGGTGCGTCAGGAGTTGATTTCCCGGGCCCGGCACTATCTGAAGGATGGCTGGACCTATGCCGCTTCCCAGCGGTCCATCCGGCTGCGGTTTGCCACCCTGATGCCCTTGCTGATCGGCGAAGGCACCCTGCAACAAATGGAGTCGCTGCCACCGGACGGTCCGCCGGTTGCCGTCAAAGTCACCCGCCCCGAAGTCAAACGCCACGTCCGCCGCGCCCTCTGGATGGCGCTGACGGGACGGATCAACCCTTGCTAGAATGGAAGAACACGAAATGCAGGACTGGCGGGAGAATCTCGCGGAGATGATGGCGGCCTTTGCGTCCACCCACATGCCCTTCGGCAAATATGGCCCGCAACATTTCCCACCCAAAGGACTGCTGCTCCATCAACTCCCGGCGGAGTATCTGATGTGGTTCAAGAAAGCGGGATTTCCCAAAGGCAACCTCGGCCGGCTGCTGGAGGCCCTGTGTGAAATCCACTACACCGGAGCCGAGGCGGTGCTGACTCCGCTGCGCGGGCCCGATGCCAAGGCCCATCCCCTGCGCAAGGAGCGGCGGAAGAGTTTTGATTTTGGGAGCCGGGAAACCCAGGCCTGATCCTGGCAGGGAGAGACCCATTCCGATCCTGCCAATTTTCCTTTCTTGTGCCGGGCCAGGGCTTCCGCTTTGCTCCCGTCATGAATCCGCGCCTGCTCCCTGCCCTGTTCCTTGCCCTCCCCGCCAGTCTGCTGCAGGCGGCCGATCCGGCCGCTCCCGGGGTGCTGGTGCCGGGGTGGGAGATCGCACTGTTCTCGAGCGAGCCTGACATTGTGACCCCGGTGGGGATTGCCGTGGATGGGAAAGGGCGGGTCTTTGTGGCGGAGAGCCACACCCACAAGGTGAAGCCGGATTACCCCGGGCCGAAGTCGGACCGGGTGAAGATTTATCAGGATACCAACGGCGATGGCCGGGCGGACCAGAGCACCATTTTTGCCGAAGGCTTCACCGCGGCGATGAATCTGGCCTTTGATCCAGACGGGCTGCTGCATCTGGTGCACCGCAATGGGGTGGTGCGGCTGGAGGATAACAACCGGGACGGCGTGTGCGACCGGCAGGTGACCCTGCTCAGCCTGGACACCACCGAGACCTATCCTCACAATGGACTGAGCGGGATCGCCTTCACGCCGGATGGCTGGATTTATGTGGGCAGCGGGGAGAATTTCGGCACCGCCTACACCGCCCGGGGAGCCGACGGGACCGAGTTCAAATACCTGCCCGGCGGGGCCAATGTTTTCCGGATCCGGCGCGATGGTTCAAAACTGGAGCAGTATGCCACCGGGATGTGGAATGCCTTTGTCCTGACCACTGACGGGGCGGGCCGGGTCTTCGTGTGCGACAATGATCCCGATTCGCGCCCGCCCTGCCGGTTTCTGCATCTCGTGGAGGGCGCGGACTTCGGTTATCATTTCCAGTATGGCCGCAGCGGATTGCACCCCTTTGTCTCCTGGAATGGCGAATTGCCGGGCACCCTGCCCATGATGGCCGGCACCGGGGAAGCACCCACCGGGATATTGGACGCACGCCTCGCCAGACTCGGGCCGCAGCGCGGGGATGGATTTCTCATGACGGAGTGGGGCGACAGCACCTTATCATGGTTCCGGCTGAAACCGCAGGGCGCTTCCTTCACCGCCACGCGGGAAGTGGTGATCCGCGGGGATTCCACCTTCCGTCCCGCCTGTCTGGCGGCCGCGCCGGATGGCAGCGTTTACCTGACTGACTGGGCCGACCGGGAATATTCCGTCCACCAAAAAGGCCGGATCTGGCGGATCAAGGCCACCGAGCCTGACAAGACACCCGCCGAAGGCCGCACCCTGCCGGTAACGGAACCTGAGCAGCGCCGTGACCGTCTGGCCAACTCCGGCGACGTGGCCGCCTGGCCAGAACTGAAAGCTGCCTTGGCAGATCCAGACCCCTTCATCGTCAACGCCGCCCTCACCGCGCTGAAGCAACCGGTCTTCCAGTCCCTGCTCCTGGCGGAAGCCGTAAATGCCGATGCCAAAATCCGCCTTGGCAGTCTGCTGGCGCTGCGCCGGGCGGGCAACCGTGAGGCCGCTCCGCTGCTCCGCACCGCCTTGGCAGATTCCGATGCCACAGTGCGCCGGACCGCCATGATCTGGGCGGCGGAACGGCGGCTGAAGGAGCTGCGTCCGCTGCTGGAAAAAACACTGGAAGCCGGCGGGCCGGACCAGCCAATCAGTCAGGATGATTTCGCCCTCTGGCTTGCGGCCATGGACCTGATCGCACGCGAGGTGGCTCCGACGGCCGCCACCGCTGCCGCTTCGAATGATGATTTGCTGCAAAAACTGCTGGCTGATGCGGCCACTTCCCCCGGCATCAAGGCGGCGGTGATTCCGATGCTGACCAATTTCAAGGCCCCGGCCATGATCCGCACCTTGATGAATCTGGCCGCAGGCGGCGAACCCAAAGTGCGTCAGGAAGCGGTCCGCAGTCTGGCCTTCGTTACCGTCAAAGCGGTGGAAGCTCCGCTGCAAAAAATCACCTTGGATAACACTGCTCCCGCCAGCCTGCGCATGGATGCCATCAGCGCCCTCGCCAAGCGTCAGAGCCCGGCGTTGCTGCCGCTGTTGCCTCTGCTGAAGGACCAAAACCCTGACATTGCCACCGAAACCGCCCGCGCCCTGCGGACCCAGGTGGGTGATCCGGCGGTGAAGACCGCGCTGGAATTGGCAGCTGGCGGAAGTGGACCGGAAAACTTGAAGGCCCAGCTTGCCCTGGCGCTGGGAACTTCTCCACCTGCCGCACGGCCCGCCACCGATGCCGCGTGGATCGAAACCTTGATGGACTCCAAGGCCCCGGCCAGTGCGGAACGCGGCCGCCACGTCTTCTTCAGTACCATGGCCCAGTGCAGCAGCTGCCACGTTGCGGAAGGCCGCGGAGTGATCGTCGGCCCCAGCCTGGGCAACATCGCCCGCTCCTCCAACCGGGCGAAGCTGATTCAATCCATCCTGGAACCCAGCCGCGAGATCGGCCCGCTCTATGGCACCAAGGCGGTCACGATGAAGGATGGTTCCGTTGTTTCCGGGGTGCAGGCCATCAAGGATGGGGGTGACAACCTGATCCTGCTCCAACCCGGCGGGACGGAGATCCCCACGCCACGCATTGAAATCGTCCGCGTGGAGGAGACCCCGGTCTCCCTCATGCCGGAAGGATTGGAACTCAGCCTGACCGTGCAGGACTTCCGCGATCTCCTCGCCTATCTGGAGACGCTGAAATAACCCTTGGGGAAATATCTTGCACTCGGGACCAGAGCCTTCACCGTTGGACACGATGCAGACTTGGTATTACTCCAGCAACGGTGAACGGCAGGGGCCGGTTTCGTTCGATGAATTGAAAGCCCTCGCCCGCCGCGGAGCGCTGGATCCGGTGAAGGATCTGGCCTGGACCGAAGGCATGCAGGACTGGACGCCCTCCGGTCAGGTGGCCGGACTGTTCAGCGACGCCCCCATGGTCCCGGCTGCAGAATTCAACCCATACGCAGCACCGGCGACGTCTTCCGACAATCTGCTGGCTTCGGCTGGCGGGCTGACGGAGATCCATCCGGGTTCTGCACCGCTGGAGTTGGTGGGCGTCGTCAAACGGGCCATCGAGCTGACCAAACGTGACTTTGGTAAAATCATCCTGATCGGGATTGCTTATCTCATCATTTCCGCGGTGATCCAGGGGGTGGTGGCCCTGTTCGATAATGTTCTGGGGCTGGGAAGCACCGTATCCTCCTCGCGATTTGGCGTGGACGGCGGGTTTCTCGCGGCATCCCAGCAGAAAAGCGTCCCCGCCGCTCTGATTTCTTTTGTCGCCTCCTCCTTTCTTTTACTGGGATTGAACCGGGTGGCACTCAATATCGCTTCCGGGGAGGAGGCCTCGGTGGCGATGCTTTTCAGCCAAGGGTCGAAACTGCTGCGGATGCTGGGGGCGTTTGCCCTCTACTATCTCATGGTCGTCGCCGGGCTGATATTGTTGATCGTGCCCGGCATTTACCTGGCCCTGCGTTTTGGTCTGTTCCAATATGCCATCGTGGACCGGAATCTCGGCGTCATCGACTCCTTGAAATACAGTTCCAAACTGACGGAAAAGAACCGGCTGAATCTGTTCGGATTGGGCATTCTGATGATTCTGGTGATGATCGCCGGGGCTCTGGCTCTAGTGGTGGGAATGATTTTCGCGATACCCGTGGTCACACTGGCTTTGCCGTTAGCTTACCGCTTCCTGCAGTTTGGTCCACGCGCGCTGACCGATCACCCGGGAACCAAGGTCCCGGTGCTGCGCGGACACTGCTCTACCCTCTGATGGGCGTGAACAGAAGACTGTGATTGATCCCTTGCCCGGGGCCTGTCCCCTGAGGAGGGCCTTTTCTAGCTCACCCGCACAATCTTATCTCTTATGGCCAGGAGCAGGGTTTCCAGGCAGGTGAGCTCGTCCATGACTTCCGTGTCGAGGATGAGGTCCGCGCTTTCCGGCTCCTCGAAGATGGAATCGCGGCCGGTGAACTGCTTGAGCTGACCGCCGTCGGCTTTAGCGTAGAGCCCCTTCACATCGCGGGCCCGGCAGGTCTCCATGCTGGCTTTGACATAGACCTGAAAGAAGTTGTCATCGCCCACAATCTGACGGGCGAGGGTGCGCAGGGCGCGGCGCGGGGTGATGAAGGAGCAGACCGCAATGACGCCGGTCTGGTTGAACAGGCGGGCCACTTCCGCGGCGCGGCGCACGTTTTCCCGTCGATCATCATCCGTGAACCCGAGGCCGGCATTGAGGCCAGTGCGGAGGAGGTCCCCATCCAGCAGGGTCGTCAGCCTTCCCTCTCCATGCAGTGAGCGTTCCAGCGCGGTGGCGAGGGTACTTTTTCCTGAGCCGCTCAGGCCATACAGCCAGATGGTGAGGGAGCGCTGGCCGGTCAGACGCTCACGGGCGGTGCGGCCCAGCACTTTGACGTTGCCGATAGAAAGGGGAGAATCCGGTGCAGCCATGGCAAGTCTTTAGTAGAGTGAAATCAAAGCAGGAATCTGGCCAGCGGCGCGGGCCGCCTGCAGCAGGGCAATCAGCCCGATGGCAAGGATGAACCAGACCGCGCTACCCATGTGGTTGCGGAAAACGCGGGGTTTGACCTGATAGGTGTCCGGTTCCTTCAACAGCGACCAGCGCGGGAAAAAGGCAGGCGTCTGGCCGCGGTAGACTTCAAACGGAGCGCCGTGGATCCGGGTCAGATCCGCTTCCTCGGCCCGGATCACATTGGGATAATAAATTGCAAAACTGAGCAGCACCAGCAACGGGATCGTGAGGGTATGCGTCATCAGGGCTACGCCAAGGGCACCGATCATGGAGAAGAAGTAGAGCGGATTCCGGCACATGGCATAAGGCCCATCCGTCACGAGGCAGGATTTTTTATAGCCCGCGATGTAAAGGGAACACCACAAGCGCCCCACCGCCGCCGCCGAGGTCAACACCAACGCCGCCAACAGAATCGCCGCCGCCCCGGATGGACCCGGTTGCCAGTGGCTGGAGCTGAACAGAATCAGCCCCGCCAACAGGGCCACGTAGAGTCGGGTAAACAGGATGCGCATTTCGGAAGAATAAGCCCGATCATCGTGCGGTCAGGCACGGCGGCAAGCGGACTTCGCAGGAACGGATGATCCCACATGGGACGGACCAGACCGCCAGAATCCAGCCGCGCCATAGATCCGGCCCGGCCAATCGTGCCAAATCCGCGCCGTCAGATGTTCGAACCGAGGAAGGTGTGGATGCCGCACTCCTGTTTATCAAACCCTTCCCAACGGCCCGCCCGTTCACTTTCCCCACCGGCCACCTTGGTGCACGGCCAGCAGCCAATGGTGCGGTAGCCGCGGTCATGCAGGGGATTGTAGGGAATGCCGTTGGCCTTGATGTACTCCCAGACCGCTTCCCGGCTCCAGTTGGCCATGGGATTCAGCTTCAGGATGTGGTTGGCGCGGAGCTTGTCGAATTCATAAAGCTCCAGAATCCCGGTTTTGGAGCGGACGTCGGTGCCCTGGTTACGGCGCAAACCGGTGATCCAGACGTCGATTTTCGAGAGCTTCTGCTGGAGGGGCAGCACCTTGCGCATGGTGCAGCAGGTATCCGGATTGGTCTCCCAGAGGTTGCCGCCGTAGGTTTCCTGCTGTTCCGCCACGGTTTGGGCAGGATCGAGACTTTCGATCTTGAGGCCGAAGAAGTTTTGCAGCCGCTCCTTCAGTTCATAGGTTTCCGGGAAAAGCAGCCCGGTATCGAGGGTGAACACGGGGAAATCCAATCCCAACTTCCGCGCATGATGAATGATGACCAAACCGGAACCTTGATAACTAGTCCCAATCTGGGCCCGGTCGCCAAACGTGTCCCACGTCCATTTCAGGGTCTCCTCCAGCGAGGTGGTCTCAAAGCGCGCCGCTTCCGCGTGCACATCCAGGCCGGCGTGATCTTCAAGCAAAAAGGCCATTGGTTTTGATTCTCCTTATTCCCTATAGGAAATACCGGATTTAGGAAATGTCAAATGGGCACGGGGGAGCACCGTTAAATCTATTCCCTCACCGAATCCCGTCCCTATTTTCGGAATAATGCCGATAAGGCTCGCCGAATTCCAATTCCATCCCAATGCGCAGCAAGCCGGAAAATGTAAACCACCGTTTCTCCCGCAGCCTCAAAGCGACATCTTCCTTCCCGCTACAATACTCCGCCCAGCGAATCTCCTCCTTCGACATCGGACTTTGATCGATGCCCAATACTTCCCGGCTTCTCTTGTCGAGCAGGGCCACCAAATCATCCTGACTGACGACACCAAAATCCCCGAGTTCCTTGAGTTCCTCCAAAAAATCGGAGGTCCCAAAATCATTTTTCGCCGGGAAAAATTGCCGCAGGATGCCGTGAAGCGATTCCGGTGTCAGGGTGGACATGGCCAAGCCCTGGATTCACTACATCCGGTAAGTAATTCGCGCCTTGGTCGTGTCGTAGGGGGACATTTCCATTTTCACGCGGTCACCGACCACGAGGCGGATGAACCGTTTGCGCATTTTCCCGGAAATGTGGGCGAGGACGATCTGTTGATTGATGGCCAGCTCGACTTTGAACATCGTGCCGGCGAGCACCTGCACGATGGTGCCGTCCACTTCGATTTCACCTTCCGGATCAACTTCCTTGGGCGGGGGGCGGCGGAAGCCACCGGAATTGGCGTAAGGACGTGGCGGACCCGCGGGGCGGCGGGCACCTCCGGGGCGGTTGTTGTTGTTGCGGCGGGCAGGCATGTAACGGGGAGCGGGTCATTCCCCGTGCGGCGGGCAGAGCCGGTCCGGACAACGGGTGAATCAACGATGAGATGGAGATTCGGCGCATTCCGCATAATGACAAGAGTGAAAAAGACTCGCCCACTCCCGCCATCCGGTATGGGAAATAAAAGACGCCCCCATTCCAAGCCTCCGCCATGTCGCGGGACGGAACGGCACACGGTCTGCTTACTGTACCGCTGAATTTATGCGAAACCGACGCTTCACCCCCTATGTCCTCCGCCTCGCGGTGCTGCCCCTCTGGGCGGCCGGCCAGGCCATGGCCCACCATCTCCCACCCGGCATGGAGGATGTGGATGAATTCGCCGATGAACCGTTCACGGCCGCCCTGACCCATCCGCTCACCGGGGCCGACCACTGGCTGGCGGCCTTGGCGGTGGGTTTGGTGGTCTGGTCGTGGGGCCGGAAGACCGGGTTTCAGTCCATCGCGCTTTTTGTGCTCACCCTGGCGGCGGGAATCGGGGCGGGCAGGGCGGGAGTTCAGCTGCCCCTGATGGAAACCGGACTCGCCGTTTCCGTGATCCTGACCGGCTGCGTCATTGCCGGGGCAAAGTGGTTTTCCAGCAAGTCAGTGCTCGCCCTCGCGGCCCTCACCGGTGCCTGGCACGGCATCGCGCATGGCCTTGAAATGCCCGCAGCCGCTCCCGCCGGACTGTATGCCCTGGGCCTCACTCTGGCATCCGGAGCCATCGCCCTGACCGCCGGCCTGCTCGCCACAAAACTTCCCACTTCCCGCCCGGCCTTGCCACGTTGGGCCGGAGGAGGCCTCGCCGCTGCCGGAGCCTGGCTGCTGCTTTCCAGTTTCGCTGCCTGACACCCATGCACCTTTCCCCCCGCGAGACGGAGAAACTCATGATCGTGGTCGCGGCCGACCTTGCCCGCCGCCGCCGCGACCGTGGCCTGAAACTCAACTACCCCGAAACCATCGCCCTCATCACCTACGAGATCATGGAAGGAGCCCGCGACGGCCGCAGTGTGAGCGATCTGATGAGTTTTGGCACCACCATCGTGAAAAAGAGCGAAGTCATGGAAGGCGTTGCCGAAATGATCCACGAGGTCCAGGCCGAAGCCACTTTCCCGGACGGCACCAAGCTGGTCACCGTCCATAACCCCGTTAGAGATTGGCCCGCATGATTCCCGGCGAAATCATCCATCCGCCCGGGGACGCTGATCTTGAGGCCAATACCGGCCTGGATACCCTGACACTCGTTGTCTCCAACAAGGGCGACCGGCCGATCCAGGCCGGCAGTCACTTCCACTTTTATGAAGTGAATACCTCGCTCGACTTCCCCCGCGCATCCGCCCGCGGTTTCCGGCTCAACATCCCCGCCGGCACCGCCGTCCGCTTCGAACCCGGTGATACCCGGGAAGTCGAACTGGTCGCCTTCGCCGGAGAGCGCCGCATGTATGGCCTCAACAATCTTGTCAACGGCCCGCTCGACTAACGGAACTCTTCCCCATGAATCTGACCCGCAAACAATACGCCTCCATGTTCGGCCCCACCACGGGAGACCAGGTCCGGCTCGCTGATACCGACCTCTTCGTGGAAGTGGAGCGCGACCTGATCGCGGAGAACGGTGGCTACGGGAATGAAGTCAAATTCGGGGGCGGCAAAGTCATCCGCGATGGCATGGCGCAGTCGCCGCTCGCCCTCGACGCGGAATCCCTCGATCTTGTTATCACCAACGCCCTGATCATTGACGGCGTGCAGGGGGTCATCAAAGCCGACATCGGCATCAAACACGGGCGTATCGCCGGCATTGGCCATGCGGGCAATCCCCTGCTGCAAAACGGCATCACCATGGTCATCGGCGCGGGCACCGAAGTCATCGCCGGCGAAGGCTGCATCGTCACCGCCGGCGGGATCGATACCCACATTCATTTTATCTGCCCGCAGCAGATCGACCACGCCCTCGCCAGCGGCATCACCACCATGCTGGGCGGCGGCACCGGACCGGCCCACGGCACCTACGCCACCACCTGCACACCCGGCATCTGGAATATGCAACGGATGCTGGAAGCAGCCGATCACTATCCGATGAATCTCGGCTTTCTCGGCAAGGGCAACTGCTCCACGCCGGAACCCCTCCGCGAACAGGTCCGGGCCGGGGCCATCGGATTGAAACTGCATGAAGACTGGGGCACCACCCCCGCCGCGATCGACACCTGCCTCGGCGTCGCGGATGAACTGGATGTCCAGGTCGCCATCCATACCGACACCCTGAACGAGGCCGGATTTGTCGAAGCCACCCTCGCCGCCTTCAAGGGCCGCACCATCCACACCTATCATTCCGAAGGTGCCGGCGGCGGCCATGCCCCTGACATTATCCGAGTCTGCGGGGAAACCAATGTCCTGCCGTCCTCCACCAATCCCACGCGGCCGTTCACGGTGAACACCATCGACGAGCATCTCGACATGCTGATGGTCTGCCATCACCTGGACAGTAAAATCCCGGAGGATGTCGCCTTCGCGGAAAGCCGCATCCGTCCCGAAACCATCGCCGCCGAGGATCTGCTGCACGACCTCGGAGCCATCTCCATGATGTCCAGCGACAGCCAGGCGATGGGCCGCATCGGCGAAGTCATCACCCGCACCTGGCAGACTGCGCACAAGATGAAGACCCAGTTCGGCGCTATCGACGGTTCTTCCAGCCGCCCTGCCGACAACTTCCGCGCCCTCCGCTACATTTCCAAGTACACCATCAACCCCGCCCGCACCCACGGCATCGCCCACGAGGTCGGCAGTATTGAAGTCGGCAAACTGGCCGATCTGGTGGTCTGGAAACCCGCCTTTTTCGGAGTCAAACCCGAGGTCATTTTAAAGGGAGGCCTGATCGCCATGGCCAACATGGGCGACCCCAACGCCAGTATTCCCACGCCGCAGCCCATGTTCTACCGGCCGCAATTTGCCGCCCACGGCCGCGCCAAATACCGCACTTCCCTCACTTTTGTCAGCGCCGCCGGTCTGTCCAGCGCCCAACAACTCGGCCTCGGCAAGACCCTGAGCACCGTCCACTCCTGCCGACACGTCACCAAGCACGACATGCTCTGGAACAATTATCTTCCGAAAATCGAGGTTGATCCCGACACCTACACCGTCAAAGCCGACGGCCGCGAACTCCGCTGCGAACCCGCCAGCGTGCTCCCGATGGCGCAGCGGTATTTTCTGTTTTAGTCCGCCCTCGAATCGGTATTGAGCAGCAGATCCTGCTGTCCTATCCTATAGGCATGAGCCTTGAAATCGATGCCGTTTCTCGAATCCGGGAAAAGCTGGCACCTGCCAGAAAATTGTCCCGTGGCAAGGAATGGTGGAGTGGCAGCAAATTCAAACTGAATCCGACGGTTCCCGAATCTGAAATCGTTGCTTTTGAAACGCTTCACAACCTGCGGTTGCCGCAGGATTACCGCGATTTCCTGCTGCATCTCAGTAATGGCGGAGTCGGCCCTCCATATGGGATATATCGCTTCGAGGAAAGCATCCGGCGCTATGAGGAAGGGACCACAAAAATGTGGCCAGGCATGCCGGAATGCGTGGCCCCTGAGAATGAAAGAATTGATTTTGACTGGGATCCGTTTCTCCAGGGCACGCTTCCGATTATGACCGAAGGGTGCGGCAAGAGCGTGCATCTGGTGCTCAAGGGTGAGTTCAAGGGACGGGTTGTCCATCTTGATGAAGAGATGGATGGCGGCCCGGTCTTTACCTGGGATGCAGGCTTTTTGTCCTGGTTTGAAAGATGGCTCGATGAAATGGTAGCGGGATGGCAAAGCGGAGGGTTCCAGGAAAGCATGCCGGGGTCCTGCGAAAGACTTTGGGAAATCGCCCAAAGTCCGAAAGTGACGCCCTTTGAGCTGGAAGCCGTCCTGATAAGTCTCCGGAGATGTCCTCAGTTTGAATCAAGGTTTACACCGGCAGTAGCGGCTGCTTTTTCGCATTTCAGCGAGGAAGTGAGGAGGGCAGCCTGCGGAGCAGCCCACCGGCATCGGTTGACTGCTTTGGAGGAACATATTTTCCGGCAGTTGGATGATCCTTATTCCGGAGTTGTCATGGGGGCCTTGCGCACGATGCCCGATTTTCCCGTTTCCCGGTGGGAAGCCAAAGCACGGCTCCTGCTTCACCATGACAACGATAGGGTGGCTTTTCAGGCAGGCTGCCTGATTAGCGATGCCAAGGTGATGACCAAAGGGGATCTGCTCCCTTTGATCGATTCCTCCAATGTGGACCTACGCCGCAATGGTATCTATTTTTGGGGCAAATGCGGGTTCACTGTCAGTGATGCCGAGTGGCTGGAGCGTCGGCGATCGGATGATAATCTTGAAGTGCGGCGTGCCATCATCCTGGCTGCATCCGAAGCGAAAGATCACAAATTCGTGCCCATCATGAGAGAGATGGCACAACAGGAAGGAGGCGCATTTGATCAATTGGCTGGAAACGTGAGGACCGCATTACTCCCGCCCATGTGGAAAACCTGGCCCATCTGGCTGGCCACATTGCTCATTTCATTTTTCTTGCCCCCACAGGCTTTGCTCCCTCTATGGGGACTGGCGCTGCTGATTTCCATTGCTTGGCGCATCTGGTATTGATTCCGGCACTTTACAACAATCTCGAGAATATCTGTTCTTTTCCCCTTGGCGATTGACTTTGCCGGCCCACCGGGCTGGACAACCCGGCTCATCGCCTATATCCTGCTTTATGAGCGCTACTCTTGAACGCCTCCTCAGCGAAGCAAAATTCCTTTCCTCCAACGAGCGGGAAATTCTTGCCGCCGCCTTGGATTTTGATCCTTCCGATGGCGAAACCGGAGACGCTGCCGCCGTAGAAGCTGCATGGGACGGGGAAATCAAAAGTCGCATTGAAGGCATTGAATGCGGGAAGGTTACCTTGTTGGATCACGCGCAATTCATGAGTGTGTTCGAGGAGGCCCGGGCTGAAGTCCGGAGCTTGAAAATGGCTAAGGCAGAATGACGATAGCCTACCATCCGGCAGCCCGCGAGGAGGCCCGGCAGGCTTATCTTTACCTGGCTCTGGAAGACGATGACTTGGCTTTGGATTTTGAGGCACGCCTCCGGCAGGCGCTGCTCAGGATTTCGCAAAACCCTGAATCCAGTCGCCTCCGGCGTTTTGGCGTCCGCCGCAGAAATCTGATCCGATTCAAACGCCACTATGTCGCTTACATGATTTGGAAGGAGCAGATCGTCGTCATCGCCATCGGCCATGCCAGCAAGAGACCTTTGTATTGGTATCGCCGCCCAAAGGAATATCGCGAAGGGATTTGAGCGAAAGATGGAGCAGGGCTGGCCGGGGCTTCCAGACTGGTTTGACCCAGTGACTGGCTGGGGGAATCCTCACAACCCCATCAGCACCCGCAGCCGGTCTTCCACGATGGCCATGGTCGCCGGAGTCACGCTGCCCCAGCGTTCGATCAGGCGGTCTTTGCTGATGGAGCGGACGGCTTCGCAGAGGAGGGCGGAGGCGTTGGTCAGGCCGCCTTCGGGAGGTTGGACGGTGATGTGAAAAGGGATCGGACTGAGCGTGGAAGTGATGGGAATGACGATGACGAGATCGGCGCGGCCCTGGTTGAAGGGATTGACGGAAACGATGAGGACCGGTCGACGGCCGGCTTGCCCGTGACCCCTGACGGGATTCAGGTCTGCCAACCAAATCTCGCCCCGGCCAGGACTCGGGTGGGAAGGCGGCATCGGTCAGACTTTGAGTTTTTTCAAACCGTCGGAAGCCGTGGCATCCAAGGACTCGACTTCCTGGCGGTAGGCATCCCAAGCCGGAGCGTCCGTGGCGAGGACTTGGTAGGCCGCATTTGCCTGATCCAAGAGGCGCTGCCTGCGGTAGCCTTCCAAGGCTGCATCCAGAATTTCCGTCATGGGGGAACCGGTTACCCGGGACAATTCACCGAGAAGATGGTGGCTGTGGGGGGATATTCTTACGGTCGTCGCCATACCGCAGTATAGGGTTGTGTATACAGATCTGTCAACATCTTCGCTTTGATACCCGTTTCAAACGGTGAGCGGTCCTGCCATGGGGCGCCACTCCCCTGCAAACCAAGATCATATCCGCCGGGCAAGCCTACGCCTGCTTGATTTCGCTCATTTCCATGGTATATACCAGCCTATGACAACCACCCTTTTCCTGAATGGCCGCAGCCAGGCGGTGCGGCTACCCAAGGAATTCCGCCTGCCTGGCAAGGAGGTTTCGATCCGCCGCCTCGGCACGGGGGTACTGATTGAGCCTATCAGCGAAACGGCGTGGCCCGAAGGTTACTTCGACTCCATCATCGTGAAGGACGAAGCTTTTACCCGGCCTGATCAGGGAACCACGCCACCCATTTCGGATTTTGGCGCATGATTTATCTGCTTGATACGAACGTCTGCATCGCAGCCATGAAGGGGAATCCCTTGGTGCAGGAGCGGTTTCGCAGCCATGTCCCGTACGATTGTGGGGTCTCCACGGTGAGTTTGTATGAACTGCAATCTGGAATCGTGCGTTGCCGCCAGCCTGCGATAGAGCAGGTAAAGGTGGATCGTTTGATCCAGCCGATGTCTCTGATTCCGTTCGACGAGGAAGCCGCCAAACGAACGGCGGAGACCCGCTGGCATCTGGAACAAACCGGTCAAATGATCGGGCCCTACGATCTGATGCTGGCAGGCCAGGCGCTGGCGCTGGGAATGGTTCTGGTCACGCACCATACCAAGGAGTTCCAGCGGGTTCCTGGACTGATGCTGGAAGACTGGCAAGTTTAAGAACGGCATCCCCCCAACACTCGCAGCCGGCCTTCCACAATGGCCATGGTTAACCGGAGTGAGGCTGTCCTGGAGATGCTTCAGGTGATCGCTGATCATAGAGCGGACGGCGTTCCCTGGGGAACGCGAATTCGTTGGCCAGGCCGCCTCGGGAAGCGGGAATTGGGCGTTTTCTTTTGCAGGGTGACAGCGTAGGGAAAGAAGTATGACAGGTCAGTTTGTAAAATATTTGATGGTTGCCGGAATGATGTCCGCCCTGGGCGCCCAGGCCTTGGCAGCTCCGGATCTGACTCCCGTGAAGGCTTGGATTGCCCAGCAGGCGGGAGTGAAGAGTTTGATCGTGGATATCAAACAGGAGCGCCATCTGCGGACGGTCAAAAAGCCCTTGGAGAGTGCAGGGCGGTTCTGGTTTGTCCGGGACGGGGCCTTCCGCTGGCAGGCCGGTGATCCGCCGAAACTGGTGGCAGTGATGAATCCAGCAGACGAGTTTTCGGTGATTTATCCCATGAAAAAAACGGCCGAAGTTTTTTCCAAAGCCGCCGTGGAACGGGAGGATGCGGGTCAGGGCATCGCCTTTTTAAGGGCGGGCTTCCCGGCAAATCTTGAGGACTTCCAGCGGCGTTTTGAAGTGACGGAAATCACCAGTGCGGACGGCTGGGACACGGTGGAAGTGAAGCCGGCGGGCGAGGGCAGTTCTTTTGCGGTGCGGAAGCTGGTGCTGTCGCTGAACCAGCAAACCCGCCGCCTCGGGGCGATGCAGATTCACCTGCGGGATGGATCGTGGATCAATAATACCGTGACCGGGTTGCAGGAGAATCCGGCCATTCCGGCCAGTCAATTCAGCTACGACCTCTCGGGCTATGCCGTGAAACGCCAGTGACCCGTTCCGGTATTTCATTCCGGCAATTACTCCATCATGATGCCGTTCCATGATCCAAGTGCGGCGACCTACCTCCTCCCACGCCGCAGCGCTACTGCTGGCGGCGGCGGTGCTGGCGGGCTGTGGCGGCACGGACCATGAAGGAGGGGTGACCGAATGGTTCAGTGCGGAACTGCGTGGACTGGAGCAGGAGGAAGGACGCCTGAAGCAGGAGATGGCAGGACTGCCCGCCATGTTTCCAGATCAGCAGTCCGAACGGATTGGCTATTCCAGTAAACCAGCGCCCGTCCGGCGCAATCCCCGCCCGCAGGCGGGTGGCGGCGACCGCTTGCCTCCCACCCGGCTGATCCGGCTGGATCTCGGATCGAAACAACAGATCGACCGGGTGGTGCTGATCCCGGCCGATTTTGCGGTCGATGCCGCTCCGGGCGCAGGTTACGGATTTCCGGTCCGGTGGCGGGTGGAAGTGGCCGACGAACCTTCGTTCGAGGATGCGGTGCTGGTGGCCGACCAAACCGGCACGGATTTCCCCAATCCCGGGCCGTGGCCGGTCTCGGTGGAATTGGATGAAGGCATCAGCGCCCGTTATGTCAGGGTAACGGCCGTCAAACTTTGGGAACGCCATGGCCGCAGCCTGTTGGCGCTGGGTGAATTGATGGTGCTGCAGGGAACGCGGAATCTGGCGGCAGGGCTCCCGCGCGAGGCGATCCGGGTGACCGATACGGACGAGACCCCGAGGAATTGGTCGGTGCTGAATTTGGTGGACAGTGTGAGTGTGGTGGGCGCCCCAAGCGGGATCCTGCCCTCCATTTCCGAGGGGTTTCAAAGCTTGGCCGAACGCAGCCCTCAGGTGCCCAAGTGGGTCCAGGTGGATCTGGGCCGGGAGTGGCCGGTGGATGAAGTGCGGCTGTTCCCCGCGCGGGCGGTGGAGTTTCCTGCCCGGCGGGGGTTTGGTTTCCCGGTGCGCTGGAGGCTGGAGGCGTCGGCCGATGCGGCTTTCAACCAGCCGGTGGTTTTGGGAGAGTGGACGAAGTTCGATTTTGCCAATCCCTACGAAAACCCGGTGGTGCAACCCGTGGCAGGCACCTCCTTCCGGTATGTCAGGCTAACTGCTCTCAAGCTCAGCGAACGGTTCAATGATTATCTCCTCGCACTGGCGGAACTGGAGGTATTCAGTGGCGGGAAAAACGTGGCGGCGGACCAGCCGGTGACAGCGGCGGACAGCCGGGAAACGCCCCGTTGGGCGGCGCGCTTTTTGACCGATGGCTTCACCAGCCAACGCCAAGTGGCCTCCTGGCCGGCCTATCTGGATGGACTGGAGCAACGGAGACAGCAGGAAGTGCGTCTGGCGGCGCTCCCTGAACTGCGTCAGGACCTGACCCGCCGCATCATCGCCCGCATTACCGCCTGGGTCCTGGGCATCGCCTGCCTGTTGGCACTGGTCTCCGGCTGGGCCCTGCGGCGGAACCACCGGGAGCGGCGACGCGAACTGGAGGCGCTGCGCCAACGCATTGCCCGCGATGTGCATGATGAAATCGGCAGCGGGCTGGGAACCATCGCGCTGCTCAGTCAGATGGCCGGGGCCAAACAATCCCACCCCGAAGAGGCACGTCAGGATTTTTCCGAAATCAATCACCTGTCGCGCGAGGTCACGGAGAGCCTGCGGGACATCGTCTGGCTGATCCGGCCCGAAACACGGACCCTGGGTGATCTGGCACAGCGGTTGCGGGAAACGGCGGCATCCATGCTGGCCGCGGTGCCGCATGAATTCACGGTGGACCCGGCGGTGCAGGGCCGGGCGCTGCCCTTGGAATTCAAGCGCCAGGTATTATTGGTTTTCAAGGAAGCACTGCACAACCTGATGCGCCATGCCTCGGCCGGCCGGGCCGCGGTTAGGCTCGGAGGCGATGCCACCCAATTCACTCTCGAACTGGAAGACGATGGCCGCGGATTTGATCCCGGCGCGCTGGTGTCCGGGGCAGGCCTGACCGGGATGAAACAGCGCGCCGAGACGTTGGGCGGCCGCTTGGATATCATCTCCAGGCCTGGTGCAGGCACGCGGTTGAGGTTGGCAGTGCCCTGGCCCTGATCCGAATGGTTCATTTGAAGGCGGAATTTCGTTGATCTTGATAGAAGCTCAAGTTATCCTGCCTGTCCCATATCCAACCACTAAAGCCCTGTACCGCCCCGCTCCAGCCTCACCGTTTTCATGGTTCTTTTCGTGGCCCTGCTGACGGGACTGCACTCCGCCACCGCCGCCGTGCAGGTCGCTTTCAACGCGCCGGGCGATGTGGGTTTGACGGCCAACGGGTTCGCCGCCGCTGGGGAAACGGTGGAAATTACCCTCAACTTCGATCCCTCCACCGCCGCCCGGTTGATCGTGGTGAAGAACACCGGACCGGCCTTCATCGAGGGCACTTTCGGCAATCTGGCGCAGGGTCAGGAGATCGGACTGACCTACGCCGGTTTTACCTACCGCTTCGTGGCTAACTATTACGGAGGATCTGGAAGGGACCTGGTGCTTCAATGGCGCGGCACGGCGGCCAAGGGGTGGGGAGCAAACAGCAGGGGGCAGATTGGCGACAACACCCGGACGAACCGGTCAGGAGCAGTCGATGTGTTTTCAGGAGGGATTCTCTCCGGGAAAACCATCCTGTCGTTGGCTGTTGGGGAAGCCCATAGTCTGGCGTTATGTTCAGACGGCACCGTGGCGGCATGGGGATCGAATGACCGCGGCGAATTGGGCAACAACAGCACGGCAAGCAGCAGCGTGCCGGTGGCGGTGGATCCTTCCGGGGTGCTTTCGGGAAGAATTGTGACAGGGGTGGCGGCGGGCGGGCAACATAATCTGGCATTATGTTCGGACGGGACGGTGGCGGCATGGGGATCGAACGAAGATGGCCAGTTGGGCAATAACAGCACTCTAAACAGCAGCGTGCCGCTGGCGGTGGATCCTTCCGCGGCGCTTTCGGGGAAAACGGTGGTTGCGGTGACAGCGGGCCGGTATCACAGCCTGGCGTTATGTTCCGACGGGACGGTGGCGTCGTGGGGATCGAACGAGCTTGGCCAGTTGGGCAATGGTGGTTTTGCCCAGAGCCCCGTGGCGGTGCTGGTAGACACTTCCGGCGCACTTGCAGGCAAGACCGTGGCCATGATCTCGGCGGGATTGGTCCACAATCTGGCGCTCTGCTCGGACGGCAGGGTCGTGGCGTGGGGATTTGGCCGCGATGGCC
Source organism: uncultured bacterium (assembly GCA_903936775.1). Lineage (GTDB taxonomy): Bacteria > Verrucomicrobiota > Verrucomicrobiia > Verrucomicrobiales > V1-33 > CAIZWU01. The sequence goes on along the minus strand of CAIZWU010000032.1, from coordinate 30,839 downwards.
AGTTGGGTAATAATAAAGGGACCAACAGCTTTTCGCCGGAGGTCGTCAGTGTTGCCGGCGTGCTCCCGGGCCGGACCGTGACCATGGTCTCGGCTGGTGTCTATCATAGTTTGGCACTGTGTTCCGACGACACGTTGGCGGCGTGGGGGGGCAATGCCAACGGTCAGTTCGGAAACTACAGCACGGCAAACAGTGCCGTACCGGTGGAGGCCACATCCATCCCGCATCCTCCCAAAGGACGTTTGGCAGCCTTGGCTTCGGGGGCATCCGCCAGCCACATTCTGGCTCTGGCCACCTTTCCGCCCGCAGCCGTCACGGGAGATATCAGTTTCCTCCATTCCAGCGGGACCACCGTTCAGGGCATGGTCAATGCCGGAGGGGGCAGTGCCACCGTCACTTTCGAATACGGTCCGACCGCGGGTTACGGCTTCACCGCCAACGCCGCTCCCTTGCCGGTCACCGGCAGCAGCAACACCGCGGTCAGCGCGGTGATCACCGGCCTGACTCCGGGCCGGGTCTATCATTACCGGGTGCGTCAGGACAATACCCTTGGTCTGATGCTGGGGACCAACCGGACCTTCATTACCCCTCCGGCGCTTTCGGATATCATTCCCAGCGCCGGAACATTGGTGCCTCCGTTTAGCAGCGAAACGCTGAGCTACAGCATGGTGGTCCCTGGCAGCACGTCCTTGCTTGCCATCACGCCGACCAGTGCAGGCACCATCAACGGGATCAGGGTGAATGGCCTGGCGGTGGACTCCGGCACCAGCAGCGGAGCTATCGCGCTGAATTATGGGCACACTACCATCAAGGCGGTGGTGGCGGCAGAGGATGGAACAACCACCCGGACCTACACCATCGTTGCCCTCCGTGCGCTGCCTGAGTCCTGGACCCCGGTGTTTACGGGGCCGGATGATATAGGCACTGCCACCGATGGATTTACGGCATCGGGCAGCACGGTTTACCCGGTCCTCAACTATGCGCCATCCACCGGGGCGGATTTGACAGTTGTGAACAATTCAGGTTTGGACTTCATCAACGGCACCTTCAGCAATCTGCCGCAGGGGCAGGAGGTATCGCTGATTTACCGGGGGGTTACCTACCGTTTTATAGCCAATTATTTCGGGGGTACGGGCAATGATTTGGTCCTGCAATGGGCTGCTACCCGGGCCGTGGCCTGGGGGGCGAATACTTTCGGTCAAATTGGCGATAACAGCTCCACCGGACGGCTGGTAACGACCAACGTGCTGGCCATGGGAGTGCTATCGGGCAAAAGCATCCTGGCAGTGGCAGCCGGCCGCTCCCATAGCCTCGCGCTGTGCTCCGACGGTTCAGTGGCCGCATGGGGGTCTAACACTTATGGGGAGCTGGGCAACAACAGCGGGAGCTTGAGTGGGATCTCCAGTAAAGTGCCGACCGGCGTGATCCGCACCGGTGTGCTTTCGGGCCGGACCGTCGTGGCGCTGGCGGCGGGAGTCTCCCATAGTCTGGCATTGTGCTCGGATGGGAACGTAGCCGCATGGGGCAGCTCAACCGGCCGGAATAACCCCCGCACCAGCCTCGCGCCGGTAATGGCAACTGATTCCGCCGGGTTGGCAGGCAAAAAAGTGGCTGCCGTGGCCGCCGGCGACAGTCATAGTCTCCTTCTGTATTCGAACGGCACCGTGGCTGCATGGGGGGATAACACTTATGGGCAGCTGGGGGATACCAGTACGGTTTATCGTTATACTCCCGTGGCGGTTTCCACCACAGGGGTGCTGGCAGGCAGGACTGTAGTGGCAGTGGCAGCCGGCCGCTCCCATAGTCTGGCGCTATGTTCCGACGGCACCGTAGTTGCCTGGGGGCGGAACGTTTATGGCCAATTGGGCAACAAAACGTTAGTAGATAGTCCTTTTCCGGTAGCCGTGGCTACCGATGGAACGCTGGCAGGGAAACGGGTTACCGCTTTGGCCGGGGGAGGCTCCCAGAGTCTGGCCCTCTGTTCCGACGGCACGCTGGGAGCCTGGGGGGCGAACGTTTTTGGCCAGTTGGGGAATAATACGACGGCTCTCTCCACTGAAACACCGGTAACGGTAATCTCTACGGGGCTGCTGGCAGGCAAAACCGTGATCTCGGTAGCGGGAGGCGGCGGGCGCGCTTTTGCCTTGTGCGCAGATGGAACCCTGGCCGCCTGGGGAGGCAACCTTGAAGGCCGGTTGGGCAACAATAGTCTGACGAACAGCCTCGTGCCGGTGGCTGTGAGCACTGCCCCGCTGGCTGCAGGAGAGCGCTTCGTGCGCATCGCCCAGTGCACGGGCGACCATACGGTGGCCATGGTGGGATCTCCGGCAGCGACGGCGGATTCCGATTCCGACCGGGACGGCCTGGCGGGGTTTGTGGAAACTTACTTCGGAACCAATCCGGCAGTGCCGGATGGGACGCCTTGGAGCCTTCGGCATAGTGGCGGGGAAGCGTATCTCGACTGGCCGGAGGCGGCTCCGGCGGGAATCACGGTCACGCCGCAGTGGTCACCTGACCTCATCACGTGGCTTGGCACTGGGGAAACGCTCAATGGTATCCCGTCGAGGACCCTGACGGTCACGGGAGGAAGCCCGAAACAAGCCGCAATAGATACCGCGGGCTTAAGCCGGATATATTTAAGGTTGAAACTGCAGCTTCAGTAGCGTCGGCTATCAGAAACAGCGGTCTCCACCGGATAAATCGTGGCTGCAGGATTGACCGCGACACTACCCAACTCCCCCTGCTACTGGAGAACGATGGCCGCGGATTTGATTCCGGCGCGCTTGTGTCCGCGGCAGGCCTGACCGGGATAAAACAGCGCGCCGGGACCTTGGGCGGCCGCTTGGATATTGATTCCAAACCGGGCGGAGGCACGCGGCTCCGGCTGGCGGTGCCGTGGCCTTGAATAGCCAGAATATGGATGTGCATGAGGGCAAATGCCGCGTAAATTGTCGTCATGAATTCGTGGGTTAAACTGGTTCTCATCATTGCAGCCACCTTTCTGGTGATCCGCACCATGCGGCAGGGCTGGGGCGGCGCGGGGGGGGATTTGCCCCAATCCGTCGCTGGGTTGGTCGCCCAGGCCAAAACCCTCGATCGCAAACTGGTGCTGCTGATCACCGGACCGGGATGGTGCCCGGCTTGTGTGGCCATGGAAGAGGGCATGCTCTCGAAGCCGGAATGGGCCGCTTTCGCTGGGAAGGAGATAGTCTTCCAAGCCTATAACTATCCGAACGGAGGCGAAGCCACTTCGCCGGCCCATGAAGACCTGCTCAAGCTTCCGGGCGTCAAGGGCTTCCCTACCCTCGTGGTGGCCAATCCGTCCGGCAAAATACTGGCCCTGCGGTCCGGCTACGGCGGCGGAGCGGAGGAATACATCCAGTGGATCCGCTCGCTGTGATCCCGGCAACTCCGGGCGATTTTGCCATTTGCCCTGACGCACCCACCCGGGCACGGATAGTGCTGATGGCACGCCACATTCCGACCCCGGCGCCATTTTTCTTTCCTCCATGACCGCCCTTTCCCGGCCTGCCACGCTTTTCGCTTTGCTGTGGTATTTGATCGCCACGGCGACGCCTGCGGCGGCCCAGCGCCTCCGCATCGTTGCGGCCAACACCTCCAGCGGTAACGGGCAGGACTATGATCCGGGCCATGGCATCCGCATCTTCAAAGGCGTGTTGGCCGACGTCATTCTGATCCAGGAGTTCAACTACCTGAATAATACCTCCGCCGATATCCGCGAGTTTGTGGATGAGACCTTTGGCCGGGGGTTCTCCTACTTCCGGGAATCCAATACCGGAGGTATCCCCAACGGCGTCATCAGCCGGTATCCGATTCTGGAATCCGGCCAATGGGTGTCCACGGTGGCCGAACGCGATTACGCCTGGGCCCGGATCGACCTGCCGGGGAACCGCGAACTCCTCGCCGTCAGCGTGCATCTGCCCACCGCCAGCGCCTCGGTGCGGAACGGCGAAGCCCAGGATCTGGTGGGCTATGTGAATACCTACTACGCAGCGGACGGCGGCTCCCGCGCCGCTGACTACCTCGTGATCGGGGGCGACTTCAATACCGGCAACCGCTCCGAGTCCTGCCTGGGGACCCTCGGCCAGGTGGTCACGATCGGCACTGCCCATCCTGCAGACCGGAATGGGAACGTGAACACCAACGCGTCGCGGGCCAAACCCTACGATGCTGTCTATGCCGGCAAGGGCCTGCATGCGCTCCAGACCACCACCGTCATCGGCAGGTCGATTTTCCCCAATGGTCTCGTCGCCGATACCCAGGTCTACTCCCCCATCAGTGAGATTGCTCCCGCCCTGACGACCGACAGCGCGGCCCTCAACATGCAGCACATGGCGGTCGTGAAAGACTTCTATCTTCCGCCACCGCCCGATCCGCCCCTACTGGAAATCCTGTCCAGCCACATCAAAACATCGTCCCCCCGGCTAGTGCAAATCACCTTCCGTTCCACCACGGGAGCCACCTATGAAGTGCAGGCCTCCCCGTCGACGGACCCCGCAGCCTGGAACAATCTGGGCAGTTTTACCGCGGACGGGACCAGCAGCACTATCGCCGTCGTCACCACCGCACCCGGAGCCGGACAAGTCGCGGACCCCTTGCTGGACAGCGCCCCACGCCGCTTTTACCGCGTCATCCGGCGCTGAGGAATTATGGTGACACCGGGGAAATCTGCGGCGTAAATAAGTCCAGCATGAACCCTATCCGCGTCTCCCTGATCCGTCGTTTGCCAGCTCCCGTAACCCGTGCGGCAGCGGCATTCCTGTTGCTCCTGCCCCTCACCCCGGCCCGGGCAGATTGGCCGCAGTGGCGCGGGCCCGACCGTACCGGCGCTTTCCATGGCCCGGCCTGGCCGGCCGATTTTTCCAATCTGAAACCCGCCTGGGAGGTGCCGCTGGGATCCAGTTATTCGGGTCCGATTATCACTGACCGCTTCGTCTTCACGACCGAGAGCGTAGACAAACGATTGGAGAGGGTTCATGCGGTCGACCGGGCCACGGGAAAGACGGTGTGGACAGCTGAGTGGGAAGGTTATCAGGGCGTGCCCTTTTTCGCGGCCAAAAATGGGGACTGGATGCGCAGCACGCCCGCATGGGATGGCAAGGATCTCTTCGTCGCTGGGATGAGGGATGTTTTGGTTTCGCTCGACGGCGCCACGGGCAAGGAGAACTGGCGGGTGGATTTCGTCAGTCAATTCAACAAACCGGCGCCGGGCTTTGGCTTCGTCTGCTCGCCGCTGGTGGACGGAAATTTCCTCTACGTCCAGGCCGGTGGAGCCTTCTGCAAACTGGACAAAGCCAATGGCAAAATCGTCTGGCGCACCCTCGAGGATGACGGGGCGGCGATGAACAGTGCCTTCTCCTCCCCTGTCCTCGCCAAAATAAACGGCGAGAGCCAGCTGCTGGTGCAAACCCGCGAAAAGCTGTGCGGGGTGGCCCCGTCGGACGGCAAAGTGCTGTGGAGTCAGGCCATCAAGGCCTTCCGGGGGATGAACATCCAAACCCCGGTGATCCAGGGGAACCGGCTGTTCACCAGTGCTTATCAAGGCCAGAGCCAGGCGTGGGATTTGTCCGGCAGCGCCGGCAGTCCCGGTGTCACCATGGCATGGGAGCACAAGTCGGAAGGTTACATGTCCACGCCCGTGGTAATCGGCGGCAAGGTGTTCATGCACCTGCGGAACAAAAAATTCACTTGCTTGGACCTCGCGACCGGCCAGCAGGATTGGGTGACCGACCGGAAGTTCGGCGAATATTGGAGCCTCATTTCCCAAGGCCAACGCCTGCTCGCCCTGGATGAAAAAGGCATCCTCTTTCTCATCCAGGCGGATCCTTCCGGGTTCAAGCTGATCGCCGAAAAACAAATCTCCGACTCGGACACCTGGGCCCATCTCGCCATGGATGGCGATCTGATCGTGATCCGCGCCTTGAACAAACTACAGGCCTTCCACTGGAAGTGAACCTTCCCCACGCCCCACCGCTGGCTAACTGATTTTCAGGGGATCTGATCCGGCGATAGTTGACTGGCAGGGGATTTCCTGTCCTGTTTCTCCCATGCTCCTTTCCCGACGCCAACTGCATGCCTTGAGCCGCGATCCCGCTGTGCTGTGGCGTGCGGTCCTTATTACCTTTGGCGCGTTTTTCCTGACGGCCCTCTGGGCAGGGGTGCAGCGGCCTCCCCCGCAAACTCCCCCGGGCATCCTCGACCTGCGGAACCAGGGAATCCGCAAAATTCTCCAAGCCGACCCGCTGGACCGGGCTGCCCTGCTGCGAGAACTGCGGGCCGATGCCCGCCGCACCGCCCTGTGGCAGCAGCACGCCGAAACTGAAAACGACGAAGGTGAAGACCCCGGCCAGCTGAACTTGCCCCGGCTGCTCGCGTTGAGTCCCCTGCCCGCCTCCGAGCAGGACGCGATTGTTTTATGGTATGCCGCCATCATCAGCGGCAAGGTGCCCCCGGATCTTATCCCGAGGATGGAGTCGCTGGCGATGCCCGGGGCTCCCAGCCTGCCGCGCACCATGGCCGCTGATCTCCAGCGCCTCTCCCTGGACTATCAACGCGCACTTGCTTCCTATGAAGCCGCGGGCGCGGCCCCGGATGGGGGCGAAGCCCGCCGCCGGGCGGTGGACCTCGCCCTCAGCCGCGGTTGGGCGTCGGAAGCAGACCGCCTGCTGGCCCAGCCGGCCTATTACGAAGCGGTACATGCGGTCCCGGACCACCTCTCAGAAGAAACCGCCCGCCATCAACTGGATGTCCGCGTCCTGCTCCGCAGAACCCTGGCCTACAGCGCCTCCGTCCTGCACAAAACCGATTTCCTCCTGCTCAGCATTCTCACAGCCACCGTCTGGTTCATCAGCCTGCACAAGGCCTGCCGTCTGCCCCGCCGCCAGTGGTGGCTCAGCCTCGCCGGGATTCCTCTCGGCATGTTCAGCACCGTGGTTACTTTGGTGCTGATGGATCTGCAGGAAGCAAGGAACGGTCTGTCCGACTCCGCACTGGCAGGCCCGGCCCTGCTCTATCAAATCGCTGGCGTGGGCCTGCGGGAGGAATTCTCCAAGCTGCTGTGCCTGCTCCCGCTGTTGTGGCTGCTCCGGAAAGGTTCGCCGGCGCAGGCCCTGATGGCTGCGTCCTGCACCGGTCTGGGGTTCGCCCTGAAGGAGAACATCATGTATTATCAATCGTCGGACGGCTCGGCGGTGCTGGGCCGTTACCTCACCGCCAACTTCATGCACCTCGCCATGACCGGATTGACCGGCCATGCTCTTTTCCGGTTCCTGCGTTATCCCAAAAACTTCGGTCCAGCCTTTTTAGCCACCTTCTGCGGCATGGTGATGCTGCACGGCTTTTACAACTTCAGTCAGGGCGCCTACGGGGGACAGCTCGATCATGAAATATCCCGTCTCTTTCCGTTCATCGTGGGCGGGTTGGCCTGGTATTATTTTCAAACCATCCGGCAGGATCAGGACCGGGCTCCCGAGGCCCTGAGCGCCCAGGCGGTTTTCCTCCTCGGCACCGCCGTGGTGATGGGGACGCTGCTGAACTTCCTCGTCTGGGAAAACGGCTGGGGTATGGCCCTCGAGGCGTTTATCCCCGCGGTCCTGTCGGCGGCCATGCTCTGCTGGCTTTTCAGCCACCTGCTGCGCGACGCCTGAATTCCAGCACCTATCAGGACAAGCCCAGCTGCTTCTGGATGTCCTCCAACGGAACCCCTTTGGTTTCGGGCACCATCAGTTTCACCCAGATCAACTGCAGGACCATCATGCCGCAGAAGAACAGGAAAACATTCCCCGGCGCAAAGGCGGTCACCATTTTCGGGAAAAAAGTGGTGAGGAGCGCCGCAAAGATCCAGTGCGTAAAGCTACCCAGGGCCTGGCCTTCCGCCCGGTGCCGGTTCGGGAAAATCTCGGAGATGAACACCCAGATCACCGCACCCTGACCGACCGCATGCGCCGCGATGAAAGCAAAGATGCAGACCGGAACGATGCCGTAGTTGCCGCTGTAAAAAGCCCACGCCGTCAGACCCAGCGAGATAATATAACCAAACGAACCGATCGTCAGCAGAGTGCGCCGCCCGAGGCGGTCGATCAGCCAGAGCCCGACGAAGGTGAAAACCAGATTGGTGACCCCGATGCCGACCGACTGGAGCAGGGCAGCCTTGCTTTCCAGACCCGCCAATTCAAAAATACGTGGAGCGAAATAGAGCACCGCATTGATACCGGAGAGCTGGTTGAAAAACGCAATGAGCACCGCCAACAAAATCGGCACCCGCAGACGCCCGGTCCAGAACCGCGCGCCCGCCACTTCATCCCGGCTGGACTGCTGGATCCGGCCGGCCTCGGCGAGGATTTCCTCATCGGAGGCCTCCGGCCGCACCAGCCGGAGCACGGCCGTTCCCGCCTCCAGATCTCCTTTGCGTCCGATGAGCCAACGCGGACTTTCAGGGAGTTTCAGGCACAGCAAGGTATAGGCGAGAGCGGGAACCGCTTCCACTCCCAGCATCCAGCGCCACGCGTTTTCTCCGCCAATCCGGGCGAGGATGGCATTGGATAGGAAGGCGATCAGAATCCCCAGCACGATGTTGAACTGGAACATGCCCGCCAACCGGCCACGCCGGTCGGGAGGCGAGATTTCCGCGATGAACAGGGGAGCGGCCACAGTGGAAATGCCCACCCCCAAACCGCCGATAAAGCGGGCAATGATGAAGGAATACACATCCGTCGCCAGACCGGACCACACCGCCGATACAAAATAAAGAATGCCGATCCACAGCAGGGTGGGCCGGCGGCCAAACCGGTCGGTGGGCCATCCGCCGAGCATTGAACCGAGGACCGTGCCGTAAAGCGCTGCGGCCATCGCCACGCCATGCAGGCCGGGGCTCAGGTTCCAGAGTTTCTGAATCGTCTGCTCGGCCCCGGAGATGACCACGGTATCGAAGCCAAAAAGAAAGCCAGCCAGCGAAGAGACGATGGCAAAGAAGAAGATGCGGTTCATGGGCGGGATCGGATTATTTCCAGATGGAACCGAGGGTATAACCCTCCAGCTTGGTGAATGTCACGGATTCTCCTTCGACTCCAGCCATCACCCCGCGGCGGTCCGGTTCCGGAATCAGCGGCATGGGCACATAAGTCAGGCCATCGCTGGCGAAAACCTCGATGGCCGTGCGGTCGAGATAAATCACGATCCGTTGGATGCCCCCACGGAGTGGTGCCGGGGCGGTGTGGCCATTCACGGTGATTTCAGCGCGGTCGGTGTCATAACGCACCTTGATGCCGCGCAGCTCGAAATTGACCACGCTTCCGGGTTTAGGCTGGAATTCGGCCCGCACTTCCAAGGCTTCGCCTGTGATTTCCGCCAGCGGGTTGGCGTCGCCGGGTTTAAGGGTCAGGTTGGCCAACGGACGGCCTGGCTGACGCAGCGTCAGCAATTCATTGACCGGATGACGGGACAAACGGGGGCCATCGGCGGTGCTGATGAGTCTGAGTTCCTGCGGCAGGCTCATACACTGGTTGAAGGACATGCCCGGGGCCGCCGCCCGCAGCCAGCCGATCTGGATCCGCCGGCCATCCTTGTCAGGAATATTGCTGAAAGTCTGTGCGGCGTAAAAGTCCTTCCCCCGCTGGTCCGGCAACATCGCCGTTTCCGGCAGGAAGGTTTTCCCATCAAACCGGCCCACCCGGTATTCGCTGCTGGCTCCCGAAAGCACCCAGCGGGTGTTTTTGGCGTCGCCATCCACCGGCAATTCAAAAAAGTCAGGGCACTCAAAGAATCCGGGAATCCGGCTCTGATACGTCCACTTTTTCAAGTCCGGCGAGGTGTAAAAGGCAATGTCCTGGATCTTTTCCCGCCCCGCCCCAGGCCGGTCCTCGGTGTAAACGGTCATGACCCATTGCCGGGTGGGCGCGTGCCAGAGCAGCCGCGGATCACGGCCCTGGTGCTTGATCACCGGATTGCCTTCAAACTCCTGCCAGGTGCGTCCCCGGTCATTGGAATGGACGATGCACTCTCCCCGCCCGGTGCTGGTGAAGGCCGCCACCAGCAGATCGTTGGTCCCGGTTTTCCACCCACTGGTATTGTTAGAATCGATGACGGCACTGCCCGAGAATGCCATGTCGTCATACCGCGGCGGATAGAGGGCGATGGGCAATTCCTCCCAGTGCACCATGTCGCGGCTCACCGCATGACCCCAATGCATGTTACCCCATGACCACCCATAGGGGTTGTGCTGGAAAAAGAGATGATATTCCCCCTGCGAGAAGACCATCCCGTTCGGATCATTCAGCCAGCCACGGCGGGCCGAAAAATGCACCAGGGGGCGCAAGGGCTCGCGATACTGGGAATCCGCCGCATGAATGGTGTCCGCCTGAGTGATGGAGCCGAGGGCCTTGGCATCCGAAGGCTGACGATCGACGCGGAGGGTGGCCGTTTCGCCCACCCAGGTTCCAGCATCGAGATGCGCCCACCACTCGGGCTGATCCGACAGGGCGATCTCGAATTCGCGCACCACCTGTCCTTTTACCAGCACCGCCACGCGATGATTCGGCGCCCCATTCTTCACAGGGAAATGCAGATACCGCTTTTCGATTTTCAACTCCCGGGAAGGGTTTTGGATCATCACCGCTGGCTTGGTGTCTGTTTGCACGAGGTGGTCAACGCTCAGGTGAGCCCAACCGCCTTTGGCTTCATCCACCATCTCGAGGCGGGCGGATTTTCCCTGCAGATCGGAAAGATCCCAGAAAGTGGCTTCCAGCGCCTCACTGCCACCGGCCTTCAGATTGGCTCCAGTGGCCGTCCGCACGATCTGCCCATCGACCAGAAGATTCAGGCAGGTCTTCCCCGCCCAGCCGCCCCCTCCGATCAGGTAGCGGAGATACTTCCGCCCGATCATGAACTCCGGGGAAACCAGCGTCCCGGTGCTGTCATCACCACCATGAAACGAACTGGCCAAACCCTTCCCCTCATAACCGGACACCGTCATCTGGCCGGGAAGTGTGCCCTGAGCCGGACCGGGACCAAAGGCGGCCCCGGTGGCCGTCCATCCGCCGTAGGTGGTGCCTTCAAAGTCAGCCAGCAACAGATCGTCTGCGGCAGGGAGCACCGGGCAGGTGGTGAGCATCACGGCCAGGGCAGCTGGAAAAATAGAGCGGATAGAATGGTTCACTTGGATAAATGATGTGAGGGTTGGTTTTCCCATTTCAAAGGGGCTGGCCCTTGCCCGTGGCCGGTGGTTCAAGAGCCCTGCTGAACACCATCGGAATCGCCGCCTCAAGCAAAGACCTTTCTTAACGGAACAGCCGGCGGCATTTCTCACCCTGATTCGAAATCCTGTTTTATAGAACCGGAAATGACCCAGCCGTCCGCAGGTCTGCCACGCCTATTCCGGCTCTTGCCTCGGCAGCGGCTCCGGTTACACTCGCGCCTCGTCTTTACCCGGACCGGTGGGTCCGGCAATTTTCCAATCATGACTAAAAAAGGCATCATCCTCGCAGGTGGAGCGGGCTCACGGCTCGACCCGCTCACCCGTATCGCGTGCAAACAGCTGCTCCCGATCTACGACAAGCCGATGATTTATTACCCGCTGTCCACCCTCATGCTGGGCGGCATCAAGGATATCCTCATCATCTCCACTCCGAAGGATCTCCCAGCTTTTGAAAACCTCCTCGGCGACGGGAAAAATCTCGGCATCAGCCTGACCTACCAGGAACAGGCCGCGCCCGAAGGCATCGCCCAGGCCTTCCTGCTCGCGGAGGAATTCCTCGCCGGGGCCGGGGCCACCCTGATCCTCGGTGATAACATTTTTTACGGTAAACTGGACTTCTTCCGCTCCGCCCTCGCCATCGAACAGGGCGCCTGTGTGTTTGGTTACCACGTGCGCGACCCCGAACGGTTTGGCGTAGTGGAATTTGATAAAAACCAAAAGGTGCTCAGCATCGAGGAAAAACCCAAAAAACCGAAGAGCAACTACGCCGTGCCCGGCCTCTATGTTTATGACCAAACGGTAGTGGAACGGGTGAAGCAGCAAAAACCCAGCGCCCGGGGCGAACTGGAAATCACCGATCTCAACAACGCCTACCTCCACGACGGACAGCTCGAAGTCCGCCTGCTCGGACGCGGCATCGCCTGGCTGGACACCGGCACCCCGGCCAGTCTGCTGGAAGCCGGGAACTACATCGCCACCATCGAACACCAGCAAAACCTCAAGGTCGCCTGCATCGAGGAAGTCGCCTTCAACCGCGGGTTCATTGACCGGGCCGGCTTTGAAAAAGTCATCGCCGCCACCCGCAGCCCCGACTACCGCCGCTATCTCGAAGGCGTGCTCGCCGAAGCCGATGCCACCGGCAGGGCCTGAGAAGCGCAAGTTATCAGACCCCGGAGATTTTCTGGCTGCTCACCGGGTTGGTCAGTTGCCGCCGCAGCTCCTGCCGGAAATCGGGATGGGCGAGGCCGATCAGGGCGTCCGCCCGTTGGCGCAGAGTCATGCCGTGGAGGTTGACCGCCCCGTATTCCGTCACCACCCAGTGGACGTGACCCCGCGAAGTGACCACGCCCGCCCCCGGGGCCAATTCCCACGTGATGCGCGACACCGTGCCGCCCCTGGCGGTGGAAGGAAATGCCAGGATCGGCTTGCCACCCCGTGAGAGCGCCGCCCCGCGCAGGAAGTCCATCTGGCCACCAATTCCCGAAAAAATCCGGTGGCCGATGGAGTCCGCGCAGACCTGTCCGGTGAGGTCCACTTCAATGGCACTGTTCACCGCAACCAACCGGTCCAACTTGCGGAGCAGATTGGTGTCGTTGGTGCGGTCGCAGGGGTGGAATTCGACCTGTGGATTGTCGTTCACAAAGTCAAAAAGCTGCCGCGTACCAGTCACAAAACTGGTGATGGTGCGCCCCGGATGGACCGATTTGAAACGGTTGGTGACCACGCCGTTTTGCATCAGGGGCACCAGCCCGTCCGAAAACATTTCCGTATGCACACCAAGGTCAATTTTGTTGGTGAGCCGGGCCAGCACCGCATTCGGAATGGCTCCGATCCCGGTTTGGATAGTGGAACCATCCTCCACCAGTCCGGCAATGATTTCTCCGATGCGCGCCGCTTCCGGGGTCTCCGGGTCGGGCAGATGTTCCCAGAGAGGCCGATTTGTCAGGGTGAAGGCATCGATGCGCTCCCACGGGAGGATCGTTGCCCCATGGGTGCGGGGCATCTGCTCATTGATTTCCGCAATGATGAGCCGGGCCGTATCCACCGCGGCCCGGGCGGCATCCACGGAGGTGCCCAGGGAACACATCCCATGCCGGTCCGGCGGTGAAACCTGGATCAAGGCCGCATCAAGGGGCATGGCCCCATCCCGCAGCAGGCCGGGAATATCTGATAGGAAAACCGGCACGAAATCCGCCCGGCCGGCCGCGATCGCTTCACGCACCGGGCCGGCGGCGAAGAAGGAAACAGAACGGACCCGCTTTTCCACTCCCGGCACGGTGAACGGAGCAGGCCCTGCGGTATGCAGATGGCAAACCTCCACCCCCTCAAGGTCCGGACGGGCACAGAGGGCCTCAATCAATGAGGTGGGCGTCGCCGAGGCCCCGTGTAGAAAAGCGCGCATGCCGCTGCGGACCGCCCGCACCGCTTCCGCCGGTGAGACGGCGTGAGACTTCCATGAACTGGCAGCAAAACGGCGCGAAGGACGGGCGGTCATTCGTTCAGACTAGCCGCACCGGGTGGTGCCGTCAATTCCCCAGGCTGGCCGCTCCTACCGTTTCCCTCTCTTTTTCGGCGCTTTGGCGAGGTAATTGGCTTTGAAGGCCTTGGTGGACCCCTTGGGCACCGGTTGGCCGGCGGCCAGGGCCTTCAATTCGTTGATCTGGTCGCGCAGGAGCGCCGCGCGTTCGAACTCCAAAGCGCGGGAGGCTTCGACCATTTCCTCCTGGAGCTGCGCAATCACCGCCGCGGTGTCATCGGCGCTGCCGCTTTCGGCCAGCTGGGTGCTATGCTCGGCGAAGGGATCGGCCGGGGCATGCAGGCTTTCCTGCAGATGGCGCACGGTGCTGCGCGGAGTGATGCTGTGGAGCTGGTTATACTCCTCCTGCTTGCGGCGGCGGTAGGTGGAAATACCGATCAGCGCCTGAATGCTTTTGGTCATGATGTCGGCAAAGAGCACGACCTCGCCATTGACGTGACGGGCGGCGCGGCCCGCCGTCTGAATCAGACTGGTTTCGCTGCGCAGGTAACCTTCCTTGTCGGCATCAAGAATGCAGACCAGCGAGACCTCCGGAAGGTCGAGTCCTTCGCGCAGAAGGTTGATGCCCACGAGAATATCGAATTCCCCCAACCGGAGTGCCCGCAGAATTTCCACGCGTTCGACCGTGTTGATGTCGCTGTGCATGTAACGGACTTTCAGGCCGACCCCGCGCAGGTAGTCGGTAAGATCCTCGGCGGTGCGTTTGGTCAGGGTGGTGACGAGGACGCGCTGCCCGATCTCTACGCGCTGCCGGCATTGCTCGATGGTTTCATCGATCTGTCCTTTGAGCGGTTTCACCGTGATGATCGGATCAAGGAGGCCGGTGGGGCGGATGATCTGTTCGACGATGAGATCCTTGCCCGGCGTGCTGACGTCGAATTTTTCCACCGGAATGTCGGCACCGGAGATGCGGGGCAACCGCTCGGGCGTGCCTTCCCCGATGCCGATTTTTTTGACGTGCGGGATGAACCCGGTGTTGCCCACCACGCTGTTTTGAATCTCGAACTTGGCAGGCGTGGCGCTGACATAAAGCCGCTGCTGGGTGCGCTTCATGAACTCAGGGAATTTCAGCGGCCGGTTATCGAGGGCGCTGGGCAGGCGGAAACCGTAATCGACGAGGGTGGTCTTCCGGCTGTGGTCGCCCTCATACATCCCGCCGACCTGCGGGATGGTGGCGTGGCTTTCATCGATCACCAGCAGGAAGTCCTCCGGGAAGAAGTCGAGGAGCGTGTAGGGCGTGTCACCGGGGGGACGGCCAGTGAGGTGGCGGCTGTAATTTTCGATGCCTTGGCAGAAACCCATCTCCCGCATCATCTCGAGATCGTAGTCGGTGCGCTGGCGGATGCGCTGAGCTTCGATGAATTTGCCTTCCTCCTCGAATTTGGCCACCGAGAGGTCGGCTTCCTCACGGATTTTCACCAGCGCGCCCTTCATCTTGTCGGCGGCGGTGACGAACTGCTTGGCCGGATAAAACGTGATGGCGTCGATGATATTCGTGACCGTGCCGGTGAGCGGATCGAAGATGCTGATGCGGTCGATTTCATCGCCGAAAAACTCCACGCGCACGCCTTCGTTTTCCAGGGAGGCCGGCCAGACTTCGACCACATCGCCCCGGGCGCGGAACTTCCCGCGCTGGAAGGAGATGTCGTTGCGCTCATACAACATTTCCACGAGGCGCGTCAGGAAATGATCCCGGTCCATCAGCATCCCTTTACGCACCGGAAACATCGCCTGGGCGTAATCCTCCGGCGAGCCGAGGCCGTAAATGCAGGACACACTGGCGATCACGATCACATCGTCCCGCGTCAGCAGCGCACTCATGGTGCTCAGCCGCAGGCGCTCGATTTCATCATTGATGGACGAGTCCTTTTCGATGTAGGTATCGCTGCGCGGGATGTAGGCCTCCGGCTGGTAATAATCAAAGTAGGAGACAAAATACTCGACCGCATTGTCCGGGAAAAACTGGCGGAATTCCGAGTAAAGCTGCGCCGCCAAGGTCTTGTTATGCGAAATCACCAGCGTCGGCTTGCCGGTCTTTGCAATGACATTGGCAATGGTGAACGTCTTGCCGGACCCGGTGACGCCGAGCAGGGTCTGGTGGGTATTCCCGGCCTCGATGGAGCGGGTGAGTTTTTCGATGGCCTGCCCCTGGTCGCCGGAGGGATCAAAGGGGGAGGCGAGTTTAAAATGGGCCATGGGGAGTTTCAGGGAGGGAAAATGGAATCTACCTGCTTTGGAACGGGTTTTACAGAGGAGTTTGGAACAAGGGAGTTTCAGGGGGCAGGGACTTACGAAAATAACTGGAAATCCCTGTCGCCGCGAGGGTGAGGTGACTGCAATAGTCCTGAGTTTTCCCTCTTATCAAGCTGCCGCCTATGCCTGAAGAAATTGAAACTCCTGAGAGGAGGCCGCTGATGGATGCCCTGGGTTATCCGGTGCGCGGGTCAGGGCGGATTTTGTTGGTAATCGGGGCGGCGTTATCGGCGGTGCTGGGATTTGCCTCCGGGTTTTCGATTTTCGGGGGCATTGCGTGGTTATTGGGGCTGGCGTATTTCAATGCCTACTATCATAGCATTGTGGAATCGACGGTGAGCTGGAATGAGGATCCGCCGGATTGGCCGGATGTTTCGGATTTGGCAGGCGAAATGATCGTGCCGATGGTCCGCACGGCGGGAGTATTTCTGCTGTCCTTTTTACCCATGCTGGGATGCGTGGTGCTGGCGCGGAAGCTGGGTGGCGGGATCTGGAGCAGTCCGCTGGTGTGGCTGGGGATCTTGTGGGGCGTGTTGTATTTTCCCATGGCCATGCTGCATGTTATTATCAGCAACGAGCTGATCAACGCGCTACCGTGGCAGGTGCTGCCGAAGATCCTGAAGGCGATGCCGGGTTATCTGCTGCTGGCCGGGTTGCTCCTCGCCGGATTGATGATTTCCGTGGTGGTTGAGGTGGTATTGGGACGTATCCCGCTGGTGGGAGGTCTTTTGGCAGCGGGAGCCGGATTGTATTTCATGATGGCTCAAGCCCGGTTGGCGGGGATTTTCTACCGTGACCAACTGGGCCTGGAAGAAGCGGACGAAAACGATGGGGTGCTGTAGCCGGCAGCACTTCATCAGCCCCGGACGATGCCTCCAGGCGGCTGCCATCCGGGTCTGGCAAAACAGGATGACTGTCGGTGCAGCATGAAGTCCCTCCAAGCTGAGGTCCCGGCAGGTCGCCCATGCTGTTTTAGGGCCACGGGAAATTTAGCTTGGCAAGGTGATCTCCTCCGATGGGCGCGATCGGAAAATCCTGACCCTGGCGGAAACGGTGCGGGCAGGCGCTGAGGGCGGTTCCTGGACCACCGGTTCCAGGACGTTTTGGGAGGATGGCACAAGGCCTGTAGCAAGGCAATCCTGGCCGTGGCATTTGCTTGGAGGGAGTCAAGGCTTGGAAGGCCTTGCTACCGGGCGAGTGGCCGCACCAGGCGCTGTGCCGCGGGTTGGGACTGCGAAGCCTGTGGTTTCCCGCTTTTCAGGTGCTGATGGAGGATGCGAATGACCTCAGCAATGCCGGCCGGGTGCTGGTGGCCGCTGTGGTTGGAAGGGATGATGAGTTCGCTCTGCGCGCCTTCGAGGTGGCTGCTGGTGTAGGCGACGAAGCTGTCGCTGCCGACCAGGGGATTGGCTTTGGCGTCGGCTTTGCCACGGTCTCCGATGATACTGTGGTAGGGGATGCGGGGGCTGAGCGGGAGAGTATCCACCGCTTTGACGAAGGTGTTGGTGGGAGTGAGGGTGTCGATGCTGGTCGGGAGACTTTCGTAGGCGAGGCCACCTTGGGAAAAGGTGACGACCTTGCTGATGGCGTCGCCCACGGCCAGCATGTCCTGGGGGACGCGGACGAGGCGGCGGCCGAGTTTGCCGACCCAGTTTCCAGCGAGTTTGGCCCCGCGATGGGGCGAGCAGATGAGGATGGCGCGGCCGATATCCGGGCGGGATTTGAAGATGAGCATTTCCTCCATCAGCTTTTTCTCACGGCTGGACATGGGAACCTCCTCAGGCGGCTGGCGGAAGTAGGCGTTCCAGATTTTATCGCCACTGTCGGTGAGCATGAGGCGGCCAATCATGCCGCCCATGCTATGGCCGATGTAGAGGATGGGCTTGTGGTTGGGGAAGACTTCGCGGACCCGGTCCAGTTCCTTGCGCAGGAGGGAGGCAGAGTAGGGATAAGGGTAACCACTGGGGTAGGAGTAGTACCAAATCTGATATTTTTTGCGGATGACGGGGTCCATGCGCAAGGCGTTGACCATGGGGACCCATGTGGCCGGAGTATCCAGCAAGCCATGGACAAAAAGGATGGGGATGCGGGAGTCTTCGTAGGGGCGGAGCCGGGACAGGCGGGCGGTTTCGGCATATTTGTCAGGATCAAGCAAGCGGGACAGGCCGAGCTTCTCCGGCCGCTCGCGGGTGAGCAGGACGGCGAGGGGCGTGGTGTAGTCAGCGATGAGGGGAAAGGTGTGACGCCCTACTTTGACGGTGTCCTCCTCGAGCGGGTCGTGGAAGGCAATCTCGCATTGATTGCCTCTGAAGCTGGCGACAGCACTGATGCCATAATAGGTTTTGTCCTGGCTGAAGGTTTTGCGCGGATTCTTTTTGGGGGTGCGGCCGATGGCGACGAGGGAGGCTCCGAGGCCATCCCGGGTGGCTTTGTATTTGAGATACTCTCCTTCAACTTTGACCTGATCGTTGGGAAGGAACTCAAAGATGGAAGGATGCCAGCGCTCGCGGGGAACGTGTTTGTGGGTGAAGGTGAAACGGCCGACCTGGAGGGGAGCATCCCAGGGATTGTAGTTGTGGGCCCGGATCAGGGAGAAGACACGGTCGAGGGCGAAATTGTAGGAACGGCGCACTTCCAGGTCGGCCGGGGTGCGGTCAAGTTGGGCGGCCAGTTCCTGGAGGGCACCCAGATAAAGCTCCCCGGCGATCAGGGGTTGTTTTTGTTCCAGCCTGGTGGCCCGGGCGAAGGCTTGCGCGTGGCTGGGGAAGGTGGCGGTCAGCCCGGGAGTGACCTCGTAAACGGGCTTGATCTCCTCCAGTTCCGCAATGCGGGCACAGCTACTGAATGTAAAAACAACGAACAAAAGAGTCAGGAAGCGCATATCAAGCAGGGACGTCAGGTTAAGCGCGGGGTGGGCGCAGCATATTCACCGGGCCAATACGCCTGCCCTCGCTTCAATCCACCGCAATTTCATGACAAACGATGCCATCGAGCACGCTTCACTCAGCAATACGGGCAATTGCATGCCGTAAAAACCGTGGTAAACTGTATGGAAATTCGTATATTTCCGATTCTTTCAAGATAATCGATTCTGCCGTCCTTTTCTTTTTATGACCGAAGTTCTCTCCGTGCTCCGTTTTGCCGGCACCATGCTGCTGGTGCTGGTGGTATTTAATTTTGTGATTCTGGTTCATGAGTGGGGCCATTTCCTTGCCGCCCGCTGGCGGGGGTTGAAGGTGGAAAAGTTTCAAATCTGGATGGGCAAACCGATTTGGAAACGCACCATCAATGGGGTGCAATACGGCCTCGGGTGCGTGCCCATCGGTGGCTTTGTGGCCCTGCCGCAGATGGCTCCGATGGAGGCCATTGAGGGCAAAAACGACGTTACCGCCGAAAAGCTGCCCGCCATCAAACCAATCGACAAAATCATCGTCGCCTTCGCCGGCCCGCTTTTCAGCGCCCTCCTCGCCTTGTTTTTTGCCTGCCTGGTCAGCTTTTTCGGCAAGCCCACCCACCCCGCGATGCTCAGCACCACCATCGGCCGCATCCTGCCGGATGGCTACGCCGCCAAGTCGGAACTGCGCCTCGGGGACCGGATTCTGAAAATCGATGGCACTCCGATCACTACTTTCCTGGGGCCGTCCGGCAGTGTGCAGTGGGCCGTCGCTTCCAGCGAAAACGACACCTTGGAATTTGAAGTGGAACGCGCGGGTGCCACCAACCCGGTGAAAATCGTCGTGGACGCTCCCATCGGCCAAGGCACCGCGGACAAAAAATGGCAAACGGAGTCCTGGTGGACCCGGCTCTGGGGGCGGCCGCCTTTCCGGATGGTCGGCATCGGACCGGCGCTTGATTACCGGGTGATCGAGGTAAAACCCAACAGTCCTGGAGAATTGGCCGGCCTGAAAAAGGGCGACCACATTGTCGGCATTGATGGGAAACCCGTCCTGGACGCTTCCGTGGTCCAATCCATGGCCCGTGAAGGCAATGGCCAACCCATGGCCCTGGAGGTCAAACGGGGCAGCGAAACCCTGAATCTGACCCTCACTCCAGTAAAGCCGGAACGCACCTCCACCCGGACCGACAAATTCGCCGAGGACTTCTTCTCGAAGCCCACCACCGGCTTGGATTTCATGATCTCCAATCCGGATGATGTGATTTTGGAGAAACCCAATCCCTTTGCGCTCATCTACAAGATGGCCGCCACCTCCCTGTCCAATCTGCGCGCCCTCGTGACCCCCAGTTCCATCAGCGTGTCGCACATGAGCGGGCCGGTGGGCATCATGAATGTGTATTACAACATCCTCCAGGACAAGTATGCCTGGAACATGGTGCTCTATTTCAGCGTCATGCTGAATATCGGGCTGGCCATCTTCAACCTGCTGCCTCTGCCCGTGCTGGATGGCGGCCATATCACCATGGCCCTGCTGGAAATGATCCGCGGCAAAACGGCCAACCTGAAGATCATGGAATATATCCAGACGGCCTGCGTGCTGATGCTGCTGTCCTTCGTCTGTTTCGTCACCCTGAAGGATGTGGGTGGCCTGGGCAATGGCGACCGGTATATTGAATTGAAATTTGCCCCCCCTGCCGGCCCTCCGCCCGCCGCGCCAGCCACCCCCAATCCGTAGCCCCGACGGCTCCCCGGGCCATGGACTGCGCTCTTGCACGCCAAGGACCGGGGGAATTTAACTCCCCTTTGTGAACGATTCCACGATGCTCCGCTACTGCCCCGATCTGTATCATTATCAGCGACGGAAAACGCGTGTCGTCACGGTAGGAAAGGTCGCGATCGGCGGGGACAATCCGGTGCGGGTGCAGAGCATGCTGACCAGCGATACCCGCGATACCGATGCTTGCGTCAAGGAAGCGCTGGGCCTGGTGGAGGCTGGTTGTGAGATCGTCCGCGTCACCGCCCAGACCCGCGTCTATGCGGCCAACCTGGAACACATCAAAGCGGGCCTGCTGGCCGCGGGATGCGACGTGCCGCTGGTGGCCGATATCCATTTCAAACCAGACGCCGCCATGGAGGCCGCGAAGTGGGTGGAGAAGGTCCGCATCAATCCCGGCAACTTCGTCGACAAGAAAAAATTCGAAGTCCGCGAGTACTCCGACGACCAATATTCCGACGAACTGGCCCGCATCGAGGAGGCCTTCATTCCGCTGGTGCACCTCTGTCAGGAAAAAAGCCGCGCCATGCGCATCGGGACCAACCATGGCAGCCTGAGCGACCGGATCATGAACCGCTATGGCGACACCCCGCGGGGCATGGTGGAGAGCGCCTTGGAGTTTGCACGGATTGCCCGATCGCTGGACTACCATAATTTCGTCTTCTCGATGAAGGCGTCCAATCCCAAGGTCATGATCGAGGCCTACCGCCTCCTCGTGGCGGAACTCAACGCCCAGGGCAGCGACTGGAACTATCCAATCCATCTCGGCGTGACTGAAGCCGGCGATGGCGAAGACGGCCGCATCAAGAGCGCCATCGGGATCGGCTCACTGCTCAGCGATGGGATCGGCGACACCATCCGCGTCTCCCTGACCGAAGACGCGGTGTATGAAATTCCCGTCGCGCAGGCCATGGCAGGGAGCATCGCCACGGAGACGGCCCGCCCCCCCCTGCCCCTCGTGGGCGA
Source organism: uncultured bacterium (assembly GCA_903936775.1). Lineage (GTDB taxonomy): Bacteria > Verrucomicrobiota > Verrucomicrobiia > Verrucomicrobiales > V1-33 > CAIZWU01. Next base: position 9,202 of record CAIZWU010000032.1, on the reverse strand, counting down.
TTCCCTTTCCTACGATCCCTTCAGCTATACCCGCCGCGCCAGCCAGCGGGTGGAGATCCAGGCGCTCGGCCTCGGCGGAGGGGAAACGGTACGGGTCTTCAACAGTCAGGCCACTTGGAATGCGGTGGCCCACAAGCTGAAGCAACTCGGCGAATACCAGCCGGAAATCCTCACCGAGACCAGCGGCATCCTTGCGGTAAGCCCCTTGGATGAAACCGCCCTGACCGCCCTCCGGGATCGGGCTCAACCACAGGCCATCACCCTGCCGGACGATTGGCCGCATCCCATCATCGCCTCCTACCGCCTCCTCGCCGCCCGCGTGCCCGCCCGGCATCCTATCGTGCTGAAGGACACCTGTTTCCCCTCCACGGACGAAACCCGCCCCTTTCTCGACGCCCTGCTCCCCGCGGCCACCAACATCGGAGCGCTGCTCTGCGATGGGATCGGCGACGCCGTGCTGATCCAAGGAGAAGCCGCGCCGAATGCCAGTCTGCGCCTCGCCTATAACATTCTCCAGGCCGCCGGCACCCGCATTTTCAAAACGGATTATGTGGCCTGCCCCAGTTGTGGACGCACCCTGTTCAACCTGCAAAGCACCACCGGCAAAATCCGTGAAGCCACCGGCCATCTCAAAGGCGTGCGCATTGCCGTGATGGGCTGCATCGTGAACGGTCCGGGTGAAATGGCCGATGCCGATTTTGGTTATGTCGGCGGGGCTCCCGGCAAGATCAATCTCTACGTCGGCAAGACGGCCGTGGAATTCAACATCCCCGAGGGAGAAGCGGTGCAGCGCCTGACGGAACTGATCCGGAGTCACGGCAAATGGGTGGAGGCCCCGGCAGAAGCCGCCGCCATTTGAAACACTGCCGGCCAAGCCTGAAGCCATCAAAGACCGCGCTTCCGCCGCCGCTGCGTCAGTACGGTGTGCAGCGCCACACAGCCGATGATCACCAGGGAACCCAGGTAAAACCGCAGGGGTTGATGCTCCACTGCCCCGAAGACCAGCGGGGCCAAGGCCATGCCGTATACCGGCTCCAGATTGCTGGCCATGCCGAGGGAAAAGGCTGAAACCCGGCGCTGCACCCAGACGCAGGCGGAGTAGGCGAAAACCGTGCAGACCAGCGCGAGAACCAGCACCCATGGCCAATCCGCAGCCGAGGGCCACCACACCAGGCCGCCCGCCGGTGGAAACAGCCACGCGCCCACGGCGCACAGCGCACTGGCACTGGACATTTCCACCCCGGTAATCACCAGGGCGGAGTGCCGCTGCACCAGCTGGCCGTTGATGATGGAAAACACCGCCGCCACGCCAGCCGCGAGGATGCCGGTCAGCAGGCCATGATCGCTGAATTGAATGATCATCACCCCGGCCGCCACCCCCACCGCCAGGAAACCTTCCCCCCAACTCCAGCGCCGGCCTGCCAGCATCAGCGGTTCCAGCAGCGCCACCCATAACGCCAGGGTAGCCGCGCCCACCAGGCTGCCACTCACCGTGCCCAGCCGGCCGCTCAAAAAAAACAAAAACCAGTGGGCTCCGATCAGCAGCCCGGTCGCCAGCATCACTCCGAGATCCCGGCATCCCGGCCACCTCTCCTTCCGGATCAGGATCAGCATTCCCAGCGCCACCGCCGCAATGCCGGTGCGCCATGCCGTGAGCACGGCCGGATCCAGCGTGATCAGCTTGCCCACGACCGCGGTGATTCCCCAGATGAGCACCACCAGATGCAGCACCAGATAATGCCTCCCCGCCGCACCCGGGCGGCCCGGATCGGCTAATGCCACATGAAGGACTGGGTAGAACCGATTTCCTTGCCACCCTGCAGCAGCACCGCACGCCAAGCCAGCACCTTGCCGGACGTCAGATATTCCTCACCAGTCACCTGGAGCCGGGTCACATTATTCCGCTTCACGTCAGCAATCTCGACTTCCTGGCGTTTGACGGCGGAGCGGGTGGCGGATTGCCGGTATTCAAACCGTATTTTCACCGGCTGGGTCCGGTCGTCCGCCTTCCAGAAAAAGGTGTAGTAGTTTCCTTTGCGGGCATCGCGATCCACCTTGGTGACGGCTCCATGGAGCAGATACTGCTTTTCAAAAGGGATACTGGGGTCCACTGCCGTGATACGGGCGTCCGGGTTCAATCGGTAGATTTTCACTTTGGTGAACCCCTGTGGCTTCGAGGCACAGGCAGGAAGCGCCACCACGGCGAGCACGGGCAGGAGACGGAGAAGGGATCGGAAAGTCATGCGCTGCATATAAAACGGCGGTGCACGACGCTGTCAACGTCCGGCCCCGGCTTTCGCAGGCCGATTTTAAGCCTCGCCAAACGCCCGTTTTTCCCGTAAGACCCCCGGATGTGCTGCCGTCTGCTCCCCGCCACCCTATCGATTTGTGCCTTCATGATTGCCCCGCTTAAAGGAGAAACGCCGGTGCCCGGCACCCTCACCAAGTCCAGTGCTGACGTGAAGAGCGATCAAGGCCCTCCGGGCAAGCTGGGCTACTGGACTTACCTGCCCAAAGGGGAAAAACCCCAGGCGGGCTGGCCGCTGCTGGTCTTCCTGCATGGAGCCGGGGAGCGTGGCACCGACCTCGAGCTGGTCAAAAAGCATGGCCCACCCAGGTTGGCGGGGCATTCAACCGAAATGGAATCCTTCCTCATGATCGCCCCCCAATGCCCCACCGGCCGCTGGTGGGATACCGTGGCCGTGAAGGACCTGATCGACCAGACCCTGGCCTCCCAGCCGGTGGACCCCAAACGTATTTATATCACCGGCATCAGCATGGGCGGATTTGCGACGTGGAATCTGCTCAAGGAACATCCCGGGTTGATGGCCGCCGCCGTCCCCATCTGCGGCGCCGGCGATCCCGGCACGGCGTCACGTTTCAAGTCAGTGCCCATCTGGGCCTTTCATGGTGACAAGGATGAAGCAGTGCCGGTGCGGGGCTCCGTTGATATGGTGGAGGCGCTCAAAAAGGTGGACGGCAACATCCGCTTTACCCTCTACGAAGGCGTCACCCATGACTCGTGGACCCGGACATACGCCAACCCGGAGCTCTACAAGTGGCTCCTGGAGCAGAAAAAGTGACTGGCGGGAACCGCCCGTGAGCGGGCAGGGGCGGCCGCCTGAATAACTGATAGCCAGCAGTATTGCCGTGCCCGGATGGTCCGGCGGGAAAGCGTCAAAATTTTTGCGCCACGCATGAATATGGGACCCGTCCGTCCGTCAGAGAAAGCGGAATCAACGAGCAGCGGGGCCGCTGCCACCGCGGTTCCCCCCATCAAACCACCGACTAACGCCCGACTACTCCCATGAAACTGTTCAGCCTCTTCTGCGCCGCTTTTGTCAGCCTCGCCGCCCTCGCCCCCACCACCGCCAACGCCGGCCATGACAGCTGCGGCACGCGCACCCGCGTCACTTATGACCGCTGCGGTCAGCCGGTTTACTGGACCTATACTTTTGTCGGCCGCGACCACTGCGGCCGCCCAGTCCATCAATGGGTTCAACAATACCGGGGCGGTTATGCCGGCCACGCTCGCGACAGCTACGGGCATGGCCGCGACAGCTACGGACGTGACAGCTACGGGCATGAACGTGATTCCGGCCACGGTCGCAATTATGGCCATGGCCATGAATACAGCCGCCCGCGCTCCGGTATCAGCTTCCACTTCTCCCGCTGATCCCCTAAATCGCAGCTGGCCCCCGGTTTATTCCGTGGCAGGGTCCGTCCATTCCCGGGGCGGACCCTGTTTTACAGGCCAGCGCAGCCGTGGAGACTCCGGCTTGATTCGACAGTCAATCGGAGCGTTGGTGACAGGGTAGCAACCCCTCTTACGCCATGTCCTTTTTCAAAAAACTGACCGTCGCCGCTTTTGGCGAGAAGAAGTCCGATATGCCGGAGGGCCAGTGGCACAAGTGCCCGGCGTGCAAAGCCATGCTGCACGAAATCGATCTGGTGGAAAACCTCCGCACCTGCCCGAAGTGCGGGCACCACAATCCGATGGACTCGGATACCCGGATCGCGTCCATCATCGACGGGGGAACCTGGCAGCCCATGGATGAAAACCTTCGCAGCCTGAATCCGCTCGAATTCAAAAACTACGCCGAAAAAGTCGCGGCCAGCATCAAAAAAACCGGCCTCAATGAAGCCGTTGTCACCGGACGCGGCAAATTGCACGGCCATCCCGTCGCCTTGGGCGTGATGGACTTCCGCTTCCAAGGCGCCAGCATGGGCAGCGTGGTCGGGGAAAAACTGACCCGCGCCATTGAGACCGCCACCCGTGAAAAACGCGGTCTCATCATTGTCGCGGCCTCGGGCGGTGCCCGGATGCATGAGGGCATCCTGAGCCTGATGCAGATGGCCAAAACCAGCGGGGCGCTGGCCCTGCATCATCAAGCCAATCTCCCCTTCATCTCCGTCCTGACCCATCCGACCTTTGGCGGCACCACCGCCAGCTTCGCCACCCTCGGCGACATCAATCTTGCCGAACCAGGCACGGTGATCGGTTTCGCCGGTCCCGTCGTCATCAAGGAAACCACCCACCAGAAATTGCCGCCCGGTTTCCAGACCGCCGAATTCATGCTCGCCCATGGGTTGATCGACCGGATTGTGCCCCGCAAGAAACTGCGGGACACCCTCGGGCAATTCCTCGACTACCTGATGCCCGGCCGCCAAACCAGCGCGGCCTAATCGATCATGGATTACGGGCAAGCGCTCGATTGGCTTTACAGCGTGCAGCAGTTCGGCATCAAGCCGGGGCTGGAGAACACCCGCAAGCTGCTCAAAGCCCTGCAATTGCCCGGCACCGGGCAACGGTTCCTGCATGTCGCCGGGACCAACGGCAAAGGCAGCACCTGTGCCTTCATGGAAAGCGTGCTCCGCGCCGGGGCCGAACGCACCGCCCTCTTCACTTCACCACATCTCATCCAGTTCCGCGAACGCATCCAGACCGGCGGCGTGATGATGCCGGAAACCGAAATCGCAGAAAGCCTCACCGTCCTGCGGCAGTTGGTCAGCGATTGGCAGCCGCACCCCACTTTTTTTGAACTCACGCTCGCCCTCGCCCTCGACTGGTTTGACCGCGCCGGCGCCGAACTGGTGGTTCTCGAAACCGGGATGGGAGGCCGCCTCGATTCCACCAATTCGGTGAAGCCGGTCGTCAGCGTCATCACTCCCATCGCCATGGATCACCAGCAATGGCTGGGGGATACCATCGCCAAAATCGCGACCGAAAAAGCCGGCATCATCAAGCCTGGCGTGCCCGTGGTCAGCGCTCCCCAGCCCCCTGAAGCCGAGGCCGTCCTGCGGGCAGCGGCGGCAGCGGCCGGCACCACCCTTACTTTTGTCAGCGAACCGTGGACCACCACTCCACTCCCGCTGGCCGGGGAACACCAGCAGTGGAACGCCGCCCTCGCCCTCGCCGCCCTGGAAGCCGCCGGTTGCCTGCCCAAACCGCCCGCCATTGTGGCCGGCCTCGCCGCCACCACCTGGCCCGCCCGTTTCCAAAACCTGTTGGGCGGACGCCTGCTGATCGACGGCGCCCACAATCCCCACAGCATCGCCCGGCTTGCCGCCACCTGGCAGGAGCAATTTGGCAGCGAAAAGGCGCATCTCATTTTCGGAGCCGTGGAAGGCAAGGACCACGCCATTTCCATGCCACTGCTCGCTCCGATCGTTTCCGGCGCGACCTTCGTCACCGTCGATTCCCCCCGGGCCATCCCGGCCGCCGCTTTAGCCAAAACATGGCAGGAAACTGTGCCCGGAATTCCTTGTCAGGAATCATCCAGTCTGAAAGCTGCTCTTTCAGAAATGGCCGGGGGCCCGCGACGCCTGCTCTGCGGCTCGCTCTACCTCTGCGGCGAAGTCCTCAGCATCGTCGAAGGCGGAGCCTTCGAGTCGAGTGCCCAGTAGGGTGGACGAAGCTCCTGCTGGGTTTCCCAGCTTTCCGGCCGCAGCAACCAAGGCTCTGCTACCCAGCCGGAGCTCCGTCCACCTCCTACAATTCCAGAAAATTCTTCAGCAGGTTTTTTCCTTCCACCGTCAGGATGGACTCGGGGTGGAACTGCACGCCATGGAGCGGGTATTCCTTGTGGCGCAGGCCCATGATTTCCTTTTCGGCGGTCTCGGCGGTGATGAGAAGTTCGTCCGGCAAGGTGTCGCGTTTCACGATCAGGGAATGATAGCGTGTGGCTTCAAAAGGCTGGCTGAGGCCTTTGAAAACGCCTTTGCCGTCGTGGTGGATCATCGACGTCTTGCCGTGCATCAAGCGGTCCGCCCGCACCACATCGCCGCCATAGACGTGCCCCATGCATTGGTGGCCCAGGCACACCCCGAGGATAGGCCGGCTGGGAGCAAACCGCCGGATCACGTCGCTGCTGATCCCTGCTTCCGCCGGGGTGCAGGGCCCGGGGGAAATGCAAATCCGTTCCGGGTTCAACGCCGCGATCTCGTCCAGGGTGATCTCATCATTCCGCTTCACCAGCGGAGCTGCGCCCAACTCGCCGAAATACTGCACGAGGTTGTAGGTGAAGGAGTCGTAATTGTCGATAACGAGGAGCATGACCGGAAATCAGTTGGTGGAAGCGGGAGCTGAACGGGGTTTGGGGCGGGGCTTTTTAGCGAGGTCGTCGGGCTGGATCACCGCCGTGACGGGGCGGTGGTCGCTGGCTTGGAGCCAATCCTTCCCGCTGTAGAGGAAAGACTGGGCCTCCCGCACTTCCGGCAGGAGCGCGGGGGATGCCAGCAGAAAGTCGATGCGTGAATATTCGTCCGCTTCCGGATAATAATACGTCCACCGCTCTCCGGAATCATCCTTCGCAGCAATTTCCGTGAGGGCCGCGCCACTACCCCGCAGCCCTTTCACCGCCTTCACCCCGGGTTGGTCGCGGGTATCGTTGAAGTCGCCATACACCAACAGATTGGTCTCCGGCGCCGCCGCGAGGACCCCATCCAGATGTTGCCGCAACAGGTGGGCTTCATTACGCCGCATCAGGGCCTGATCGGCTTCCGGCACATCGCGGCGGGATTTCAGATGGGTGCCCACCAAGCGCAGGGTGTAGGCCGGAGCCACCGCCACCGTGACGTCGAGGAATCCGCGCTGCACCGGAAATTCGTTGTTGTCCAACAGGTATCGGAGTCCAGTGACCGGCTGCCGGGTGGTAATAGGGTAGCGGCTCAGCAAGGCCAGATGCCGGTCCGGATCATTACCCTGCACATGTTCGCGGTGCGGCAGATCCAGTCCCCCGGCTTTCAGTGCCTCCTGAAGCTGCGCCAGGTCCTGCTCCGTTCCCATTTCACAAACCCCGAGAATATCGGGACGGATCCGCAACAGAATCGACACCACAGCCTGTTGCTCCCGGGCCGGCTTGGGCCGGGTGCTGCTCCCTTCCTGGGCCGGGCGGTTGGTATACAGATAATTTTTCAGATTCCACGAGGTGACCCGGATCTCCGGAGGCAACGGAATTTCCTGGGCCGGGCTGAGGGCAGCTCCGAGCAGGAAAAGCAAAGAGGCGGTCCACCGACCGCCTCCTGCAAAATAAGGGTTCACGACAAAACGGCCTGAGCCTTGCAGGCAATTAGCCGATTTTGTTGTTCTTGTCGTCTTTGTCGTCGTCGAGGGTGGCCCGATGGATTTCGGCCTCGAATTCATTACGGGCCTTCTTGAATTCCCCCATGCTCTTGCCAAGGCCGCGGGCAAATTCCGGGAGCTTCTTGGCACCAAAAAGCAGGAGCACCAGAGCACCGATGAGGAGCATCTCCGGACCCTGAAGGCCGAAGATTGCGAAGAAGGGAGGAACGTTCATGAGGAGGGGAGTCTAATGCCTACGTGGGCTTGGTGCAAAAGGAAGTTTCAGCAGTCGGCGGGGCCGCCGCAGGGGAAAACTTCCTTGTTCTCAGCGAAACGCCTGCTGCGGGTTGTCTCTTTCAAACCGGGGTCACGCGCCGATGAAGGCAAATTCAGAAAAATTACCAGTTGTCCCCTCCCGGAACCCATGCAAACTCACTACTCGCTTAGCGGCGTATTTGCTCATGTGGCGGAATGGTAGACGCGTATGGTTCAGGACCATATAGGTAATTCTGTGGAGGTTCGAGTCCTCTCGTGAGCACCATTCCCCCCGGCGCGGCAGTGCGGTGCAGAACGTAGTTTCCCCGCCCATGCAGGACCCGGTTTTCGTTAAAGACGCCTTCGCCAAAATCGCGGGCCGCTACATGCTCACCAACCACGTGCTTTCCCTCGGCACGGATATCCTATGGCGCCGGAAGGTCGCCCGTATGGTTGCCGCCCTGAAACCGGCTACCCTCCTCGACCTCGCCACCGGCACCGGCGATCTGGCGGAAGCCATCGCCAAGGCCAGCCCGGCCACCAAAATCACCGGCGCCGACTTCAGCGCTCCCATGCTCGACGTCGCCCGCCAACGCCAACTCCCCCAGGCAGAATGGCTCGTGGCCGATGCCATGGCGACGCCGTTTGCGGACGCCTCCTTCGACGTGGTCACGGTCGCCTTTGGTTTGCGGAACATGGCCGACTGGCCCAAAGCCATCCAGGAAATGGCCCGCGTCACCCGGCCCGGAGGCCACCTCGTGGTCCTTGATTTCTCCCTGCCGACCCTGCCCGGCCTGAGGGGCGGCTACCGCTTCTATCTTCACAAGGTCCTCCCCAAACTCGCCGGCCTGCTCACCGGCCAGCGCGCCGCCTACGAATACCTTTCCGGCACCATCGAACGATTCCCCAGCGGCCCCGCCATGGTGGACCTGCTGACCGCGAATGGCTTCGCCACCGGCCAAGCCACGCCGCTCAGCGGAGGCATTGCGTCCATTTACGTGGTCAGAAAGGCCGCGTAAGCCGACCGACGCACCAAGTGGACGAGAAACCTCCCGGGTTTCTTTACCTCGGTTGCTGCGGCCATGAAGCTGCCACTCGGGAGGACCCTCGTCCACCCCCGCGGCTATCACACCGGCTTCCGGAAACGATAGTGTGACACGATCCACTCGTTCCCTTCCTGGTAGCCCCAGAGCTCCGCGCAGGCCATGTAGAACACCCGCCAATAAGCCCACCAGCGTTTGGCTTGGTCCGCGCCGTAGGTTTCCTCAAAAAGCGGCCAGATCTCTTCACGATGGGCATCCATGTTGGCCAGCCAGGCATTGCTGGTTTTTTCGTAGTGCTGCCCGTTGACACACCAGTGGTCCTCGATCCGCAGATCGTCCT
>CAIZWU010000031.1 GCA_903936775.1 uncultured bacterium | reverse complement strand
CTGAGTGCTGAACTCACCCGCGGACTCCATGGGATCATGCTTTCGGCCCAGTCCGACTTGAATTCCATCAGCACCAATCCGGTGCTCACGGATACGGAGGATACCAAAGAGAGCCGGCAGCGGAAGATTGAGGAATTCCAACGGCTCAAAAAAATCTACAGTATCTTCGCCAGTATCTCGCTGGTGGACATCAATGGTTTTGTCCTGGATTCCACTGACGTGCAGTCCAGTTTCCTGCGGGACGGCACCAAATGGTTCCGTAAGGCCGCCGGGGGGGAGGAGCAGATCACCCTGCCGGTCTACAACGATGGGGCGGCGCCCCGGAATCCGGTGTCGGTCACCGTCTACAAACCGGTCCGCGCAGGCCACAAGGTGCTGGCAGTGGTGCGGGGAGAAGTGCGTTTCGACCGCATCTGGCAACTCCTGAGTGGCGTCCGGATGGGGCAGGATGGCTACGGCATTCTGGTGGATGAGCATGGGAAAGTGCTGTTTCATCCCGAGGCGGGTAAAGTCTTCCAACAGATTGGGGAGATCCTCCCTGTCGACCCCTTGAGCAATCCGAGTGGCGAACTGACGATTGGCAGCGCCCGTTATATCTTTGACGTCACCCACATGCCGGAAAAGCAGACGATGTTGGGGCAGAGTTGGTATCTGATCTCCCTGCTGCCTTATCGGGAAGCTGTCACCATCGCCGCCTGGAGTGCTTTCCACCAAACCGTCATCGCCGGCTTCTCCGTTTTATTCTGTTCCCTGTGGGGCCTGTTCTGGGGTCGGCGTCTGACCCGCCACATCAGCGATGCGGCCGAAGCGGCCGGCAAAGTGGCGGCCGGCGACCTTGAAACCAGGCTGCCCGAGAGTGGGCCATCCGAAATGATAGCGCTGGCCACCTCCTTCAATGAGATGATCCGGGAGTTGAAGCAGCACCGGGACCAGTTGGAGGAGTTGGTGCAACAGCGCACTCACGATCTGGCGACCAGCCGGGAAGATCTCGCGGTGCTGACCGCCCAGCTCAAAGCCTCCTTTGATGCCAGCCGCAGCGCCGTTCTGCTGCTCCGGTCGGATGGACAATTGCTGGCGGCCAATGCCCTTTTCAGCACCATCTTCGGCTTCGATTTCACGACCCATGTGGGTAACTGCTGGGCAACCCTCAAGGACGAGTTGGCTCCGTGTTTTGGCGAGCCAGGAGTCTTCACCGACGTCTGGGACCGTGCGGTGGCCGGTTCCGACGAGATTATTGATATCGAACTGGAATTGCTCCGCCCCGCCAAGCGGATCGTCAATCTCTACTCTGCTCCAGTCCGCCGTGGTGAGGGCCCCCCCGTGGCCCGCCTCTGGAATTTCCGCGACATCACCGAGAAAAGGGGCCTTGAGATGGGACTGCGCCAAGCCCAGAAAATGGAGGCGGTGGGCCGGCTCACCGGGGGCATCGCCCACGACTTCAATAACCTGCTCCAGGCAATCCTCGGCAATATTGCCCTGATGGAGCAGGAAGTCGGTCCTTACGCCAGTCCGTCCGTCTGCGAGCGTATTGCCATGGCCCGTCATGCGGGACAGCGGGCCGCCCAAATCGTCAAGCAACTCCTTGGATTCAGCCGCTTGAGCCATCTGCGGCTTACCCATTGTGAAGTGAATGGGGTGATCTGTGAGCTGCATAACATTATCCGCAGCACCTTCGATCCCCGCACCGAACTGACGGCCGAGCTTCAGGAGGATTGTTGGAAACTGCGGGCCGATGCCACCCAGATCGAACAGGTGGTCATGAACATGGTGGTCAATGCCCGTGACGCGATGAATGGCCAGGGCCGCATCAATATTTCGACCCGCAACATTTACCTGGGGGAAAACCAGCTGATCCACATGCCGGAGGGCCGGGAGGGGGAATTTGTCCGCATCAGCGTCACCGATAACGGTTCCGGAATGCCGCCGGAGGTGCTTTCCAAAATTTTTGAACCCTTCTTCACCACCAAGGAACAGGGGAAGGGCACCGGACTGGGTCTGGCCACCTCCTTGGGGATTGTGCAGCAGCATGGGGGCTGGATCACCTGCGACTCCGTGGTTGGCACCGGCACCACGTTCCACATCTTCCTTCCCCGATGCACCGTGGAGGAACCCGCCGATCTTGCTCCGGTCGTGGCCGCCCCGGGCGTGGCCGCCCGCGGCGGAACGGAGACGATCCTGCTGGTGGATGATGAAATGGTGGTTCGCGCGGTTGCCCAGGGGCTCCTTAAAAAGCTCGGCTATAACGTGATTACCGCCGACGATGGTGTGGCCGCCTTGGAAATCCTCGCCCGGATGGATGGAGGAATCCACCTCTGCCTGATGGATCTCACCATGCCCCGTCTGAGTGGCAAGGACACTTTTGCGGCGATGCGCCGGGGGCCTTCGCGGGGGATTCCCGTCGTCATCTGCAGCGGCTATCTGGTTGATCTCGACGCCTTTGCGGAGGAAACCGGCTCCCGTCCGGACGCCTTTGTCCAGAAGCCCTACGCTCTCGACGACCTCGCCCGCTGCATCCGGAATGTGCTGGATGCGCCGGCTCCGGTTATGGCCTAACGGGGGGCGGGCCGGAAAATGGTTCGGGTTGCGCATGCTGCGGGGCAGGGGTATGCCGGGTTTTTATCGACCGGCTTTTCCATGTCTTCCAAACCCAAACACTTCCACTTCATCGGCATCTGCGGTACCGCCATGGGCGCGGTCGCCGCCGCGATGAAAGAACGCGGCTTCAAAATTTCCGGCAGCGACAGCGCGGTTTACCCTCCTATTTCGACCTTCCTTGAAAGCCGGGGCATCAAACTGGAGCGGGGTTACCGTGCGGCCAATATCCCGGAAAAAGCAGACGTCATTGTGGTTGGAAATGCCATCTCCCGCGGCAACGAGGAGTTGGAGGAGGTGCTCAACCGGAAGCTCCGCTACGTCTCCATGCCCGAGGTTCTCAAGGAATACTTCCTGCGCGGCAAACGGAATTTTGTCGTCACCGGCACCCACGGAAAGACCACCACCACCTCCCTCCTCACCTGGATGCTCCACAAGGGCGGCAAGGACCCGAGTTACCTGATCGGCGGGGTGCCCCGCAATTTCGATGGCGGAGCCCGCTTTACGGAAAGCGACTTTTTCACCCTCGAAGGCGACGAATACGACACCGCCTTTTTCGACAAACGGTCCAAATTTCTCCACTACCTCCCGGAGTCCGTCATCATCAATAATATTGAATTCGACCACGCGGACATTTTCGAAAATCTCGAGGCCATCAAAAAAAGCTTCCGGCTGCTGGTGCGCCTGGTGCCACGCAACGGCATCATTTTCGCCAATGGCGATGACCCCAATTGCCTTGACGTGGTCAAGGATTCCCACGCTCCCGTGGTGAAGGTCGGATTCGGCCCGGAAAACGACCGTCGTGTCACCGATATTGTCTATGGTGACGACAGCACGGAATTCACCATCAACGCCACCCGTTACAAACTTCCCATGAACGGGGATTACAATGTGCGCAATGCCGCCATGGCCATCTGCAATGCGGAATTCGCCGGGATGGCTCCCGCCAAAATCGCCGACGCCCTCGCCGCCTTCAAAGGGGTCGCCCGCCGGCAGGACCTCCGGGGCGAAGTCAATGGGGTCAAGGTCATCGACGATTTCGGCCACCATCCCACCGCCATCAAGGAAACTACCACGGCGCTCAAACGCCGTTACCTCGCGCCGGGCGGCCGCCTTCTGACCATCTTCGAGCCCCGGTCCAACACCACCCGCCGCAAGATTTTCCAAAACGAACTGGCGCTCGCGCTCGGGGCCAGTGAAATGATCATCCTCGCCCCGGTGGCCGATATCCACAAGATCCCAGAGGCCGACCGTCTCGACGTTCCGCATCTCCTGGAAGCCATCGGCACCATGGGCCGCGAGGTTTTCCTGGAAGCGGATGTGGACCATATCGTGGCCCGCGCCATCACCCTCGTGAAGCCCGGCGACAGCATTGCCGTCTTCAGCAATGGAGGCTTCGGTGGCATCCATGACAAACTGCTCGAAGCCTTGAAGACCCTTGCTCCGGGGCCGTAGGTTCCGGGTGGTGTTCATAAAAATCGCTGTGGAGGCTTCCGGACGATTGCATGACCGGCCCCCTTTTTGTAGAAAGGAGATTGATTGAAATCGAATATGAACCGGAAACCTTTTTCGTGGATGTGTCCTGCCATCGGGGTCGGGACCAGCAGTATCCTGGCGGGCCAGCGGGGCGTGATGGCCGTGGCCCCCATCAAAGCTGGAGAAGTGATCATGGTGATGGGCGGGCCGGTGGTGGATATCCCGACCCATAACCAGATAGGCAGTTTTGGGGAGGAATACGGCATCGATATTTCCGAACACTTTTCCTTCTGCCCCTGCAATGAGGAGGAGTTGGAGCGCATGCCCCAGTTTTTCATCAATCACAGCTGCGAGCCCAATGCGGGGTTTCTGGACCAGCTCCAGATTGTCGCCTTGCGCGCCATCGCCGCCGGGGAGGAAATCACCTACGATTACGCCTTCGTCCTATTCAGCAATCCGGGCAATGAGCACCGGTTCCAGGTGGAATGCCGTTGTGGGACTGCCCATTGCCGGAAGCAGATTACTTGCGACGATTGGCAGATTCCGGAATTGCATCAAAAGTTTGGACGGTGGTTTCAACCCTTTCTGCGCCGCCGTTTTTACGATTTGCATCCCGGCTGGGCGGAGGCCGCCGTCTTGGAAGTTCCTTGCGCGGTAGAGAGTTCCGGCCCCCTTGCAAAAGGGAGGGAGGTTGCGCGCCGGGCCTACCTGGCGCAGCATCCTCAATTCGCCGCGGAATGATCCCAGGAAACCAAAGTGGATTGCCCCCCAGCCAGACTGCCATGCCGCGTTCTTCGCGGGATTCGCGGCCAACCACCCCGGTCCTGTGGTTGCCGGAGATGGATGGAGCCTGGCAATTCCGGCACCGGGCCCATGATGTGCCGCATCTCCTCCAGCGCTGGCGGGCGGTGGCCCGTGCCGCCCGGCTCCAGCTCAGCGTGATCCATGAAGTGCGCGGGTTTCCCGTCTATTTTCTTACCAGCCGGCTGGTTGCCGCGCGTCCCCTGTATCTAAGCGCCGGGGTCCACGGGGATGAACCGGGCGCGGTCCTGGGCCTGTTGGAATGGGCCGAGCGTTCCATCGCCTACCTGCGGCGGGCCGATGTCATCTTGGTGCCCCTTTTCAATCCCGCCGGCCTGTCCCTCAATATCCGCCTGGACAGCGAGGGCAATGATCTCAACCGGTTCTTCGATCACCCGAGCCATCCTCACATCACCGGATGGCGCAAAGCCATGTCGGGCTTCTCCCCCCGCCTCGCGGTGTGCCTGCACGAGGATTATGACGCGCAGGGACTCTATGCCTATGAGTTGAACCGTGATGCCACGCTCCGCCTGGCTGAATCCTGCCTCAGTACCACGGACGCCATGCTTTCCCGCGATTCCCGCCGGACAATCGAAGGCCGGTCCGCCCGCTCGGGCATTATCCGCCGACGCCGTCTTCCCATGGTGGAGAACCTCCCGGAAGCTGTCATACTTTACCAGTCGGGCACCTCCTGCACCCTGACTTTTGAGACGCCTTCCGAGTTCTCCCTGGCCGTCCGCACCCGCACCCACGCCCGGCTCATTCAGGCGGCCTGTGATTGGGACGCCACTTCCGGGATCTCCTGACCGAAGGTGCTCCGCGTTTCCAGTCAGTTTCAGGAGCAACCCTTGCGGCGGTGCTTTTTATTTGCTGCCACCCGCTGGTGAGGGAGGCGGCGCAGGGGCCATCCTGATCCCATGCCAATGATCGAGGCCAGGCAAATCAGAAGAGGGAGGCGTTTCATACAGACGTGAAGAAGTCACTCCTAGCCTTGAAAGAAAACCCCTGCAATGGTGGCGGTGAGGATACTGGCGATGGTGCCGCCGATGAGGGCGCGGATACCGAGCTCCGCGAGAACCGGGCGCTTCGCCGGGGCCAGCACCGCCATGCCGCCCAACTGGATGCCGATCGAGCCGAGGTTGGCAAAACCACATAACGCAAAGGTGCAGAGAAATACCGCCCGTGGCGACATCAGGGCGGCTTCTTTGAAGGTGCCGAGCTGGTCGTAGGCCACGTATTCGTTGAGGGCGAGCTTGGTGCCCAGCAACTGCCCGGTACGAAGCAGGTCCGGGGAATCCACTCCCATCAGCCACGCGAGGGGAGTCATGGCCGTGCCGAAGATGGACTGCAGGGAGAGTCCACCGAAGACCTGGCCGCTTACGGCCGCGATCCATTGGTTCAAGGACTGCCCGCCACCCACCGGGATGACACTGCCGATGCCTCCCAGAATCCAGTTTGCGAGCGCGGCGAAGGCCACAAACGACACCAGCATGGCGCCCACATTCAGGGCAAGGTGCAGGCCTTCTGTGGTGCCGGCCGCAAGGGCGTCGAAGAAATTCGATCCGGACTTTTCCTTCGGCACCGTGAGGTCTTCATTGATCGGCTCCGTCTCGGGGACCAGCATCTTGGCCGCGACGATACAGGCCGGAGCGTTCATCAGCGAGGCACAGAGCAGCCAGGTGCCGAACTTGAGGCGTTCCGCGTCGCTGGTCCCGCCCAGCTTGGCAATATAAGCCGCCATCACCCCTCCCGCGATGGTGCCCATGCCGCCGACCATCATGGCCGCAATTTCGGAACGCGTCATCTTCGGCAGATAAGGTTTTACCAGCAGGGCGGACTCGGTCTGGCCGAGGAACACTTCCCCCGCCACCGCGAGGCTTTCCGCGCCGGAGAGCCGCATCATGCGTTTCATCACCAAGGCAAAGACGTAGACGATCCGTTGCAGAATCCCCAGGTAATAGAGCGCCGAGGTCAGCGCAGAAAAAAAGATGATGGTGGGCAGGACCCGGAAGGCAAAGATAAAACCGCTTTCCGGGCCGAGGGCTTTTTCCATCGTGGGAATGTCCACCAGCTTCCCAAAGACCAGCTGGGCTCCGTCCATGGAGAAATCAGTGATCCTGACGAAGAAGGAGGCTACCGGTTCGAGGATGGTTTTGGTGAGGCCAGGCGCTCCAAAAAAGGCCGTGGCCAGCAGCACCTGCAGCAGTAAACCACCGCCGATCAGGCGCCAGTTGATGGCCTTGCGGTTTAGGGAACAGAGCCAGAGCAGGCCCAGCAGGCAGACAACGCCCAGCAGGGCGCGGAGGATCAGAACAGTCATGAAGGCGGTGGGGTCGGGGCCCGGGGTCAGTCAGGGAATCCGGTGAGGGTGACTTTGCCGATGGCGCTGCCGCTTTCCAGCAGGGCGTGTGCCGCCCCGGCCTGTTCAAATGGGAAGACGTGGGGATCCAGCAGTGCTTTGATTTGTCCGGAAGCCGCCAACTGGCTGATGCGGGCGAGGGTCCGGCCTTGGGCGGCGCGGGGGCCGGGTTGGTTGTAGAGCAGGGGGATGATCATGAAGACCACGTGCAGCGAGATGCCCTTGGCATGGAGGGGCGACAGGTCAGCGGTGGTTCGCGTGGAAATGCTGACCACCGTCCCGCTCACTCCGACGGCCTCAAAACACTTCGCCACATTGTCTCCGCCGACGGTGTCGAAAACCACCTCAAACCCGGCGCCGCCGGTGATTTCCCTGACATAATCCGCGACCGCTTGCTCCCGGTAAAAAATCACCCCATCCGCCCCCAGTTCACGGGCGATCGCGGCCTTCTCCGGAGTGGAAACGGTAGCCCACACCTTGGCTCCGCGCTGTTTGGCCAGCTGGATCGCCATCTGGCCCACGCCCCCGGTGCCAGCATGCACCAGGACACGTTGCCCCGCATGCACGTTGGCGCGCGTCAGGCCTTCGTCTGCCGTCAGGCCCACGAGGGGCAGGGCGGCGCAGGTTTCCCAGTTCAATCCAGCAGGGCAGGGCGCGCAGAGGGTGGCATCGATGACCTGGTATTCGGCCAAGGCGCCGGGATACCCGATCACCCCGCCCCCGCAGGCCATGACCCGGTCGCCGGGTTGCCAAGGGCTACCGGGGCCGGAAGCCACCACCTCTCCCGCGGCATCACAGCCCAGCACCATGGGATCGGGCGCCAGCGCCGCCAGCGCTCCCCGGCGGATTTTGGTATCGATCGGATTCACACTGGAAGCCCGCACCCGGATCAGCACCTGACCGGGGCCAGGCACGGGGCGGGGGATTTGTTTCAATTCAAAGACTTCCGGCCCACCGAATCCGGTGGCCACCATGGCGCGCATTGTCTGGTTCATGGCCCGCAGACTAGCGCCGGCCGGGCGGACGTCCAGACGCGAAAACTTTTTTTGCGTTCCCGGCCAAAGGAGCCCGGTCACCCCGGTGGCAGGTGGTCCGCCATTTCGTTTGGGAGGACCGATGGCACCAGATCCGGCTGGATCATGGCATCTTCGAACGCTCAGTCCCAACTCTTCGGGTTGTCGGTCCACGTCTCTTCTTTCCCGTCCTCGCCGGGAGACCAGACAATCACCCGCTGCTTCACTTTCGTCAGACCATCCGCGACCCCATTGAGATCGGGGTTTTCCACAAAACCGCCACCATCCGTGTCCAGCCGCACGCGGAAGATATTTCCCCAGGAATCGACGATGGAATACCAATTTATTCCTTTATCGTCAATGATGAGACCATTGGACCAGGCGTGAGGCATTCCTGCTTTCTCGGAGAGTTTGGCTGGTTTGATCCCCTCCAAATAATCGACTCCTTGGAGGTTTTGCCTTGGTGTGGTGTCGGATTCCGTGCCGATCAAAATGGTTGCCAGCCCCTCAATGCTGGAGGTGTCACTATCTGTATCTTCTTCCCGGTTGCCTGCTTTTTCAGGAACCGGAAGCCTGCCGTAGTCGGCCAGAAATTGCTCCACACTGTCGCGGATAGCCACGGCCATGACTCGCGCCTCTTTTTGGCGGACGCCGGGAGGGATTCTGCCGTCTGATTGTGTTCCTGCCCAAAGGATGACGATCAGCAGTACTGCGAATCCGATGCGCGTCCAGTTCCAGTAACCTGGTTCATTATCGTTCTCCACCACTGGAACGACTGGCTGGAAGGCCGGCGTGTGGGGTGGCGGTGGAGCCGGGGGGATTTCCTCCATGGGTGGTTAATATTAAATCCCAGGGCCGGTGTAAAGTATAATGTCAGGGTCGGCATCCGCCGCCGCGGGAGGCTCCTGGTCGGAGTCCCTCCTTCAACCGGAATCACCTGTCACGAAAACCGCCGATGCCCTCCATTGGTTCTGGCGAACGGGGGGCCGCCCCAACGGAGCGCGGACTTGTAGTCCGCCCCGGAGCATCGGCTGAGCAAAGGCACCGTGGACCAAAGGTGCCGTGGCGGACTACAAGTCCGCGCTCCATGCCTTGGTTTCCCAGTTTTAATAGTGGTCGATTTGAGGAACGGTTTGCAGGTAAGCTTTTAAAACCTGGTGATCAGAGGATTTGGAAAAAGGGAACAGAAGCCTCCGGTTCTTTGGTGGACAGGGTAGCTGGGGCGGATTACAAGACCGCGCTCCTTTTAATACAACCTCCCCTGTGATGTCCGGCGCGCTTCCTTTTTGCCACAATGGGTGGCACTCCCGGGGGTATTTGCCGCATTATGATCGGCCAGGTCTGATTCAGGGGATCACATTCCGGTTGGCCGACTCGGTACCGGTGGCTCGGATCGAGGCATGGAAAAAGGAGATGAAGTGGATGGACGGGCGGAGCCAGCCTGAAGGGGATGAGGCCTTCGAGGAACAGCGGCGTGAATTGCACCGGCGTATCGCCCATTACGAGGATTCAGGCGAAGGGGAATGTTATTTACAGCAACCAGAGATTGCCCGCCTTATGGTGGAGGCACTCTCCTGCTTTGACGGGCAACGCTACGAACTCAAGGCATTCTGCGTGATGCCGAATCATGTGCATACTCTGATCCTTACCTTCGGGGAATGGACGACCGGTCAGGTTCTGCAGTCCTGGAAAACCTGGACCAGCCGGGAGGCAAACCGGCTGTTGGGCCGGACGGGGATGGCTTTTTGGGCGCAGGATTATTATGACCGCTTCATCCGCGACGAAGCGCACTATCTCAAGGCAGTGAGCTATCTGCATCAGAATCCCGTCAAAGCCGGACTCGTGGCCTCAGCGGAAGCCTGGCCATGGAGCAGCGCCTGCCGGAGCGCATAGCATGAACTGAGGCAAGGCATGGAACGCGGACTTGTAGTCCGCCCCGGCAACCTTGGTCCACGGTGCCTTTGCTCAGCCGAGGCTCCGGGGCGGACTACAAGTCCGCGCTCCGTTGGGAGGGCTTGCCGGTGCTTGTTCAAGGCACCCGCTTCAGATAGACATAATCGATTCCTGCCATGTAGGCCTTGGTGGCTTCGGGGTTGGCGCCGGTGATTTCGAGGGTGAGGCGGTGGTCTCCGGCGGGGAGGTCGGTTTTGGCTACGGTCAGGACGGGGCTGTGGATCACGCCGGCGCCGGGGGGGCTGAAGCCATCGAAGACCGGGTCAAGGGGCTTGCCGTCGAGGAGGAACTTCAGCATGGCGTAGTCCGGGGCTTTGGTCAGGACGATCTGGACTTCGTAGGTGCCGGGCGCGGGGACGGGCAGGGTGAGGTCGAGGCGGTCGCCGGGTTTGCCGCCGGTCCACCAGAGCTGGCCGCCGCCGCTCCAGTTCCAGTTGCCGCGCACGAAGTTTTCCATCGGCTGGGCGGTGGCGGTTCCTCCGCCGGTGGAGGTGGCCAGCAGGCCTTCGCCTTCCAGCGCGCCGGGGATGCGGTTGGCCACCACAAATTTCTCCGCGCCGGGTTCGCCGGGCAGGGGGACCTGGGAGGGAGAGGCGAGGTAGGCGACGAGGTCGCGCTGCTGCTCCGGGGTAAAGGCGGTGAGCTGGCCGGGCGGCATCATGGAAAAACCGGGGGTCTCGTGTTTGGTGATATCCTTTTTGGCGACGGTGTCGCTGCCGGTCAGGCTCTGCACGGTGAGGGCGCTTTCGGTTTCCTGGCGCACCATGCCGGCAACGCTGCGGCCGTCCTTGAGGGTGATCAGATGCAGTTCGTAGTCCTTGCCGATCAGGCCGTTGGGATTGACGATGTTTTCCAGGACGTAGTCCAGGTCCGCGCGGTTGGAGCCGGTGAGGTCGGGGCCGATTTGCTGGCCCTGACCAAACAAGGTGTGGCAGGTCCCGCAGGTCACATTGTAGAGGCTGCGGCCATTCGGCAGGTTGGCGGTGCGCAGGAAGGCGGGCGTCAGGACGGTTTTGAATTTCGCAATCTCGGCCGCACTGTCGCCTCCGGGAGCGGCGATGGAGCCCCAGGTTTTGGTCAGCTTTCCGGTAAGGGCCGGGTCTCCGAAGTTGGCGATCTGCCGCGCCGCGAAGGAAGTCAGTTCCGCGCGGGGGACCTGCTTGGCGGCGATGGCATCCAGCAGCACCCCGGCCCAGTCGGCGCGGGCGGAGAGGGTGGCGACGGCGGCTTGTTTTTCCGCGGGGGAAAGGCTGGCATACTGGGCCAGCACGGTGGTGGCGGGTTTTGTCAGGGTGTCCGGGGCGCCGGTAATGCCGGGGAGCGACCGGATCGCGGTGAGGCGCATCGCCGGGTCGGCCAATAGGGTGGTCAGGAGAGCGGCGGCGTCAGCGTCCTTGCCCTGCAGCAGGGTTTGCAGGGCGCGTTGGCGGCGTTCGACCGGGGCCTTGTTGTCCTGCGCCAGTTCGCGCAGCCGGGGGAAGGCCCGGCGGTCGCCAAAGGCCACCGCGAGGGCTTCGCGCAGGTCGAGGATTTCGGCTGAGCGTTCCTTGGCATCCGGGCGGGATTTCAGGACTTCATCGATGTTTGAATAAGCGCCGTCCCAGCCGTCCGGAGCAGGCGAACCGTCCCGGCCGCGCCAGCCTTCCAGCGCGGCCTTGAGCAGATACACCGCGCCCGCGCCGGTCTTCTCCTTGCCCAGCGCCTTCACCAGATGCCCCACCCCGCCATCCAGCACGGAAGCGCGGCGGGCGATGTTTTGCGCAACCAGAGGAATCTGCGATTTCTCCGCCAAAGCCAGCGCCCGCGCCGGATCGGCCGCCACCAGCGGTTCGATGGCATACCAATACATCTGCGGCAGGTTGTGGTCTGCGGCGTCTTCGCCGTGCTGGATCATGGCTTCGGCGATGTCCCAGCGGTCGGCTAGAGGGAGGCGCTGGAGGGCGGAGGCGAGGGCGAGGCGGGCTTTTGGAGAGTCCCCTGCCTTTTTGAGAGCGGCTTGTGCCACTTCGGCAATGCCAGATTTAAGACGATTGGATGCGACACCCAGCATCCGCGCCACTTGGTTCCCGTTCGGGGCATCGGAGATCGCGTTGATAAACGCTTTGCTGTCGTAGTCCTCGTGTGTCCCGCCATCTCCTGCGGCAGCGTTGATCAGCAGGAAGTCCGTTAGAAATTTCGGATCTTTTTCAAATTCCTTGAATGACTTCAACCCAAGCTTCTCTGCGCGGGCCTCCAAATAAAGGGGTGGGAAGTTGTCATACCAGTCCGGAACTTCTGTTTTCCCGTTTTCCGGTATCACCCACTCGAGGAGGCGCCTCTGAACGGATCGTTGCATCCAACCGTTATCCGAGGCCAACCCGTCCGCTAGCTTTTTTCCATTCATCTTCCCGACATCCCCCTTCCACGGCTTCCACGTCGATTCATACTTTACCCGGTAGATCCGCCCATTCCCGCGGTCCCAGACCAGCGGGTCGGTCTTGTGGCATTTTTGCGGGTCGTACCAATCGATGAAATACACGGCGCCATCCGGGCCGACCTTGAGGGCGACGCCGGTGAACCAGGGGTCGTTGGCTTTGAGGAAATCGGGCAGGTGTTTGGCGACATAACCGGAGCCTTCGGGCACGAGGTTTTCCTGATTGATGCCCCGCCCGTGGATGTTGAAAAAGAGCGGGCGGCCGCGGTATTCGGGCGGGAAGTTGTCGCCGTTGTAGATGGCGAGGCCGCAGTGGGCGTGGCCGCCGCCGAGGTCGTCCGACTTGCCGTTCCCGGCGTGGGGATTGTCACCGGCGTAGTGTTGGTGGTCGGCGATGGTTTCGAGGTTGTTGTAAACGTAGGGATTGAAGTGCCCGAGGGGATTGCTCTGGCGCAGGTAATAACCGCCTTGGATGATGTGCCAGAAGTGGGGAATCACGCAGGCTTCGCTGAACCAGTCGCCATTTTCGTTGTAGTCGAAACCCCAGGAATTGGAGGTGCCGTGGGCGAAGATTTCGAAGGTTTTCCGGACCGGGTGGAAACGCCAGTAGGCGCAATTGAGCGGGATCCGGTCCTTGGCCGGGGTGCCGGGGGCCCCGACATTGCTATGGGTGAAGACGCCATGGCAGCCGTAGAGCCAGCCGTCGGGTCCCCAGATGAAACTGTTCAGCGTCTCGTGGGTGTCCTGCCAGCCAAAGCCATCCAGCAGGATGGTGGGGGTGGCGTCCGGTTTGTCATCGCCATCGGCATCCGGCACAAAAAGCAGGTAGGGCGCGGCGCCGATATACACGCCGCCGAAGCCCAGTTCGATGCCGCTGACCAAATTCAGGTTTTCGATAAAGATCTTCCGCGTTTCAAAACTCCCGTTGCCGTCCTTGTCCTCAAAAATCAGCACGCGGTCCTTGCCGCCAAAGATGTCTTTTTCCTGGGCGGCGTCTGGCTTGGCAAGGTCGCCGCTGTCCGCTGGGCGGGCAGGCGGGGGATTCCCGGCGCGCTGGGGATAGGTGTTGCCTTCCACCACCCAGATGCGGCCTTTGGCATCAAAGGTAAAGGCCACCGGCTGAACGATGTCCGGTTCGGCGGCGATGAGGTCGACTTTGAATCCCGGCGGCACCGTCATCTTTTTCACCGCTTCCTGCGGAGACAGTCCATTGTATTCCGCTGCGGTGGCAGGGAGGATCAGGGCGAGGAAAAGCAGCAGGGAACGGGACATAAGAGAGGAGGATAGAAAAAATGGGATTGGTTTGGGAAGTGGAGGATCGTGTCGATTCAATTAAGAAATCGCGCGATTCAGCGCGGAGGAGCGCCGAGGAGTTGGTGGATGGCGGCCGTCAGGATCGCTTCCGATTCCGGAGCCACAAAGGAGGAAGTGGGTTTTACTTCGTAACCTTCTTCACCGTAGGACTTGGCGGTGCCGATGTAGCCTGGCCCATATTCGCCGTAGGCCGCCATGGCCACGTGCAGGTCCGGACGGCGGGCGGCGGCGGCGAGTTGATATTCGACAAACAGCTCGCCCGGCAGATGCAGCACGCGGGTCGAACCGAGGCGGAGGCAGCTGACTTCGATTTTATGGGAACTGCGCAGCCAGGCCAGCTGCATCGCCGTGCCGAGGATGCCGTCCGGCCGTCCTTTTCCAGCCAGCAGGGCCATTTCCAGGGCCTCTTCGTCCAAGGCCGGGTTGGCGGGGAGTTCCACCGGCACCATGTCCCATCCGGCGTCCTCCGCGGTGACCGTTTCCTTTTTGGTGGAGGCAAAGGCGCGGGTCATGCCATCGGCGAGGCGCTGGGCGAGCACGGTGCGGTTTTCCGGGGCGCCATCGTTGTATTTTCCAGCCCCGATATTGCCTCCGGCCCCGCAGAAATGGACGTGGAGGCCGGCGGGCACCGACTGTCCGCGGAGAAACCGGGCGATTCCAGGAAAGTCAGGATTGGCTACTCCGGTGCGGTAATAACTTTGCGGGTGGGTGGCAAAATAACTGAGCACGGCCACCGGCTGGTCGCCTTTCCACAGACTGAGGACCTTGATCAGGGGATCGATCAGACCCTCCGGGGCAGCGCGCAGCACGGGATCTTTGCAGGCGGTGAAACGCTGGCCAATGAATTTTCCCGCGGCATCAAAGACCCGGCGGTTGCTGGCGACTTCCTGGACTGCGGCTTCGCCCCAGCCGAGGTGGGTCACGTCGACCGCTCCGGGCAGGGCGGCGCGGATGGTGTCGGCCACTCTTTGAATCAGCGGGCGGGTGATCTCCGCCCGGAAGGGACCGGGATCGGCACCGGTTTCCCGCAGGATGCGTTCGGTGGTGTAATCGCAGATCGGGGAATCGTGCTGATGCAGGGAATGCAGCGCGACGCGCTGGGGCTCGGTGCCGGCGGCCTGGGCAATTGCCTCGCGGAATTCCGTGAAGCCTTCGTTGGCGATGCCGATCCAATCGACCGCGCAGAGCACGATGGGGGCTTCCTTGCCGATCAGGACCACGCCGCGGCAGCGCAGGCCCAACTCCCCGGCGCGGATCATGGGGTCATAGACCAGCAGGCTGCCGGGAGCGGGGGTGACGTCACAATCAAACACCGCCGCCCGGAGCGGCCCGGCCACGGCATTCGCCAGGGAAAGGCCGGTGCAGAACAGGAGGGTCAGGAAACAGCGGAGCATGAAAACCAGAACGCCCCGCCGCCGGGGGTCCTTGCGGGAAAACACCCGGACGGGAGGGCCGGGGGAACGACGCGTGTGGTGACAAGCGGGGCGGGCCACCGGCGTTGAGGACCGCATGCGATTGGTTTTGTTCCTTTTCCTGACAGCGGCGGCTCGTGCCGTGGACGGGCCTGCGGTGCCGGACCTGCCGCGGTTGCCGGCCCTGTCCCCGGCGCAGGCGCTGGCCGCGTTTCAAATGTCGCCGGGATTCACCATCTCCGCCGCCGCCATCGAACCTCAGGTGGTGGACCCGGTCGCGCTGAGTTTTGATGACCGGGGTGCGCTGTATGTGGCGGAGATGCGGGACTATTCCGAGCGCCGGGACGAGAAGTTGTCGCGCATCCGCAAGCTGGTGGATCGCGATGGCGATGGCGTCTTCGAATCGGCCACGGTGTTTATGGAAGGCCTGGCCTGGGCGACTTCAGTCTGCTGGCATCAAGGCGTGGTTTATGTGGCGGCTTCGCCCGACCTCTGGAGGCTGCGCGATGCCGACGGCGATGGCATCGCAGAGGTGCAGGAGAAGATTTTCACCGGATTTGGTGAAGGCACCGCGCGGCTGAATGTGCAGGCCCTCGTGAATAGCCTGACGCCGGGACCGGATGGCCGGATCTACGGCGCCGCCGCTGCGAATGGAGGCGTGGTGCGCCGCCCTGATGCTCCGGCAGGCTCCGGGGTTTCCGTCAGGGGACGGGATTTTTCGATTGATCCTGCCACTCTGGATTTCCGGGAGGAACCCGGCGGAGGCCAGTTCGGCCTGACGTTTGATGCGTGGGGGCGGCGGTTTGTCTGCAGCAACAGCCATCACATCCAGTGGATTGCCCCGGTGCGTCGGGGCGGGTATCTGCCAACCCCGGCGGAGCTGGTGGATATTGCGGAGGATGGTCCGGCGGCACCCGTGTTCCGGCTCAGTCCTGACGAACCGTGGCGGGTGCTGCGCACCAACTGGCGGGCCTCCGGGCTGGTGCCGGGACTGGTGGAGGGTGGAGGAAAAGCGTCAGGGTATTTCACTTCGGCGTCCGGGATTCATCTGTGGCGGCAGGACGCCATCATTGCCGACTGCGGCAGCAATCTGGTGCACCGCAAGACCTTCCGGGAAACGGTGAACGGCCCGGTGGCGGTGCGTCCGGCGGAAGAGAAGGCCCGGGAGTTACTCGCCAGCGCCGACACCTGGTTCCGCCCCGTGGCCTTCACCACCGCGCCAGATGGATCGTTGCTGATTGCGGATTTTTATCGCGAATACATAGAACATCCCGATTCCCTCCCGGCCAATCTGAAAGCCCGGATGGATCTGAACAGCGGCAACGACCGCGGACGCATCTGGCGGGTGAAGGCCCTGCAGCCGGAAGTGGCCGCGCGGCCGGCTCCACATCCGTTATTGCAGGAAATCACCGGAACGCCGGAAGCGGACCGGCCGGAGCGGTGGGCCCGCTGGTGGAAGGAAGCGGGGAGTCCCTCAGGGCGGGCGGCGGCCACGTTATTGGCTTCCTTGAAGAACATGGCGGAAGCACAGGAGTTCCATCGGCGGTGCCTGCCTGGTCTGACGCTGGCGGAGTCGCTCAATCTGGCCGGCCGGCTGAAAATCCCGCCGCCTGATACCTTGAAGGAGTCGCTGGAATCGCTGCTCCAACAAACGGGCAGCGCGGCGCCGCAAAGGCTGGATGCCTTGAAGATACTGTCCCGCGCCGGTGCCGGACCGGTGGGGGCGCTGGCAGGTCAGGTCAGGGAACCGGAAGCGGTGCGCGTGCTGGCGCTGCGTCTCGTGCCGCAGGCAGCAACCGGGCTGCTGGAGCAGTGGCCGGAATTGTCAGGAATCCTGCGGTCGGAAGTGGTCGCCGCTTTGGCGGAGCGTCCGGATGGGCCAGGTCTGCTGTTGGAGAAGATCCGTCAGGGTGTCCTGCGCCCCGGGGACATTCCACCGGCCCTCGCCGCTGCTTGGAGGGCAGGGGGAACGGCCGCGACGAAGGCGCTGGCAACGGAGTTGTTGCCGGCCCCTTTGCGCGACCGCACCGCGGTGATTGCGCAGCGTCAGGCGGTCCTGACTCTGCCAGGCGGGGCGGAGCGGGGGGCGTTGGTGTTCCAGCAGCGTTGTGCCATGTGCCATCAGGATGGTGGCCCCGGCCCTGCTCCCGGGCCGGACCGCGCCAGTTTCCGGAACAAAGGAAAACCTCTGTTGCTGCTGGCGATTCTGGACCCGGACCGCGAGGTGGCTCCCCAGTATGCCCGGACCACCCTGACTTTGAAAAACGGCACCGTTTCCGCAGGTGTCACGACGATGGAAAGCCCGGAGGAGGTGCGTCTGATCCTGCCGGCGGGACAGGAATTGGTGGTGCCCCGGCGCGACATCGCCCGCGTGGAACGGGATGCCGCGTCGCTGATGCCCACGGGAGTCGAGGAAGGATTGAGCGATCAGGAACTGGCGGATCTGCTGGCGTGGTTGGTGCGGTAGCGGTGACTCTCGGAATCCCGGCAGATCAGGAATTCCCGCCGGGAGGAACGCGTTTAAAGTTGACCCCGGCGCGGGGGCAGATAGGGAAATGGTTCATGTCCGAGGAAACCCCATCGTCAATCCCCGGGCGGGATCATTCCCCCGCCCTGGCAGGCAAGGCCTTGGTCATTATTGGCGGCACCACCGGCCTCGGTTGGTCTGCGGCCCAGGCCTGCCTCGCGGCGGGGGCGAAAGGGGTCGTCATCACCGGACGGAATTCTGACAGCTCAAACGCGGCCGCTCAGGCGTTGGGGGAGAAGGGCCGTGCCTTGACGGGCGATGCCTGCTCTCCGGATCATGCGGTGCAGGCCATTGCACTGTGCCGGGAAGCCTTTGGCGGGTTCGATGGCCTCTATCATGTGGCCGGCGGCAGCGGGCGGAAGCTTGGGGATGGTCCGCTGCATGAGGTCACCGACGACGGCATCGGAGCCACTCTGGAACTTAATCTTCATTCGCTGATTCTCTCCAACCGGGCCGCGGTGCGGCAATTCCTCGCGCAGGGATCAGGCGGGGTCGTGCTCAACATGGGGTCGGTGCTGGGATGGTCGCCTTCCGCCCGTTATTTTGCCACTCACCTCTATGCCGCGGCCAAGGCGGGCATCATCGGGTTCAGCCAATCCATCGCGGCTTATTACGCGCCGCATAACATCCGCGTCAATGTCATCGCTCCAGCGCTGGTGGAGACGCCGATGGCGCAGCGGGCGGCCCATGACGAAGCGATTCAGCATTTTGTAAAGAGCAAGCAACCCCTCGACGGCGGCCGCATCGGACAGCCGGCGGATTGTGATGGCGCGGCGGTGTTTCTCCTCTCCGATGCCGCGGCCTTCATCACCGGCCAGGTGTTGGCGGTGGACGGCGGGTGGACGGTCAGCGAAGGGCAATATTCATGAGTGCTCCTTACGCCATCGGGATTGATATCGGGGGCACGGGCGTGAAGGCCGTGGTGCTGACGCCGGCCGGCGAAATGATCTCGGAGACGAACCGGCCCTTCGATGCCGGACGTCCCCTGCATTTTGCGGAAACGGTCCGTGAGCTCCTAGGGAGCCTGCGGGAAAGTCAGGGCCGGGAGCCCTTGGCGGTGGGCATCTGTGCCCCGGGGTTGGTGGCGGCGGACCAGCGATCGATTGCGCGGCTGCCTAACCGGCTGCCCGGCATGGAAGGGCTCGACTGGCAGACTTGGCTGGCTTGTGCCATGCCGGTTCCGGTCATGAATGATGCCCACGCGGCGCTGCTGGGGGAAGCCTGGCAGGGTGCGGCCCGGGGGCAGCGCAATATTCTGATGTTCACCCTGGGCACTGGGGTGGGCGGGGCTGCCATGGTGGATGGGCATCTGCTGCGCGGTCACTCCGGCAAGGCGGGTCATGTCGGGCACATCTCGCTGGACCCGCAGGGCGCGCCGGATATTTGCGGGACGCCCGGCAGCCTTGAATTGGCGATCGGCAACGCGACCATTTTGCAACGCACCGGCGGACGGTTTGCCACCACTCACGAATTGGTCTGCGCCTACGGGGAGGGAGACCGGGAAGCCGCCGGATTCTGGCTCACCTCCGTGCAGGCCCTCGCGGCCGGGATTGTTTCCCTCTCCAATGTGCTGGATCCCGCCCTGGTGGTGATCGGCGGAGGCATTGCCGCGGCGGGTGATGCCCTGTTTAAACCATTGCGCGAACGCGTGGCGCGGATGGAGTGGAAAGTCGCCAGCCATCCCCTGCCGATTGTTCCCGCGGTCCTCGGGGACAAAGCCGGGGCCTGTGGCGCGGCCCGTCAGGCCCTTTTGCAAAGTTCCTCCCTTTCCCATGAATAACTCCTCCCCCGCAGCAACGTATCTTGGCCTCACCCGGGCCCTCGTGGACACCGTCGAACAACAACTGCCTCAAATTGGAAAGGCCGCGGATTGGTTCGCCCAGACCATCCTTGCTGGCCGGATGGTTCACGTGTTTGGCTCCGGCCATAGCCGCATCATGGTGGAGGAAATGTGGCCCCGGTATGGTTCCTTTCCGGGATTCAATCCCATCGTGGAGTTGTCGCTCTCCTTCCACAATCTGGTGGTGGGCGCTAACGGCCAGCGGCAGGCGATGTTCCTCGAAAATGTCAGTGGCTTCGCCGCCCGCATCCTGCGCAACTTTGATCTGGCGGACACGGATACCGCTTTGGTGATCTCCTCGGGTGGATGCAATATTGTGCCGGTGGAGATGGCGGAGGAATTCCATAAGCGCGGGGTGCGGGTGGTTTCCATTGTCAGTCTGGCCCACCTCCAGGCCAGCACCAGCAAACGCGCGGATGGCCGGAAGCTGACGGATTTCTCTGATCTGGTGCTCGATACCGGAGCCCCGGTGGGAGATGCCATGGTGAGGATCGAGGGATTGGAGACGCCGGTCGCGCCCGGCTCCACGGTGGGCGGTTGCCTGCTGATCAATGCCATCAAAGCTGAAGTGGCCCTGCGCCTGACCCAGGCCGGACAGCCGCCCAGAGTGCTGACCGCGGCCAATGTGGTGGGAGCGGAACGCGCGTCGGAAATCTTTGAAGCCGCCTACGACGAACACGGCCGGCGGCTGGCCAAACTTTACCAGAATCTGGGAGCCTGATCAGTTCCTGTCTTTTTCACTCAACCCGTTTTCCCATGAATTCCTGTCCGCTCCGCACCTCCGTTATTGGCAGCTATCCGTTTCCCGGGTGGCTGGAGTTTGCCACCCAGCAGTTGGACCGGTTCGGGTCGGCCGACCGGGCGGAAGCCCAGGACGATGCTGTGATCACCGCCCTGCATGATCAACTCGCCGCCGGCCTCGATGTGGTCACCGACGGCGAACAAACCCGCTTTGATTTCAATCTGTCCTTCTATGGATATATCGCGGGGATTGAGCTGGAATCGTCCTCGCCGCGGCATTTCGGTCCGCCGGCCCATGATCAGCGAGGGAAACACCAGGTCACCGGTGAACTGCTCGCCCCGCGGGGCCTTGGGGCGGTGGAGGAATTCAAGCGCCTGAGCCGGTTGTTCCATGCGGGGAAAAGCGCGGCCACCGTAACGCTGAAGGCCAGTATGCCTGGACCTTACACCTTGAGCGGCCGTCTCCTGCCCGGTGCCCATTATGCCGACCGCTGGGCCCTGACGGAAGCCCTGCTGCCGCTGGTGCGGCAGGAGCTGGAGGATCTGGTGGCAGCGGGCTGTTCCGAGATCAGTGTGGATGAACCGAGCATGAGCTGTTATGCGCACCGGGAGGACCCGCGGCGTTTTGTGGATATCTTCAACCGCACCGTGGAAAGTGTGGCGGGCCGGACCCGGGTTTGCACGCACCTGTGTTTCGGCAACTACAAGGCCCGGGCAGTCGGACCACGCCGCCTCGCGCCGATGTTCCCGGCATTTCTTGATTTCAAATGCGATGAGATGCATGTCGAGATGGCGAGCCGCGAGTTCGCCGAACTGGAACTCATTCCGCAGATCGCCCGGCGCATGGATGTCGCGGTGGGGATTGTCGATGTGAAGAGTTATTACATCGAGACGCCGCAGGACATCGCGGACCGGGTCCGGCTCTGTTTGCAACACGTGCCCGCTGAACGATTGGTGTTCGCACCGGACTGTGGTTTGAGCCAGACGGCACGCTGGGCTGCCAAACAGAAACTCGCCCGCATGGTCGAAGGCGTGCAGTTGGTGAAAAAGGAACTCGGCCTCCCTGTCTGAAATGAGAGCCGCCTTCCAGAAAGACGACGCCCTCGTGGCGGACATCGCCTGCGCCCGGGCGGAGGGGCGCACCCGGCTGTGGTGGCTCGGTCAAAGCGGCTTTCTGGTTTCCTCGCCCGAGGGGACGATTCTGTTCGATCCTTACCTGTCCGATTCACTGACCCGGAAATATGCCACCACCGACAAACCGCATACCCGAATCACCGAACGCGTGATCGCGCCGGAACGGTTGACCGGGATCGATGTCATCACCAGTTCGCACAACCACACCGACCATTTGGATGCGGACACTCTGGGCCCCCTTTTCGCCGCCAATCCCCATGCCAAATTGGTGATTCCCCGGGCAAACCGGGCCTTGGTGCTGGAGCGGCTGGGGGAGGTGGCGGACCGCTTGGTGGAGCTGGATGCCGGGGAATCCCTGACCGTGAGCGGGATGGAAATCCATGGAATTCCTGCCGCGCACAACACCGTGGAACGGGACGCCCAGGGCTGCTGCCGGTTCCTCGGGTTTGTGGCACGCGTGGCGGGGAAAACCCTCTACCACAGTGGCGACACCTTGCTGCATGATGGGTTGGTGGCCGCGATTGCCCCATTCCAGCCGGATGTGGCATTGGTCCCGATCAATGGCAATCAACCCGAACGCCGGGTGGCGGGGAATTTGAATGGTCAGGAAGCGGCGTGGTTATCCCACACCGTCGGGGCCGGGATCGCCATTCCCCATCATTTTGATCTGTTCGGGTTCAATACGGCCAGTCCGGACGCATTCGAGGCGGAATGCCGGCGGCTGGGGCAGCACTTCCGGACCTTGCGGAACGGGGAGGGCATGGATCTGTGAGAAGACCCCTTGCTGCGTTGAATCTCGATTCACTTTGTTATCCAAACTCCTCACCACTGTCTCCCGCTTCATGAAAATACGCGTTGCCGGAATCAACTTTGACCACTTCCACATGGGCGATCTGCTGCGGATGGCGTCCAGTCATCCGGAGGTCGAGCTGGTGGGATTGTGTGATGAACAACCAGCGCGCATGCAGGAGGCGGCGCATTGTTTCGGGATTGCGGAGGACCACCTGTTCACGGACGTGGACGCGTGCCTGGAGCGGACCAAACCTGACTTTGTGATCCTATGTCCGGCCACGGCCCGCCATGCGGAATATGTGGAACGGGTCGCCTCTCACAAAGTCCACCTGCTGGTGGAGAAACCCTTTGCCGCGTCGGTCGCGGAGGCGGACCGCATGATCGCGGCGGCTCAAAAGGCCGGGGTGATGATGGCGATCAATTGGCCTTTGCGCTGGGTGGCCAGCCACTGCACCGCCTACCGCTTGTTGCAGGAAGGCCGGATCGGGGATCTCCAGGAGGTGCATTATTACGACGGCAACCGCGGCCCGCTCTATCATGGCGCGGACAAGCAGGAAATCACGCCCACCGCCGATCAGAAGCGCCAAAGCTGGTTTTACAAACAGGCGCAGGGCGGCGGCTCCCTGTTGGATTATCTTGGTTATGGGACCACCCTGGGTACGTGGTATCATGGCGGGCGCGCGCCGCTGGAAGTCACCGCCGTGACCGATCTTCCTAATGGCCTGGAAGTGGATGAATACAGCATCACGGTGGCGCGGTATGCCAGTGGCCTCTCCAAATTCGAGACGCGCTGGGGCACGTTTACGGATCCCTGGACGCATCAGCCTCAGCCGGGATGCGGGTTTGTCCTGAAGGGAACCGACGGCACCATAGGCAGTTTTGATTACGCGCCGGAAGTGCGTCTGCAGACTCGCCGGAATCCGGCAGGGGAGATGATTCCGTCTGATGAATTGAAACCGCCATTTCAAAACGCGATTCAATACTTTGTGGATTGCCTGCGCCGGGACCGGGAACCGGAGGGGCCGCTCTCGCCGGCCATCAGCCGGATCGGCCAGCAGATTGTGGATTCCGCCATCCTGAGCGCCCGCCTGAAAAAAACCGTGCCCTTGGTTCCCTGAGCCGCTCCTTCCTCATGTCCCAGACCGACCCCACGCCCGACCGCAGTGACGCCCTCAAGGCCAAAGGCAGTGAGGCCATCATCCCCGCGCCCTGGCTACCCTGTGGTTTACCGAAGCCCGTCCACTACCGTCCTAAAATTGGCCTGATCGGTTGTGGGGGCATCACGCCATCGCACCTGCGGGCCTATCGTACGGCGGGCTGGGAAGTGGTGGCCTTCTGCAGCCGCACCGCCGCCACTGCGGAGGCCCGGCGTGATGAATTTTATCCTGACGCCCGGGTCTTCACCGACTATCACGAACTCCTGGCCCTTCCGGAGGTGGATGTGGTGGACATTTCCCTGCACCCCGGTCCCCGGGTGGCGGTGATCGAAGCCGCGCTCCAGGCCGGGAAACATGTGCTCAGCCAGAAGCCATTTGTGCTGGATCTGGACGAGGGGGAGCGTCTGGTGGCCTTGGCCAAAAGTTGTGGGCGGCAACTCGCGGTGAACCACAATGGGCGTTGGGCGCCTTATTTCAGTTTTCTCCATCAAGCCGTCCGGGCCGGCTGCATCGGTCAGGTGCAGTCGGTGGTGATGACGCTGAACTGGGACCACTCATGGATTGAAGGCACTCCCTTTGAGCAGGTCCAGGACGTGGTGCTCTCCGATTTCGGGATTCATTGGTTCGACATGGCGGCCCAGTTTTTTCAGGGCAGGGAAGCGCGGTCCGTCTTCGCGGTGAATGCGGCCCCGGCGGATCAGAAAATCAAACCGCCCCTGCTGGGAAGCGCCCTCGTGACCTTCGATGGCGGGGTGGCGTCGCTGCACTTCGATGCCCATTCCCGTTTTGGTGCCAGGGAATCAATCTGCCTCACGGGCTCGGCCGGCACGCTCCGGGCGGAGGGTGCGATCTGTGCCGCGCATGACGTGACCCTTTTCACCGCAGAGGGCGTGGCGCATCCGGTCATGGAGGGGAATTGGTTTGATGACGGCTTCCGCGGCACCATGGGGGAACTGCTGTCCGCCATTGAAGAGAATCGCGAACCCTCGAACACGGCCGCCAGTGCGCTGCCCGGGCTGGCCCTTTGTTTTGCCGCCGTGGCATCAGCCAGGTGCGGCCGGCCGATGATTCCAGGACAGGTGCGGGCGTTGCCCTCGGAATAGCCGGAAGCTTTTCCCGGTGAGGGTAAGGCGGGATGCCCGGTCTGACCCGTCACCCCGGGGAAGGGGGGCCGTGAATCGTTCAACCACCGGCGGATTTGTCCGGACGTCTAAGATGAGACACGGGCGGGGCGCACACGACCCTTCCGGGCCACGGAGGACTTTGACGCCCCTACTGTTGTCTCCAGCGGTTTGTCCTGGCCTGTTGGCAGCCAGTGCTTGGCCTTCCGTTCGGCGGCGGCGTGCGTCTTCGCCCACGCGAAGAACTTGTGTAGATCGAAGCCGAAATCGGCTGCGACAGCAGCTCTGGCATCGCGGACTTCCTGGACAATGGGGTCTTTCATATCTGGGGCTTGGTGAGGAGTTCAGGCGTGCAAATCACGGGCATGTGAAGGTGGTGGTAAGTGCAATACTCAAAGAGCGTCTTCTGGAGAGTGGCGTTCGCAAGATGTGTGCAGTTCCACGTCAGCAAATAATCCATCCGATGAACGATGGCGAAGGCAACATGCGTCGCATCCATCTCTGCTTTCGGAGGCAGTTGCAGAAGCTGAACGATGGAATCGGCAAGCGGTTCAACCTCCGCTGAGACATCCAACTCGGGTATGCCCGCCATCACCTTCAACCGTCTTCTGGCAGCAGATCCGTCGCCTTTGGAAATCTCTGCGCGCACCGCAATCGACGAGTAGAGTCGAAACCGCACCCTTTCATGATCCCACCAATCCCGTGTGATCTGCTGATGCGACGCCATCGGTTCCTGGTGGCTGCGGTGCGCAGTCAGGTAGCTGGGGATTGTCGTCTCAATGTAAACCGTCTCCATGTCCTGTGATCATACCAGACGTTTCATCTTCGTAAAGCGCCCTGCCCGGCGGGAGATTCCGGCTCGGTGATCGCCCGCACGCTCCGTAGTCTTTTACTGGGCATATCCAATTGAACGGGAGGCGGCCCCTGTGGGCGGGACGTGATCCGACGGGCCTGACGGAGGAGCTGGTGCGGGCGTTGCCCTCGGGCAACGGGCGTGTCGGTTTTCCCCGGCTGAGAGGAAATCCGCGCCGGGCCCATTCCGTGTCCCACACCACCCTTCCGCCAAAACGTGCGGTTTCCGCCAAGCGGTAAACGTCAGAACGCCTCAGGCGGCGAGGCCCAACGGGCCGCTCCATCCCAGCCTGGGCCACCGGCCCAGGAAACACGCCCCGTTACTTTCGGGAGGGCTGAAAGCCCGGTCCATCCGTTTCCTGCCAAAAAGATAGGCCGGGCTTTCAGCCCTCAACCCTTGGCACAACCCTATCCCTGGGCCGATGGCCCAGGCTGGGATGAAGCGGCCCTTCAGGCCTTTCCCGCGGGGCGGACGTGCAGATGGATCGGCTGGCCGACCGGGTGGTCGCTGAAGTTGGGCTGGGCGGCTAGGGCAGCCAGGGCGACTAGGGCGGCTAGGGCGGCTAGGGCGGCTAGGGCGGCTAGGGCGGCTAGGGCGGCGTGGGCGGCGTGGGCGGCGTGGGCGGCGTGGCTGCTGAGGATAGGGAGGGCGTTGTCCAGTGACAATTATAATTGCCCTTGGCGACAATTAGAATTGACCCCTGAGGGCCATGGGGACTGTGGGGCGGCTTGGTTTTCGTAATAGCGGCAGTTGTTGGCGCGGCTCCAGCGGCTGGTGATCCCGCCGGGGAAGGCGGCGTTCTTCAGGGTGAGGCGGCTGGGCGCGGGGAGCGCTCGGGGCGTGCCCTGGGTGCGGCTGCACACCCAGCCCCGTTTTTTGACAAATGAAGGGCTTCCCCCGCGAGGGGAAAGCAGTTTCCTCCCAGGAAAAGCAGCGCGGACTTGTAGTCCGCCCCGGCCACCCCAGCCCTTTGCCCGATATCTCTCCCTGATCTGCCGATGCTCAGGGGCGGATTACAAGTCCGGGGCATCGAAGCGGCGGGCGGTGCGGTGGTCCCGGTATTGCCGGCGTTGATCAGGGAGGCTGACTTGTCGGATGGTCATGCGCGACTGGTCACTCTCTATTCACT
>CAIZWU010000030.1 GCA_903936775.1 uncultured bacterium | reverse complement strand
GACGAAAATCTACTAACCGCGAATGAACGCCAATGGACGCTAATTTATCTTGGAAACCGGCCCCTGTGCGTGAGTAGCTGGAAACCGGGTTCAAAGCGTTTCCCCGTCCCCTCAGGTTTCAGGTCTCAGCCCTCAGGTCTTCCTCCGACGACTGACGACTGACGACTGACGACCCTCGACCCTCGACCCTCGACCCTCGACTATCGACCCTCGACTCCCCAACCCATCCCTCACACCTTCCCCACCTTCCCCGCCTTGCTCCGCTTGCGGTTCTTCTGGCCCTTCTTGTCGTCCCCGCTGTAAACGGTGTCGTTGACGTAGGAGTCGCCGTAATAATAGTAATAATAGGCCGCGCCGCTGCGGGTGGCCATCCGGTTCATCACCAGCCCTGCCATGCGGGCTCCGGCTTTTTGGAGCAGAGTGATCGCCCGCATGATGGCCCGGCGCGGGGTTTTGCTGGAACGCAACACGAGGACTACGGTGTGCATGTGCGGCGCAAGGGTGAGACTGTCGCTCACCGCATTCACCGGGGGACTGTCGAGCACCACCCGGTCGTATTCCCAGGCGAACTGGTTGATCAGGGCGATGACATTGGGCTGGGCGAGCAGTTCCGCGGGGTTGGGAGCGCGGCGGCCGGAGGGCAGCAGGTGAAGATTTTGAATGGCGGTGGGGCGGACCGCTTCCTTCGTCGAACAGAGGTTGCTCAAGACATCGGTCAGGCCGCGGAACTCCGTTCCTTTGCGCTCGTCGGGCTCTAGTAGGAGCGCGCTGAGGGCGGGGCGCCGCAAGTCGCCATCGATGATCAGGGTGCGCAGGCCCTGGGTGGCAAGAGACGCCGCCAGATTGTAGGCGGTGAAGGTCTTGCCTTCCGCGGGGATGGCACTGGTGACGAGAATGAGCCGACGCTGATCCTCTTCGCCGAGCAGGGAGAGGGAGGCCCGCAGGGTGCGGAAGGACTCGGCTTGGGAACTGTTGGAATCTTCCGTCAGGAAACTGCCGCCCCTGGTTAGTTTGCTGAGATCGGCTTCCGGCACCACGGCCAGCACCGGCAGTCCCAGTTCGCGTTCCGCATCATCTACCGTGCGGATGGAGGAATCCAGGCGGTCCAGCAGCAGCACCAGCCCGCCCCCGCCTGCCAGCGCCATAAAGGCTGCAATCACCAAAATCTTAGGTTTATTTGGCCGCACCGGCAGCGGATTGATCAAGGGTTCTTCGGCGATGCGGTAGGGGGTTTTGGTCAGGCCCTGGGTGACGGTGGTTTCCTTCAGGCGGGTCAGAATCGTCTCGTAGAGGACGCGGTCGGTTTGGACATCCCGCAGCAAGGCATTGTAGGGAATGGCGACCTGATCCAGTTCGAGCGCTTTGGCTTCCTGTTCGTCCAGCATGGCCTTGAGCTTCTGCTCGGTATCGGCAAAAGTCTTATACTGCTGGCGCAGGGTGTCGCCGGCGTTGGCGGCGGCGGTTTTCAGCTTGGCTTTGAGTTCGCTGAGTTCGCTCTGGGCGGCACCGTATTTGGGATGCAGCTCCAGATACCGCTCCCGGATTTTCGCAAAGTCGCCTTCCTTGGTGGTCAAGGCGAGCCGCAGTTGGGCGACCTCCGGCAGCGCGGCGACGCTGGCCAGCTTCAGCATGCCTTCGGTATCCTGGGGCTTGATCCCCTTCAGGGCCGCCAGATCCGATTCGATGGTGGCCCGCTGGGCGTTGGCTTGGGTGACCTGGGTATTGAGGGCATTGAGCCGCTCCACCACAATATTTTGTTTCTCGTTGACGGACACTGATTTGTTATCGAGCCGGTATTTGGCGAGACGGCCTTCGGATTCCTCCAGTTGGTCCTTCAGTTTTTTGGCTTCCTTGACGAGGAATTCATTGGCGTCTCCGGAGACACCGCTGCGGGCCTTGAGCTGCATGGCGAAGAACTCCTGGACCACGAGGCCGGCGAGGGTGCGGGCCTTGTCGGCGTTGAAGTCCTCGGCGACGATGTCGATCAGGCGGGTGCCGCGGCGGAGGGAAACTTTGAGTTGGTCGCGCACCGATTTGGCAAGGGCACTTTGCCGCTCCGCGGGGAGCTTGCCGGTGGGTTCCTCGGCGGCCCATGCTTCGGCGCGGCCGTCGGCCCGGGCCACCGCCAGCATGATGTCATTGCTGGTGAGCGATTGGATTACGGTATTGACCGCGTCCAGCCCGGTCACCCGGTTTTCCTTGACGTCCTCAATGTCCACCACCTTGTTTTGCTCCGTTTCGATCTCCAGCACCGCGCGGGCCTCGTAGACCGGGGCTTGCTGGTTGAGCCATGCATAGGTGCCGGCGAGGGTCCCGGCCAAGATGAGAACGACCAGCCACGAGTAACGCAGGAAGAGAAAGAGATAATGTTTTGACTGCATGGGCGGGAGGAGGGGAGGGGAAGACCTGAGGGGGGAGGGGAGGGTCGTGGGGCGGGGGTCGGGTGGCGGTTGGCTCAAAGACTAGTCTTCTGAAAACCAATGCTATGCTCACGACTCGCCTGCGGCAGAGTCATGCTACTATCTATGCGGGGGCGTCGTAAATCATGACACAGGGGGAGGAGGGGAAGACCTGAGACTGGAGACCTGAGACCTGAAGGGGGATAGGGAAGAGCTGAGACTTGAGGATGGGGGGAGACCTTGGAAAACACCCTTAGAAGATGGATTCTCCGACGGTGATGATGTCACCGGGCAGGATCATAAAAGTGGCGGCGGCTCCGGATTCGGCCATTTTTTTAGCGTCGACCTTGAGGGGGGCCCTGGCATCGCCGCGTTTGATGGTGATCTTGGAAGGGCTGGCCACGCGGCTGTAACCACCGGCCATTCCAATGGCCTGCAGCAGGCTGACGGATTCGCCCGCCGGGAAAAAGAAGGACCCTGGTTTGTTGACCGCCCCCAGAATGGTGAAGCGGCGTTTGGCATAATCCCCCATGGTCACGGTGACATTGGGATTCACGAGGTAGCCCTCCTTGTATTTTTGGGCGATGGCGCGGGAGGCGTCGTTGATGGTGAGGCCGCCGACGCTGACTTCACCAATCAGCGGAAGATTGACTTTGCCATCCTGACCAAGGGTGACCCTGGCATCCAAATCCGGTTCCTGGAAGACCCGGACTTCAATACTGTCATTGGGGCCAAGGACGTGTTCGGCCCGGTTTTGGGCGGCCGCAGGGAACTGGCTGATAGTCAGCAGCAGGATCCAGCGGCTGAGGATCAATAGATTTCTCATAAGAGGGGGAGGGGGGAATTAAAAGGAGACCGCCGCTTGTATGCCGTAACGGTTGGCCTCGTAGGTCAGGCCGGATCCACCGGAGTCATTTTGCCGGTATTCATAAAAAACTCCCAGCGTAATGCGGGCAGTCGGCATCATGTTCAGGGAAGCCCGGGTAAACCAATTATTTTCCTGCCGGTCAGCCAAGGGGTCCTCCCCCTCCGTCGACGGGTTGCCGTCAGTCTCGGAACTGTAATCCGAAAGGTCGTAACCGCCGGCCATGATGAAGGCGAGCCGTTGCCCGATCCCCTGGTTCAAACTCAGGGTGGCGCTGGTCCGTTGAATCGAGGAAATGCCGGCGATGGCAGAACCGTCGGTGCTGCGGGAGGCCCCCAGCTGCAGGGACGTCCGCTCGCGCAGCTGATAAGCTGCCCCGAGGTT
>CAIZWU010000029.1 GCA_903936775.1 uncultured bacterium | reverse complement strand
ATTCAGCCACCCGCAGTTTTTCCTGAGGAATCCATGGGGCCACGGACTGCTCCAGAAATTCGCGGGCGCTTTCAGCCCAGGCCGCAGCGCGTCCCATGGCCGGGGCGGTGGAACGTTGGAAAATCGCGTCCAGCAAAGGCAACACTTCCAGACGCAGGCGGTTCCGGATGACATCCGGCACGGCATTGGAGGCGTCCTCGCGGAAGGTCCAGCCGTTGGCTCCGGCGGCGGCGAGGAGATCGGCCTTGGAGCGGGTCAGCAAAGGCCGGAGCAATTGCAGGGGTGTGCGGAATCCTGGCACGGTCAAGCGGGTCTCCTCCGCCATGCCAACCAGGCCCGCGGAACCACGGCATAGGTTCATGAGCACGGTCTCCGCCTGGTCATCCGCATGATGGGCGAGGAAAACACGGTGACAACGGTGCTGTTTGGCCCCTTCCGCAAAAAACTGGTGGCGCGCCCGGCGCCCGGCGGTTTCCAGCGAAATCCCGGCCGCGCCGGCTTCCGCCCTGACATCCCTTTTTCCGATGAGGCATGGCAGTTGCAGCCCCGCCGCCAAACGGGCGACCCAGCGGGCATCCGCGGTGCTGGTCCGGCCGCGCAGACCATGATCCAAATGGCAGACCACCAGTTTTTGATAACCTGCTGAAATCAAGGTATGCAGTAAAACCACCGAATCCATCCCGCCGCTGACCCCGATCAGATACCGTCGTCCCGTCGGCCAGCGGTCGGGCCAGGGAACGCCCTCCCCGTCCGGCGGCGGCCTCCGCGCCCCCCCTCCTGTCCCCGACATGGCCCTTGGTTTCATCAATGTTGACAATGTTGTCTGGTGCCGGTTGACCTACCCGGACATCGCAAGGTTTGCTCAATCCAGCCACTCGTAAATCGTGGAAGCCGTCTCCAGTTGGCGCAGCATCTTGTCGCTATTGCGGCGGATGCGCCGGCAGAGCTGCATGGAAATACTGCGCAGCAGCTGCACCCCGTAAACGGGATTCTCCTCCAGATAGCAGTCGAGCGCCTCCTTGGAAATACTCCACACCCGCGACGACAATACCGCCTTCACGTCGGCACTGGCTTTTTTGGGATCGATCACATTCATCTCGCCGACACTTTCGCCGGGCATAATCATGCCCAGCTCCACAATGCTGGCGTCCGAGTGGGCGGTGGCGGAGAGCTTTCCGGAAATCAGGATACACAGGAGATCCTGACGCTCGCCCTGTTTCATGAGGAAGAACCCCTCGGGCAGATTGGAAAACTTCCCGGAAGCCGCCAGCGCAACCCGGGCACCTTCCGGCAGGGACTCAAGAATCCCAATGGCTGGCAGGGATGAGCGCGAAGTGGAGTCGGCCATAATAATAAGCATTGGGTCGCCCGCCTGGTGCCAGCACTCAAGTGGACAAATCCCGCTTGTGCCGCATGTAATATCAAGCAGACCGCGTGCCTCACTCCCGGGAGAAACCGCCTGCCTGCCGGCGCAGCCTGTGCTATCCCCAAAGTGAATCCATGACCTTTCCTGCTGACTCCACAGTATCACCCGGTGGGTTTGTCCTGTGTGGGTATATCCTCGATGCTCCGGAGTGGGGCCTGCTGCGCCATTTTGAACATGGGGCGGTGGCCATCCGGGATGGTCGGATTTTCGCGGCCGGCCCAGAAAGCGAAGTCCGGGCCATGCTGACGGATTGGCCTGATTCCGCATGGCATCGGGCCCCACAGGGACAACGCTGGCTGGTCATGCCGGGCTTGATCGATGTCCATGCCCACGTCCCCCAATACCCCGTAGTCGGCCGGGTGGAGTCGGAACTGCTGCCCTGGCTGAAACGGCATATCTTCCCAGCCGAACAGGCCTTCACCGGCCAGCGCCCCGGCCTCCGGGAGGAACTGGACGCCTTCTTCGCCGAAATCGCCGCCCAGGGCACTACCACCGCCATGCTGTATGGCGCCGTCTGGCAGGACAGCACCGACCTCGCCTTCGCCGCCGCCGAACGCAGCGGCCTGCGCGTCCTCATGGGCAAGGTGATGATGGACGTGGACAGTTATGGATTCGGCGCCCAGTGGCCCGCCGTCCGCACCCGGG
Organism: uncultured bacterium; assembly: GCA_903936775.1. GTDB lineage: Bacteria > Verrucomicrobiota > Verrucomicrobiia > Verrucomicrobiales > V1-33 > CAIZWU01. The sequence goes on along the minus strand of CAIZWU010000029.1, from coordinate 13,738 downwards.
AAGCCTCCCTCGCGGAAACCCGGGAACTGATCACCACGTGGCATGGCCGCGATGCCGGGCGGCTGGAATATGTGGTCTCGCCCCGGTTTGCCGTGACCTGTTCCCGGGAGATGATGGCCGCCGCCGGGGCTCTCGCGGACGAAACCGGATGCGCCATCCAGACCCACCTTTCCGAAAACCACGCTGGAATCGAATACGTCAGGACCCTCTTCCCGGAAGCCGCCAGCTACACCGACGTCTACCGGCGCAGCGGGCTGCTCGGCCCCCGCTCGGTCCTGGGCCATTGTGTGCATCTCCGACCGGCAGAGCTCGACCTGCTGGCCGCCACACGAAGCACTGTGGCGCACTGCCCCACCTCTAATTTTTTTCTGAACAGTGGCCTGTGTCCGCTGAACCGGCTGCGCGGATATGGTCTCCGCGTTGGCCTCGGCTCCGACGTGGCCGGCGGGCCGGAACTCAACCTCTGGCAAGTCATGCGTTCCGCGATCGAAACACAGAAAGCCCGCCGGTTCCATGATCCGTCCGTCCCGGAACTCACCCCCGCTCAAACGTTATTCCTGGCCACTGCGGGCGGAGCCGATGTGACCGGCCACGCCGCCATCACCGGCACTCTGAGCCCCGGCATGGAGGCTGACTTGACGGTGTTTGATCTTAATGCCGTGCTGCCGCTGCAGGGCCGCTTCACCAGCCCCGACCCCGCGCCGGAAGCCATTGCCGCGCTGATGATCTACCGCGGCGGCCCGCACGCCCTGCGGGGCGCATGGGTGCGCGGCCGGAAGGTGGCCGGAACCTGTATGATGGCGTCATACTCCATTGGCAGGATCTCGCCGTGACCGAGTGGGGATCCTGGACCGTGGAAAACGACGAACTGACTTTTTCGAACCAGGCCGCGAACGAATCGTATAGCAAATTCCTTGCAGACCTCGAAAAGATCGGGAGCGTGCAGGCGGACGCTCAACGACAGATCTTGGAGCTTCAGGAAAAAGAGCAATGATCCCGAAACCGCGCGGCGTAAGGGCAGCGCCGCGATTCATGAAGGAACGTCGGGAGCGCCTGCGAATTGCCATTTGTCATTTTCGGAAATGCATCCACACTCCACGCTCCCATGTTGACCTTTTCCATTTATCTCGTTGGCGTTCTGCTCGTCATTGTGTGCCTGCTGATCGTGCTTCTCGTCCTGATGCAACGTCCCAAGCAGGAGGGTCTCGGCGCCGCGTTTGGCGCGGGGGTGACCGATCAGATCTGGGGTTCCCAGACCACCAATGTGCTGCAGAAAGGCACCGTTTACCTTGGCGTGATGTTCTTCGTGCTCAGCATTACCCTCTGCGTACTGGAGGCCCGGAAGTCCCGGCAGTTCACCGGCATGAAAGTGCCAACCGCTCCTGTGGTCGCCATCCCGGCTTCTCCCGCCACCCCGGCCAGCACCTCTTCCACTCCCTTTGGAATTACGCCTGCCCCAGTGACCCCGGTCACGGAAACGCCAGCGCCAGCTCCGGCTGCGGAAACGCCAGCTCCGGCTGCCGAAACACCGGCTCCAGTGAACCCACCCGTGGAAACGCCAGCACCGGCTGAAGTTCCTGCCGCCACCCCAGCCCCTGAGGCTACAACGCCGGTCGTGGAAGCTCCCGCCGCTCCCGCTGAAGCCCCCGCCGCTCCCGCTGAAGCCCCCGCCGCTCCCGCTGAAGCTCCCGCCAAATAATCTGCCCACTCCCACTGCCAAGCGCCCGGTCCGTCCGGGCGCTTTTTTTATTCAGACCACGCCCTCCCCGGGCCACCCGCCACATCCTCCCCACATGTCCCACGACCCTGCCCTGCTCCAACGACTCGCCGCCTCCACCGGCACGCCCTTCTGGCTTTACGATGCGGCGGTGATCCGCCAGCGCATCGCTGCCATCAAGACCATTACTTCAGGGGAAGGCGTGCAGGCCCGGTTCGCGATGAAGGCCTGTCCAGCCACCAAGGTCCTCCAGGAAATGGCCGCCGCCGGGATTTGGATCGACGCCGTCTCCGGCAACGAAATTCTGCGGGCGAGGCATGCGGGCCACGCCGCCGGCCAGGAACCGCCCGTGATTTGTTATACCTCTGATGTCTTCCGCGACAACGCCCTCGAAGTGGTGCTCCAGCACGACATCCTGCCTAATATTGGCTCCCCGGGCATGATCCGCGACCTCGCGGCGGCCGGTTACCAAGGAAAAATCTCCCTGCGGGTCAATCCCGGCTTCGGCCATGGCCACGTGAACTCCTGCGACACCGGCGGGCCCAGCTCCAAACATGGCATCTGGTATACCGATGTGCCCGCCGCCCAGGCCGCCGCCACCGCCGCCGGAATGCAGGTGGTCATGCTGCACGCCCATATCGGCAGCGGTCCGCAATTTGATGAACTCCTCAGCAATCTGAACCGGCTGGTGAACGAATTCGCCGATCTGGCTCCTTCCTTGCCCCATCTTGAAGCCGTCAGCCTCGGCGGCGGCATTCCTCACAACTACCGCGACCCGTCCGCCACCCTGCCCTTGGAAAAACTGGGCGCCCTCTTCACTGCGGCCCGGGAAACCCTCAGCCAAGCCGCCGGCCGCCCACTGCGCCTCGAAATCGAACCCGGCCGTTATTATGTTGCCCCAGCCGGCACGCTCGTCACCCGCGTCACGGATGTGAAACAGACCCAGACCAACGAAAAGGGCGCGGGAGCTACCTTCGCCATGGTTGATGCCGGTTTTGTCGACCTCGTCCGCCCGGCCATGTATGGTTCCTGGCACGGGATTGAAATCGTGGGACGTCCCGCGGATGCGCCCACCGAGCCCATCGTGGTGGCGGGTCCACTTTGCGAAAGCGGCGATGTCTTCACCCGCGACGACGCCGAACTCATCCAACCCCGCGACCTTCCCCGTCCCGTTCCCGGCGACCTCCTCACCCTCCGGGACACCGGAGCCTATGGTTACGCCATGAGTTCCAACTACAATTCCGTCGGCCGCGCCCCTCAAATCTGGCTGGAACCCGACGGCACCCTCCTCCAAATCTCCCGCCGGGAAACCTTGCAGGATATCCTAAAAGCTGAAACGAATGAGCTGTTGGTGGATGTTTGATGGCATGTAAAAACCAATGGTCAGCTCCTGGGTGGTCTCCGACACACGCACAAGCCACGATTCGCGGGAATCGCCCATCGTAGCCTGCCTCTTTAGCAGACAGTCGGGCGCAGAAGCAGGAGCCCAGTGCCCCGAGGGTGGACGAAGCCCCGGCTGAATTACCGCCCCGGATTTGCAATCTTGACAGCATACAACTCCGTGTCACGATAGCATCATGCGCACCACGATCACCATCGACCCGGACACCGAGGCGCTCCTGAAAGAGGAAACCGCCCGCAGCGGCCAATCCTTCAAAGTCGTGCTGAACCAATCCATCCGGCGCGCCTTGGGTCACCGCGCCAGACCTGCCGTTGCCTTGCAGCCCCTTTTCACCGCGGCGTTTCCCCCGGCATTGCTGGAAACCAGCATGAACCGGTTGGCTGATGCCTTGGACGACGAGGAAACCCTGCGGGAGCTGCAAGCATGATCCTCCCCGACCTCAATCTTCTGCTCTACGCCTACAATCCCCACGTACCGCAGCACGCCAAAGCGGCCGCTTGGTGGACCGCTTCGCTAAATGGCGACGAACTCATCGGCTTGCCCAACGAAATCTGTCTCGGCTTTGTCCGCATCGCCACCCACGCCCGGCTCGGAGCCGCCGCCGTCCCCTTGTCAAAAGCCGCCGCCGTCGTGCAACAATGGATTGACCTTCCCCAGGTTAGAATCCTGCTCCCCGGCCCCGGCCATTTCAAACAGGTCATGGACCTCATGACCGGAGCCATGGGTTCCGGGGCCTTGGTCTCGGATGCCGCCCTCGCCGCCTACGCCATCCAAAACCGCGCCACCCTGCACTCCAATGACGCCGACTTCTCCCGTTTTGCCGGTCTCTCCTGGAAGAATCCCCTCGCCGGATGAAATGACCGCCCCCATCTTCCAGTAAAGACTCCAAGCCCGCGCGGCCTGACAAATCCTCCAGCACCAATCGTAAATCATCAATTCCATGACCCGGACCCAGTGGCTCATCTGCATCATCGCCTCCATCGGCTTTGCCTTTGATATTTATGAGCTACTGATGCTCCCGCTAATCATCAAGCCGGCGCTGCTTTCGCTGGGTGGACTGGTCGTCGGCACCCCGGAATATACCCACTGGGCGCGCATCCTCTTCTTCGTCCCCGCCATCGCGGGCGGGGTTTTCGGATTGCTGGGCGGTTGGCTGACCGACCGCCTGGGCCGCCGCCGGGTCCTGACTTGGAGTATTCTGATTTATGCTTTCGGGGCCTTTGCCGCCGGATTTGCCACCACTCTGCCTCAATTACTCATCTGCCGTTGCTTTGTCTTTGTCGGCGTCTGTGTGGAATTTGTCGCCGCGGTCGCCTGGCTGGCTGAGATTTTCCCCGATCCGAAACAACGTGAAAAAGTCCTCGGATTCACCCAGGCCTTTTCCTCTCTCGGCGGCCTGCTGGTCGCTGTCGTTTATGGCTTCGCGGTGCGCCATGCCGGCGACCTGCCTGCCATCCACGGCACCCATGAAGCCTGGCGCTACACTCTCATCTCCGGCCTCATCCCTGCCATTCCGCTCATCATCATCCGTCCTTTCCTGCCCGAGTCGCCCTCCTGGCTCGCCAAAAAGACCGCCGGCACCCTGCGCCGCCCCAGCATCATGGAGCTTTTTTCCCCGGCCCTGCTCCGCACCACTCTGGTCACCACGGCCCTGTTTGCCTGTTGTTATGGGATTGCCTTTGGCGCCATCCAGCACCTGCCCCAGATGGTGCCCGGTCTTGTTGATGTGAAGACCGCCGTCACCACGGCCCAGGCTGCCGTGAAGCAGAAAGCCACCCCGGAGGCCCCACTCAATCCCAAGGCCTTGGTGATCGCGAAATCCGAGACTGAGCAAAAAGCCTCCGCCTCGGTGCAGACCTGGCAGGAAGTCGGAGGTCTCGTCGGCCGCGTCCTGCTGGCATTTGCGGCCCTTTATATTGTAAGCCGCCGGGCCCTGCTCCGCTTGTTCCTCGTGCCCGCGCTGATTTTCATTCCCGGACTGTTCTGGTGGATGGGCAACAACTTCGGCACCCCGGAAGTCCTGGGAATGTTCAAATGGGCGGTGTTTGCCGCCGGAATTCTGCTGGTGGCCCAGTTCAGCTTCTGGGGGAATTACATCCCCCGCGTGTTCCCGATCCATCTGCGGGGCACCGGCGAAAGCTTCGCGGCCAACATTGGCGGCCGCGTCATCGGCACCAGCATGGCTTGGATTTTCTTCACCTTCAGCGCCTCCACTCCCCCGAATCCCGGGAAAATGGCCGCGACGGCCGCTATCATCGCGTTGGTCATGGGAGTCTGCGGCCTCATCCTCACCTTCTTCCTGCCCGAACCCCTTCCGGAAGACGAAGCCGGTCATTGAGTGAAAAGAGCAGCTTCCGATTGCCCGCGCCGGGAAGTTGCCGCTAAAGCCATGGACGGATCATCCCTCCGCCTCCCGTAATGCCCAGTACCCCCGAAGAACTGCTCAAACGCCTCGCGGCCACGCCGGAATACACCTATCCGCTGGAGCTCCTGACAGAAATCAGGGACCGGCTGCCGGAAATGATTCCGGCGCTGCTTACGGTGCTGCAGGATGCCCGGCAATTTCCTGATGACTTCTCCGACCGCACCAGCGCCTGGATGCAGCCAATGTTTGCCGCCTATTTTCTGGCCGAAGCGCGGGAAAAAGCCGCCTACCGTCCCCTGATCGCCTTGTTGAATCTGCCATCCGATGATGTGGACGTGCTCTTCGGGGAAATGATTACCGGGGATATGGGCCGCATCCTCGCCAGTGTCTTTGATGGCGATGAACAACCGCTCCGGGATCTTGTGGAAAATCCGGAAGTGCCGGAGTTCGTCCGCTCCTGCTGCGGACTCGGACCCTACCTGTGCCTGCTCCATAATCAATTACTGACGGCGGAGGCAGTTTCCGGATATTTTACTGAATTGATGCGGGGACGGCTTGCCGACCAAAACCAGATCGTCTGGAGCAGCCTCGCATCCCATTGCGGAGATCTGGGCTTCGCCCACCTCATCCCCGATATCCAAGCCGCCTACCGCGCAGGCTGGTGCGACCCCATGTTCGATCATGAGGAAAATGTGGTGCTTCATGCCGGAAACGGAGGGGATCCCCGCTGGCAACGCGATGCGGAACTGATCGGTGACACCATAGAATTGACCCGGCACTGGCACTGCTTTAAACCGAAGCCCCTCACTCAGCCCAGCTCCCGACGCGGCAACATCAAAACCCCGCAGTTTTTCGCACCGGCCTCGTCCAGCAACATGCGATCCACCCCGAAAATCGGCCGCAACGATCCGTGCCCCTGTGCCTCGGGCAAAAAATACAAAAAGTGCTGCGGAGCCTAACCCGCAGGAGCACCGTCCACCCGCAGCACTCCATCCGTCAGGATTTTGGCCCGCAGCCCACCGTGGTTTTTCAGGGCGATTTCGGCCCCAGGATGAAAGGCCTCTTCCATCCAGTAGCAGGGGGAACACTCGGCCATCCCGAGGAAGCGCACCCCTTGGATTGCGAACTCCTGACCAATCAAGGCGTTCAAGTCCTGCCCTTCCGTGATGATGTTCCGCCGGAACACGGACGATGGCCGGTCCCACACCTGGAAGCGGGTGCACAGGGATTGATAAATCTCTTCCTCGAAAAAGGTGACCTGTCCTTTGTAGTCCTTCTTGAAGCCGAAAAAGCGATCCCCCTCAATCCCCTGCCCCGCCACCAGCTTCAGCTCCGGCACCTCGATCATGGGAGCCTTGCCCGCAGGCTGACCATGATGTCCGAAATAATTGTGCTCCGGGGAAAGATAGAGATGCAGCAGGGTCATGACGGGGGAGATGCAGTTAGGCAGGTGACTTCCGTGGAGCCGCAGGCGCGATGCTCACCTCCACGCTTTTGGAAGTCGGCGTGCCGCTGCCTTCCGCGGAGGACCCCAGCGGCACCAGTACGTTGGCTTCCGGATAATAAGCGGCGCAATTGCCGGAAGGCATTTCGTAGGGCACCGCCTGAAATCCATCGGCGTGGCGCGTTCCATCGCTCCAGTAACTGGTGATATCCACCAACTGCATCGGTTTGAGGCCCTGCTTTTTCAAATCGTCCGGGTTCATGAAAATAACGCGGCGGCCATTTCCGATGCCACGGTAACGGTCATTCAACCCATAGATGGTGGTATTGAACTGATCATGACTGCGGAAGGTTTGCAGGACAAACCGGCCCGGAGCAACGCTAAAGGCCGTGACTGGCCCCGTGTGGAATTCCGCCCTTCCGGATGGGGTACCCCAGACCCGGCGACCCGCTTCGTTGGGCATGCGGAAGCCACCCGGCTGGCGCACCCGTTCATTGTAATCCGTGCAATCCGGCACCACCCGGGAAATGGACTCCCGGATATGGTCGTAATTGTTGGAGTAATCCTGCCACAAGGCCGGATCGGTTTTCCCGGACAACGCCGCCGAGGCCAATCCACATACGATGGCGGTTTCACTCTGCAGATGCGGCGAGGCGGGTTTCAATGGCCCGCGCGAGGCGTGGACCATGCTCATGCTGTCCTCCACAGTGACAAATTGAGGCACTCCCTGACGCAGATCCTCCTCACTGCGGCCGAGGCAGGGCAACAACAGGGCAGTCCGGCCGGTGACGAGATGCGAGCGGTTCAGTTTGGTGGCGATGTGCAGGGTCAGGGCGCAGCGGCGCAGGGCTTCAGCGGTGTATTCGGTATCCGGCGAAGCCTGCAGAAAGTTACCTCCCAGAGCAGCAAACACCCTGACCTTGCCGTCATGCATGGCACGGATGGAGGCCACCGTATCATACCCATGCACCCTCGGGGCCTGGAAGGAATACTCCTGTTCAAGGCTATCCAGAAAACTGTCCGGCATTTTCTCGAAGATCCCCATGGTCCGGTCGCCCTGCACATTGGAATGGCCGCGCACAGGACACAATCCGGCACCCGGTTTGCCGATGGCTCCCAATAGCAAATGCACATTGATGACTTCCCGGATCGTGGCCACGGCATTGCGGTGCTGGGTCAGGCCCATGGCCCAGCAGGTGATCAGGTTTTTCCGCTCCGCCGCCGCGCGGGCGGTCCGCTGCATGGCCTCGCGGGGCAGTCCACTGAGCCGCTCCAGTTCCTCCCAGTCCTGACGGCGGACGCTGTCCGCGTATAATTCAAAACCGGTGGTGTGCGCGGTGATGAAATCATGATCGATCGTGTTATCCTCCACCAGGGTTTTGGCCATCCCGCGCAGCAAAGCCATGTCCCCATTCAATTTGGGCTGAAGATAATCCGCCGCCAGCGGGGTGGCTTTACCCAGCACCCCAGCCACTTCCTGTGGGTGCATGAATCCCAGCAATCCCGCTTCCCGCAGAGGATTCACCGCCACCACGTGCCCGCCGTGGCGCACCGCGGTCTGCAGCGCACTCAACATCCGGGGATGGTTGGTCCCGGGATTTTGTCCTATCAATAAAATCATGCCGGCATGGTGCAGATCATCCAGGGTGACCGTTCCTTTGCCGACCCCCACCGCCTCCTTCATGGCGAGACCGCTCGATTCATGACACATGTTGGAACAATCCGGCAGATTGTTCGTCCCCAACTGGCGGGCCAGCAATTGCCAGACAAAGGCGGCCTCATTGCTGGCCCGTCCGGAGGTGTAAAACACCGCATGATCCGGCGACGGCATCGCCTTCCACTCCGCTGCCGCAAGCTCAAAGGCCGTTTCCCACGAAATGGCTTCGTAATGAGTGGATCCCGGCCGCAGCACCATCGGCTGGGTCAACCGGCCCCTCTGGTCCAGCCAGTAATCGGATTCCGCGGCCAGTTCCGCGATGGAGTATCTACTGAAGAAGGCCGGATCGGCCCGGGATGAAGTGATTTCCGAAGCCAGGGCCTTGGCCCCATTCTCGCAAAACTCAAAGGCGCTGCGGTGCCCCTCCGGATCGGGCCATGCGCAGCTGGGACAATCAAATCCCTCCTTCTGATTCAGCCCAACCATCCCCCGCACCGCGCGCAGCGGACCAGTGCGCGTCAACAGATGGCTGAAGGAGGAAACCACCGCCACCGTGCCGGCGGCGGCATGGGAAGGTTCGCCGGCTTGTAGCCCGGAGGGATCTTCCGATGGAGTGAGGGCAAGTGATTCAGGAGGGAGGGGCATGGAGGAGTAAAGGATACGACCGTCGGGGCGGCACGTAAGCAAATAACCGGGAAACGGCAAGCTCCGAAAGCTTGTCACAAACCCGTGAAACCGCGGGAGAATTTCAACCGCACGGTCTTGTTCAGGGCACCACCTCCACCGGCGCACCCAGTTGAGTGGCTTCAAACAATATTTCCGCCATGCCGCGTGGCAGGCGGATACAACCGTGGGAAGCTGGACTGCCAGGATGGGGAATAGGCCCCGCATGCATGCCAATGGCTCCGTTGATGCGCATCCAAAACGGCATGGAGGCCCCCACAAAATGCCCGCCGGACGGCACTGCGGACCGGCCATTCCTCGCATTCCGGTTTACGGTGTCCCCACTGGCATCCACCACCACGCCCCAGGAGGTCGACCGCTTGTATCTGGCTTTTTCCTTGATACTGAACGACCCCACCGGCGTGGGATGACTGCTGGTGCCGCTGGCCACATAGGTCCATCCAGCTGGCTGGCCGCCACGGCTAATCCGGGCTTTTTGTTCACTGAGATCAATGGTCACAGTCACAGGCCCGGTCAATTCCGCCCCTGTCCATTCGTACAACACCGGCCCTGCCGGTGGTTGATCCAGGCGGACCCGCGGCGACTCCACCAGGGGCAAGGGTGGTAGCTGCCGGCACGAAGAGGCCATCCCGGCCACGGCCAGCACCAAACCTATCCGGAAGGTAATTTGCTTAATTTGGATCATGACATGAATAGTTTCATGTATCAGCGGATGTTACGCCACAAAGATACCTTCCGGGAGGCGGTTTTCAGGAAACGCGCGGGCGGGCTGCAGGAACCTGTTGGGTCAGGCAATGGAACGAGCCCAGCCCCCAGACCAGTTCACGGGAATTGATGGGCACAATTTGGCGGTCCGGAAAGGCCTCCTTCAGAATCGCAATCGCCTCATGATCCCGCGGGTCATCAAAGACCGGCAACAGCACCACCGTGTTGGCGATGTAAAAATTCGCGTAACTCGCCGGTAGCCGCTCGCCGTCCATGATGACCGGTGACGGCATCGGGAGGGTAATCACATTGAGCGGGCTGCCATCCTCCGTGGTCATACCGCAGAGCCGCTGATAGTTCTCCTCAAGCGGCCGGTAGTTGACGTCGGATTCGTCCTCTTCAATGACGGTCAGAACTGTCTCCGGATTGATGAACCGGGTGATATCGTCGATGTGCCCATCCGTATCATCGCCCACAATGCCATCGTGGAGCCACAACACTTTTTCAAAGCCAAGGAAATCGTTCAGATGCTGCTCGATCTGGCTGCGGTTGAGGTGGGGATTCCGGTTGGGATTGAGCAGGCAGCTTTCCGTGGTCAGCACGGTACCGCAGCCGTTGCCGTCGATCGACCCACCCTCCAATACCAACCCGGCATCGTATTCCGGGAGGCCAAGCAGCCGGGCCATGGCCGTGGAAATATCATTGTCAGGAAAGGCCTCCGGATATTTCCCGCCCCAGGCATTGTATTTCCATGACGTCGCGGCCACCTGCCCCAACTCATCATTCACAATAAAAATTGCCCCATGATCCCGGCACCAGGGGTAGACTGACGGGATATCCGTGATCACCAGATTCCGCTTCGTCTCAGCATCCAGATTCGCCTCCACATAGGCGCGGTCGGCGGGGTCCGTGCAGTTCAGATAGAGCCGCTCGGACGACGTGATGGCGCGGATCATTTCCAGAAAGATTGGCAACACCCGGTCATGGTGATCGCCTTCCGGAAATGAGGTATCCTTCCGGGAAGGCCAGCTCATCCAGGTGGCGGCGTGCGGTTCCCATTCGGCCGGCATTCGCCAGCCCTGTTCGGCAAGAGTAGGTTCAGACATGACTCAAAAAGAAATAGTGATGGCAATCAGGCAAGGAACCGCTGGGTGAGGTCGCCATAGGCATCCACCCGGCGGTCGCGCAGGAAGGGCCAGACCTCGCGCTGCTGGCGCACCAGGTCCAGATCGATTTCCGCGAGCAGCACCTCTTCATTCTCCGTGGAAGCCTGGGCGATCAGGGCTCCGGAGGGATCCGCCACAAAACTACGGCCCCAGAATTCAATGCCCGGACTGCCGTTCGGTGCTTCATGGCCGCAGCGGTTTGGCGCAGCCACGTAGCAGCCGTTGGCCACCGCATGACTTCTCTGGATGATTTCCCAGGATTGATATTGCCGTTCGCCATGCTCCACCTTTTCGGGCGCCAGCCAACCGATCGCGGTCGGATAGAACAAAATCTCCGCCCCATGCAGCGCCGTGAGCCGGGCGGCTTCCGGATACCATTGATCCCAACAAATCAGCACTCCGATCCGGCCCACCGCAGTATCCCAGGCCTTAAAACCCAGGTCACCGGGCGCGAAGTAGAACTTCTCCTCAAACTGCGGGTCATGCGGGATGTGCATCTTCCGGTAAACCCCCAGCAGGGAGCCATCCGCATCAATCACTGCACAGGAATTGAAATAGAGACCCGGAGCCCGCTTCTCATAAACCGGCAGCAGAATCACCACGCCGAGCTTCCTCGCCAACTTGCAGAACCGGTCCGTCAGTGGTCCCGGAATACTCTCCGCCAGTCCAAAATAATCGTGGTTCAGATTCTGACAAAAATAGACGGAGGCAAACAGCTCCTGCAGGCAAACCAGTTTCGCCCCTGACTTCGCCGCCTCGGTGATGCGCTGTTCCGCCTTTTTCACGTTCGCCTTCACATCCGCCCCACAGGTCATCTGCACGAGGCCGATTTTAAAAGCCCGTGAAGTCGTTGATTTGGATTTTGCAGCCATTTAACGAAAGTCTGGAATATCGGCCCGGCGTGCAAGGGAAGATGCGCCGGAAACCACGGATGATTTCCGGGTTCAAAACGGAAGCGGGCTAGGATGCCGCGACCTTCCGCCGTCCCAGAAAACTCAAACCAGCCAGCACCACGGCCCCCGCAACGGCAGCGGCGAGAATATCCACCCCGGGAACAAAGCGGTCCTCGTATTCAATGAAGACGATTTCGGTGATTTCGTCCTTTTTCTCGATGGCGACTTTATTCTTGGTCCAGCCGGGGTTTTTGCCCGCGGCGACCCACCAGCCAGCGGTGCCAAGAAGGAGGAGCAAGGCGAAGAGGCGGAGGGTAGTTCTCATAAGCTCGGAAATCGGAACACAAAAGCGGGCACGGCGGGGGTTCCGCCGTGCCCGTCCGGGGAATAATTATTTGGGGCTGGCGCCGGCGATGGCGAGGTTGATCACGATATCGTCGGAGACCTTGTCTGTCGGGGCTTTGGGATTGATGCCGTAATCGGCGCGCTTGATGGTGAATTCGGTGCGGATGACCATGAGATCCCCCTGCATCTTGCCACCGGTGCGTGCTCCGAGCTTGCCTTTAAGCAGAGTGACGGTGGCCGGGACGGCAATTTCTTTTTCCACGCCCTTGAGGCTGAACTTTCCCTTCACGTTGGCGGTGGCGGTGACACTATCCATGGAGGAGCCTTTGGGAGCACCCGGGGCCGGAGCAGCCTGGCCAGACATATTAAAGTCTTCCAGACTCATAACAGTGAAGGTGATGGTGGGATTTTTCGCAACATCAAGCCATTCGGCGCCAAGCATGTGCTCCTTCATCATGGCGTTTTCCACGTTCAAAGTTTTGGCATCGATCACGATGCTGCCCTTGGTGGCTTCCGGCTTGGCGGGATCAATCGTCAGGGTGCCGCTGACGCCATTGGCATTGCCGCTGATGGTTTCAAGAGGGGCATCAAGGGTGAACCGGGCGGTGTTTACTCCTTTGGGATCCTTGAAGTCGAAGGTTTGTTCCGCGGCAGTGGCGGCGAACGGGAGGATGACGCAGGTGAGGAGGAGGGTGGTTTTCATAAGTAATTCCGTGGAGAGAGATCAGGAGTCCGAAGATTCGATACGTGACGTTTGGAAGGAAATTTGGAAAAAAAAGGTTCAGGAGGCCAAGTGGTGATTGATCCACTGGCGAAGTTCGACCGCGCCTCTCATGCCAGTGATCATCTCGCGGGGGGTGCCCGCCTTGTAGAAAACCAATGCCGGGATCCCCCGGATGCCAAAGGAGCTGGCCAAGGCAGGCTCTTCGTCCACGTTCACTTTGACGACAAGCAGCCGGCCTTCATACTCCTTGGCAAGGTCGCTCAGGAGAGGAGACAACTGGCGGCACGGGCCGCACCAAGGTGCCCAGAAATCCACGACTACCGGGAGACTGGAGGATATCACTACCGTAGGAAATTCGTCCGTGCTGACATCGGTGACAAGGGAGGTGGGGTGGCTCATGGGGAGATAGGCTTGGGTTGCTCTGAGACAAGCGCACGGGCTCAGCGTCCGCCGATTTTAAACTTGCCTCATTTTCGTCACTTTCCTCCGGACGCAGCGTGCCAATTCTCCACGGGGGTCTTTATTCCAAGAGGTTTTCCAAAAAATCTTTCCCGAACATGGCTCAAAATTGTACGCCTCTTGAAAAATTGCAAAAATTCTAAAAACAATAATTGCAATATCAGCGAAGTAATCCAT
>CAIZWU010000028.1 GCA_903936775.1 uncultured bacterium | reverse complement strand
GGTGAGGGGTTCTCCAGTGCGGCCGAGCTCTGACAAGGTCCAGCCGTCCTTGCCGGGGGTGAGTTGGAAATCGCTGGTGTGGGTGGAAAGCGTAATGCCGTTGATGCTGATCGACTGACCGGCAGAGACTTGGATGGGTTGGCTGGTGAGGAGGCTTTTAACTTCTCCGGAAAACCTGAATTCCAAAAGGGCAAGCCGGTCGGGGACTTGGAAGGAGATCGTGGTTTCCTGGTCGGGGCTCAGATCTTTGAGGGGGAAGACGGTGGTGGAGGGGATGCCTTCGAGGGTGGTGGCGGTGAGGGTGAGTTGGGGGTTTTCGAGGGCGGTGAGGGTGGTGGGGCGTCCGTTGCAGAGCAGGGCGGGGCGGAGCAGGGCGGTGGCAGTGCGGCCGGGGAGGAGGGACTCGCGGGGGACGTGGAGGCCGGCGTTGAGGGTGTAGGTTTCGCCTTGGAGGGTGATGGATTCGAGGGTGGTGAAACCGGAGCCGTCGTGGATGATGACGTTTTGTTCGCCGGGGGTGGTGGAGAAGGGAAGCAGGACGTGGCCCTGGGCATCGGCGGGGAAACGCTGGCTGCCCAGCAGGGCGTAAGCGGTGGGGACGGGGGCGGACTTTTCGTCGAGAATGGTGAGGCGGGTGCCGGCTCCGGTCTGGATGGGGAGGACGGTGAGGCCGCCTTTCCTGACGAGGGCGCGGCTGGATTTGCCGCCACCGATGAACTCGATGATCCAGACGCCGCGTTTGCCGTTCAACTCAGGGAATTTGAAGGTGCGGCGGACGCGCTGGAGGGGCGGACTGTCGTAGTCCTGACTGCTTTCCCGGTTGGCGACGAGGCCGTCGAGATCGAGGTCGGTATTGACCTGCCGGCCGGTGCTGCGGTGGACGTTTTCGGTGTTGATCTCGAAGACTTTGACAAGCAGGCGGGGGATGTTTTTGAGATGGAGATCAAGGGTGACTTCGTCTTCGGGCAGCCAGGTTTCGCGGCAGCCAGGGTCAAACTCAAGATCGGTGCGGGTGCGCAGTTGCTGGAGGGCAGCGGGCTGGAGGAGGGCGGTGAACTGGTCGGCAGTGGCCGGTTTGGTGGTGAGTTGGGCCTCGGCGAGCAGGGCGTTGAGGAAGCTGGCTTCGAGCCAGGGCTGGAACGCGCCGGGGTCCGGGCTTTTCGCGAGCAGGATCAGCAGGGTGCGGCGGACGAGAGCGGTGTCGTCCGTGATAGGGCCCTGTCCGGTCAAGGCGGTGAGGTCGGTGCTGAGATCGGCCTGGTTCTGGAAAAGGTCCTGCCGTTCCCGGAAGACGGGGTTGAGGTAGGGAACGGGGCGGGGGAGTTTCAGATAAGCAACGAGGCGGGCGGCGTCAGGGGTGTTTTGTTTGAGGTCGAACGCCAGCCGCTGGAAGAGGACGGAGGCCTTGATGGTGTTGAAGGCGGGCGGGAGTTTGTCGGCAAAGGTCTGGAGGCGTTCCAGCCAGGCGAGGCGGACGGCGGGGTCGCGGTCAGGGTCCAAGCCATCGGGCGGGGCGAGGCGGGGGAGCCAGGTTTCGACGAAGGCCCGGTTTTCAAGGAGGGCAGGGCGGGCGGCGAGAAGGGTTTCGAGTTGGGCCAGGAGGAGGTTCCGGTGAATGGGGAATTCCCCAAAGCCTTGCGATTCCCGGGTTCCGAGGTCGGCGAGGATGAAATCGGTGAGTCCGGGAAGGTCGGGGCGGGTGAGCCGCGGCAGGACGGCGCGGCGGGTTTCGGCGGGGAGGTCTTTGGCGAGGCTGCGATGGAAGAGGGCGCGCAGGCCGGAATCGGTGAGGGTGCCGAGTTTGGGGTCCTGCGGGACGGCCTGGGCGTAAAACGCGTCCCAGGTGATGAGGGCCGGGTCGAGGGCGGTGGGGATCTCGGCCGGGGTGCCGGCGGTTTCGCGGGCGTGATCGAAGCTGAGGCCGCGGGTTTCCTTGAGCCAAGCGAGGGTGGCCTGGGGATTGGTGGCATAGTCGAGGAAGTGCTGGCGGGTTTCGAGCAGGGTGCGCTGACCGTTGGCTTCCGGGAAACGGGTGGCCCATTCCTTGAGGAGAAGGGCAGTTTCGGGGGCATTTCCGGCATTTTGCGAGTGCAGTGCCGCGTAATAATAGAACTCGGGGGTGCCGGGGATGAGTTCCCTCAGGAGGGCGGCGCGGTCGGAGGCGAGGGCGAATTTTTCCTCAAACCCCACGGGAGGTGCGGCGGGGGCGAGCGCCGGGAGGAACAAGGCGAGCAGGAGCGAAGGGCGGAGCGGGGACATGACGCAGGGTGGTGGAAAAGGAACAAAGACCGGGGCGGGTGGCAGGCGCGGGGAAGGGGAATGCGGACCGCGTGGGGGGAATGGTAACCGATGGCGGGCGTTTTGGCTAGATTAGTTGCGTAAAGAGTTTGTCAAAAGCAGGATCATTGGGGCGTAAATCAGGGTGCTGGGGCGGCCCGTGGAAAAAACTTGAATTGGCGGTAGTGGTGCGTAGTATTACCACATGTCTTATGCCTTAAAACGCACCAGCATGGCCCTTGATCCCAGGACGCTTGAATCCATGACCGAGCTGGCGAAGCGCTGGTCCATTTCCAAGGCAGAAGTCATGCGCCGGGCCATCAAACACTATAAGGAAGAAGCCGACCGCCGGGCCACCTTGCCGGGGGCCTTGGACGCGTTGGCATGGCTGCAGAACGGGGGCGGATTGAGTGTCCATGAGGCTGAGGACTTCCGCAGGGAAATGCAGGCGGAGCGGCAGGCCAAGGTCTATTGGTGGGAGGAAACATGATCCATCTGGACACAAATATCCTGATTGATCTGGCGACGGCAGGGTGCCCGCATCTCGGGCCCATCCGGGAATGGCTGCGTTCCGGGGAACCGTTGGCGGCCTCCGCCGTGGCATGGTCGGAGTTTTGCCACGGGCCTCATAGCCGGCCGCAAAAAGACGCCGTCTTTGCGGTGCTGGAGCAGCGGGTGACCGACTTCACCTGGCAGATGGGGGAACAGTCCTCGCGGCTCTTTCACAGCACGGGAAGAAAACGGGGATCGCATTCCGATTGCATGATCGCAGCGGCCGCGATGCTGTCAGGTGCTTCACTGGCGACGAGGAACGTGAAGGATTTTGAAAAATTCGTGCCGATGGGTCTGCTGCTGCGGCCCGTGCCGACGGTGTCCCCGGTGGTGGGCGGGGAGATTTAAATCCCGGGTTGGGAACAGATGAAGTATCAACCTGGGCAAGGAAGAGGTTGCAGAGCGCGGCGGGTTCAGTTAAAACACGTCCCGTGCAACCCTTGCAGGCCAGGATGGCGAAATTGGTAGACGCGCCAGACTTAGGATCTGGTGGAGCAATCCGTGCAGGTTCGAGTCCTGTTCCTGGTATCTTATAAAACTCCTCCCCCCAACCCTGGAACTTCTCCATGACTGCTCCCCCCGCTCCCCGCCGCGCGGCATCGCGTGTGCGCCTGACCCAGTGGGACGAGGCAGTGGTGACGGAGACGGCCCGGCAATTGCGGGAGGAAACGGGCGGAGCCACCTTGGCGCTGGCTTTTGTCTCGCCGGACTGGCGGCCGCATTTGAAGGAATTCATGGAAATCCTCCAGGTGGATGGCCACGCCCGGCAGGTGATCGGATGTTCAGCTGACGGATTTATCGGGACGGGTCAGGAAGACGAGGATGTCAGTGGGTTTTCGGTGATGTTTTTGAATTTGGCCGAGGAGGAGGTGGGAACCTGGGTGATTGACGAACACTTCCAAATCCCCCGCGACCGGCCGGCGACGGGAGGCTGGCTGGTACTGGGAAATCCGCTGAGGCTCAATGCCGCGGCGCTGCTGGAGGACATGAACCGGATTTATCCAGGGGTGCCGGTCTATGGCGGGCTGGCGACGGGTGGATGGGATTCAGATACGCTGTTCACCTTCCAGCACGAGGCGGGAGTGATCGATTCTGCGGGGGTGGCGGTGCATCTGCCGGTGACCGTGATCCAGGGGATTGTCAGTCAGGGATGCCAGCCGATTGGCGAGCCCTACACCATCACCCAGGTCGACAAGGACGTGGTGCTGGGGGTGGGAGGCCGCCGGGCTTACGATGTGTTGGTGGAGACCTTTGAGAATTTGCCGGAGGACGATCAGAAAGTGGCCCGGGGCAACATCATGGCCGGACTGGCCGCGAGTGAATACCGGGAGGATTTCCAACGCGGGGACTTTTTGGTGCGGAACATCATTGGAGGCGATCCCAAGACCGGGGCGCTGAAGATCGGGGCGATCCCGCGGGTGGGTCAGACTATTCAATTTCAACTCCGCGAAAAAGATGCGGCAGATGAAGACCTTTGCCTGCGCAGCGAGGCCCTGAGGGTGCGCGAAGGCGTGCCCTTGGCGATGGTGTGTTTTTCCTGTGGAGGGCGCGGGCAGGGGCTGTTTGGGATCCCGAATCACGATGCCGGCATCCTCGAAGATACTTTTGGCCCGGTGCCGGTGGCGGGGTTTTTCTGCAACGGTGAGTTCGGTCCGGTGGCGGGAGTCAATTTCCTGCACGGCTACACGGCTTCCGTGGCGGTGATTTATTGATTCACCGCTTCAATCCTGGGGCCGGACTGGCAGGGTGTCCCGGCATTTGGGAAAAGCAGGGCATCTCCAGACCTGCTGGGGGGGCAGCGGTTGGAAATGGGCGATTTCGGATTCGTTCAGGATACGGGCTTCGGCTTCGAGGGTGCCGCCGGGATCAAGCTGGATGGCCCGGGCGCTGACCAATCCGCTGACCGATCCGCCGGCAGCCACGTGGAGCCGGCCATTGACGACGATATTTCCCGTGGCCTTGCCGTGGACGGTCATGGCCCCCGCAGTGAGGCCTTTCAGGAAGACGACATCGGCTTTTTTGCGCAGGGTGAGACTGCGGCAGTCCACTACACTGCTTTCCGAGGAGCTGATTTTGTAAACGAGATCCCGTTCCCGTTGGCGAGACGCGGCCGCGGCGTCTTCGATCCGTTCCATTTTCCGCAGACAGGACGGACAGGATGGAACTGAATAAGGAACGGCCGTGATCATTCTGAGCAGTTCCGTGCGCTCCTCATCCGGCAAGCGCTGGAAACTCAGGACCAAGTCGCTGCCGTCTACGAGTTCGAGTGGCTTGAGCCGGGCGAAGGCTCTGGCCTCGGCGGTAAAAGTGCCCGGGGTCAGGTAAATCCCCCGCTGGGCGCCCTCCCGGACCACCACTTGATGCAAATCCCTGAGCATCGCGGCATCGATTTCGTGAGACTGCCATGGAGGGCACTGCACGATGGCCTCCAAGCGGTTGGAACGGGCGGGGTGCATCAGGGTCAGGGCAGTCCCGCCATCGGGCCGGGTCCAGGCGACCTCCGGCAGATAGCCGGAGCGCTGCAGCAGGTGGCTCACCAATTCCTGAAATCCGAGCCAGTCGAGCCGGCTCACCAGGTCAAGGATCCAGCACGCCTCGGGAAGGCGTTCTTTTGGAGCCAAAACATCGAGCATTTCCAATAGAAGCCATATTTTAATCAAGCGCGCAAGTTGTTTATCATGATTACCATGATTTCGACCTTCCGGATATTTCAAGATCCGGCCTTGGGGAGGGTAATCAGGCGCGGCCGGGAAAAACGACCGTTTTGGGCCGATGGGGCCAGTCTGGCGGGTCTGGGATAAAGGAGGCCGTGCTGCGGGGCTTAAGCGTGACTTGGTTGGCACGCCTTTTGCACAAAATGGGTGACTCCCCGGATTTTTCCGGATGACACGCCACCCTTCCATTCCGGCCGAGACGCCCTCCCAACGACATGAATCACCACTACCCTGTTCCTATTCCCAACGAAGGATCTCTCCACTCCCTCGAGTCGGAACGCGATGCCTGTGGGGTTGGATTTGTGGCCAACATTCATGGGACGAGGAGCCATCGGATACTGCAATACGGCATCACCTCCTGCTGCAATGTGATCCACCGGGGAGCCGCCGAGGCGGACCGCAAGACGGGCGATGGCGCGGGCATTTTGACCCAGATCCCTCACAAGTTCTTCCGCCGGGTGCTGCGGGAGGAATTTGATTATGAATTGAAAAGCGATCCCGATCTCGCGGTGGGGGTATTCTTCCTGCCGCTGGAGGACGAGGAGCAGAAGCGCTTCTGCAAACTCTCCGCCAAACTGATCCTGCAGAATCTGGGGCTGAAAGTGATCGGCTGGCGCGAAGTCCCGGTGAACGAAAAGGAACTTGGTCTGAAGGCCCGCTCCTGCCGGCCAGCCATTTATCATCTCTGCATCGAGCGGGAAGAGGGCATGGACGACGATGAATTCGAGCGCACCCTTTACCTCGGCCGCCGCCAGATCGGGATGCATCTGCGTTCCGAAAAGGTGCAGGGTTTTTACATCCCCTCCTGCTCGCACCGCACCATTGTCTACAAGGCGCTCGCGCTGCCGACGGTGCTCAGCAAGTTTTACCGGGACCTGACGGATCCGGATTACGAAACGGCGCTCTGTCTCTACCACCAGCGTTTTTCCACCAATACCTTCCCCACGTGGTCGCTTTGCCATCCCTTCCGGATGCTTTGCCATAATGGCGAAATCAATACGGTGCGGGGCAACCGGAATTGGCTTTCCAGCCGTGAAAGTGATTTTTCCAGCGAAATCTGGGGGGACCGGGTGCGCCATTTGCGACCCCTGCTGGACCCGGGGCAATCCGATTCTGCCAGCCTTGATTCTGCCTTGGAATTACTGGTGATGTCCGGCCGTTCCCCGGAGGAAGCGATGGCCCTGCTGGTGCCACCAGCCTACGGCATTGATCCGTTCACGACGCCCGAACAGAAAGCCTATTACGAATACAATCAATGTTTCAGCGAGCCGTGGGACGGTCCGGCTTCGTTGGTTTTCACGGATGGCCGCACCGTGGCCGCCTGCCTGGACCGGAATGGCCTGCGTCCATCGCGGTTCAAACTGACCGAAGAAGGCATTTTCACCCTGGGGTCGGAAGTCGGAGTCGTGGAACTCGATGACCAAACCGTTGTCCGCAAAGGCCGCCTCGGGCCGGGCGAGATGCTCAGCATTAACACCGAAGCCGGCACCCTCCGGTTCAATGCGGAAATCAAACAAGCCCTCGCGGCGCGCCAGCCCTATGGCGAATGGCTGAAATCCAACCGGGTGCCGCTTTCCACTCTGGCCAATCCCGCCCCACAGCCGCTGACCGGTGATCTGGATCTCATCACGCTTTCGCAGAAGCAGGCCGCATTTGGTTATACCAGGGAAGAGCTGGACATGGCTTTTGTGCCCATGCTCAAGGACGGCATCGAGGCTACCCATTCCATGGGCGATGACACGCCCCTGGCAGTCCTCAGCGTCCGGCCTCGTCTGCTCTTCACCTACTTCAAGCAACTGTTTGCCCAGGTCACCAATCCACCCATCGACCCGATCCGGGAACGGTTGGTGATGTCCCTGTCCGTGGCCCTCGGGTGGTACCGGAATATTCTCACTGAAACTGCCGATCACGCCAAGGTGATTCATTTGGACAGCCCGGTGATCTGGCCGCATGAACTGGAAGCCATTAAAGGCGTGGAAGAATTCCCCTCGCGCACCTTGGATATGACCTGGGCTGCGGCGGATGGCGCAGCCGGCCTCGAACCCGCGCTTCAGCGCCTCTGTGCCGAAGCCGAACAGGCCGCCGGTGAGGGCGTGCGGCTGCTGATTCTGAGCGACCGCGCCATCGACGAAACCCGTGTAACTATCCCGGCCCTGCTCGCTACCGGAGCGGTGCATCACCATCTCAACCGGAGGCGGAAGCGCATCCGGCTCAGTCTGATCGTGGATTCCGGAGAGGTGCGCGACACCCACCAGACGGCCAGCCTGTTTGGTTATGGGGCCCAGGCGGTTTGTCCCTATCTGGCCTACGAAACCGTCCGCGAAATGGTGGAAAGCCGGAAAGAATTGGTGGGTATCGATTTCCTCAAAGCGATGAAGAATTACCGTTCCTCGTTGGAAAAGGGAGTTCTCAAAATCATGTCCAAGATGGGCATCAGCGTCCTGTCCTCCTATCAGGGAGCCCAGATCTTCGAGGCCGTCGGCATTTCCAGTGCCCTTGTTAAAACCTGCTTCACCGGGACTTCCAGCCAGATCGAAGGGATCGGTTACCGGGAAATCGCCATGGAATCGCTGGCCCGCCATGGCACGGGCTACGGCGCCGTCATTCCCCAGGGGCCGGATGATCTGGGTGATCCCGGCTATTTCCGTTATCGACGGGAAGGGGAACGCCATGCGATCGACGCCAGCTTCATCAAAAACTTCCACACCTTCGTCAAAACCGGCAAAGCCGAGGACTATGCTGCCTACGTGGACAACTATACGAGGAACCGGCCGGTCTCGCTGCATGACCTGTTTGAGTTGATTCCGGGCCAACCGATTCCTTTGGAGGAAGTCGAGCCGATCGAAGACATCCGCGTCCGTTTTACCACTGCGGCCATGTCGTTGGGAGCGTTGAGCCCTGAGGCCCATGAGTTGCTGGCGGTGGCCATGAATGAGATCGGCGGGAAGTCGAACTCGGGCGAAGGCGGCGAAGACCCGGTCCGCTTCAAACGTTATGAAAATGGTGACTGGGCGAACAGCAAGATCAAGCAGATTGCCAGTGGCCGCTTTGGGGTGACCGCTGAATACCTTGCCAGCGCCGAGGAACTGGAAATCAAGATGGCCCAGGGCGCCAAGCCCGGGGAAGGGGGACAGCTTCCCGGCATGAAGGTCCAGGGCATTATCGCCAAACTCCGCCGCACCCAGCCCGGGGTGCAGCTCATCAGCCCGCCGCCGCACCACGACATTTATTCCATCGAGGATCTCGCCCAGCTCATTCATGATTTGAAACAGGTGAATCCCCGCGCCCGGGTCTGCGTGAAGCTTGTGGCGGAATCCGGCGTCGGGACCATCGCGGCGGGCGTCGCCAAGGCCAATGCCGACATCATTCTGGTCAGTGGCCACGAGGGCGGGACGGGCGCTTCCCCGATTTCCTCGATCAAACACGCCGGCCTGCCTTGGGAAATCGGTCTCGCCGAAACCCAGCAGGTGCTGATGCTGAATGGGCTGCGCGACCGTGTGACCTTGCGCACCGACGGTGGTTTGCGCAGCGGTATGGACATCATCCACGCCGCCATTCTGGGAGCGGAGGAGTTCAATTTCGGCACCATCGCCCTCATTGCCATGGGCTGTGTCTACGTCAGGAAATGCCATCTCAACACCTGCCCGGTCGGCATTGCCACCCAGGACCCGAAATACCGCGACAAGTTCAAAGGTAAAAAGGAATATGTGGTCAACTTCTTCAATTCCGTCGCCCATGAAGTCCGGGAAATCATGGCCTCCCTCGGCGTGCGGAAGCTGAATGACCTCATTGGCCGGGTCGAATTCATCAAACAGCGCCATATCGATGGTCATCCCAAGGCCAACACCATCAGCCTGCGCCGGGTGCTTAAAAATGTGGCGGCGGAACTGGGGGAGGATGTGCCCCGGATTTGCCTGAAAGGGCGCAATGACAGCAGTCATCCGCATCCGCTGGATGACAAAATCATCCAGGAGGCCAAGGACGCCATCACCGATCAGGTGCCGGTCAAACTGTCCTTCAAGGTCAAGAATACCGACCGCAATATCGGCACCAAACTCAGTGGGGAAATCGCTTATCACTGGGGCGACACTGGCATGCCGGAGGGGACCATCACCGTCGAGTTGGAAGGCAGCGCCGGCCAGTCCTTCGGCACGTTCCTCTGCGGCGGCATCAAGCTGATCCTGACGGGTGAGGCCAACGATTATGTCGGTAAAGGAATGACCGCGGGCGAAATCGTCATCAGACCCCGGGCCTGCGTGAAATTTGCGGCCTCGGAAAACTCCATCCTGGGTAACACCGTGATGTATGGCTCCACCGGCGGCCACCTTTACGCCAGCGGCCGGGCCGGCGAGCGTTTCTGCGTGCGGAATTCGGGCGGCACCGCCGTCGTCGAAGGCATCGGTGACCACGGCTGCGAATACATGACCAATGGAACGGTAGTGGTGCTCGGGCCGACCGGCCGGAATTTCGGAGCTGGGATGAGTGGCGGCGTGGCTTACATCCTGGACGAAGCCGGTCAATTCGCCCAACTCTACAATCCGGAGATGATCGAAATCGTGCCGTTGGAACCTGAGGACGGGACCATTTTGAAGGGATTGATCGAAAACCACGTGATGAACACCAACAGCCGGAAAGGCGCGGCGCTCTTAAGCGATTGGAACGTGGCGCAGATGCAATTCATCCGAGTCCAGCCCATCCAGCCCAAGCCTGCGCCCCCCGTTTCTGAGCCGGAATTGGCTGCGGCAGGCAAGTAGAGGTGCCATTCCGGCCCGGAAATGATGGTTTCTGCCCCGCCACCAGCTTCGTTTCTTCAGGAGACGGAAGCCGGGAATCAGCCCGGCGCCCGTCTGCTCACCCGGACTGATAAAAGAGGACCACCCGAAAAAGTTTCGGTGGACCTTGATTTTTCACCGATAAACGTTACCTGCTGGCCCCCTTTTGGTCGCTACCCCACTAGAATTCAGAAAAAACATGAGCAAATACGGACTCCCCGAGAAGCAAGGCCTCTACGATCCCCAGTTTGAACACGACGCCTGTGGCGTTGGATTCGTATGCCAGATGAAGGGGAAACGTTCCCATTCCATCATTGAGCAGGCCTTGACGATTCTGGTCAATCTGGACCATCGCGGCGCCTGTGGCTGCGAGACCAATACGGGAGATGGCGCCGGCATTCTGATGCAGGTGCCGGATGGATTTCTCCGGAAAGTGGCGGCCGTGGCCAAAATCACGCTGCCGGCTGCCGGTCAATATGGCGTGGGTATGGTGTATTCGTCGCCGGTGGCAGCCGAGCGTGAGGCCAGCGAGCGTGAATTTGAAAAGATCGCCCAGGAGGAAGGTCAAACCGTTCTGGGGTGGCGGGATGTCCCGACCGACAACTCCTCCCTCGGCAACACTGCCAAGGCCAGCGAGCCCTTTATCCGGCAGGTGTTTGTGCAGCGCGGAGCCAATTGCCCGGACGATCAGGCGTTCGAGCGCAAACTCTATATCATCCGCAAGCGCAGCCACAATCAGATCCGGACCGCCGGTCTGGATGCCTTCTGGTATTCGGCCAGCATGTCCTGCCGCACCATGATTTATAAAGGCATGCTGATGCCGGAGCAGGTCGGCAAGTATTTCATCGACCTCCAGGACCCGGATATGGACACGGCCCTCGCGCTGGTCCACTCCCGTTTCTCGACCAATACCTTCCCCAGCTGGGAGCGTTCCCACCCCTACCGCTACATCGCGCACAACGGTGAAATCAACACTCTGCGCGGTAACGTGAACTGGATGAATGCCCGCCAGCCCCTGCTGGAGAGCCCCTTGTTTGGTGAAGACATCAAAAAAATCCTGCCCATTGTCAATACCAACGGATCGGACTCCGCGATGTTCGATAACGTCTTCGAACTGCTGGTGATGGGCGGCCGGTCGCTGCCCCACGCCATGATGATGATGATTCCTGAGCCGTGGAGCGGCCATGAGTCGATGAGTGACGAAAAGAAAGCGTTCTACGAATACCACTCCTGCCTGATGGAACCATGGGACGGGCCCGCCTCCGTGGCCTTCACCGACGGGACCATGATCGGGGCCACCCTCGACCGGAATGGCCTGCGTCCATCGCGTTATTATGTGACCAAGGACGACTTGGTGATCATGGCGTCGGAAGCTGGCGTGCTCCCAATAGAACCCGAGCGCGTGGCCATCAAAGGCCGCTTGCAGCCAGGCCGCATGTTCATTGTGGACATGCAGGAAGGCCGGATCATTCCGGATGAGGAAATCAAGAGCCGGATCGCCTCCGAACAGCCCTACCGCGCATGGCTGGATGACAATCTCATCAAGCTCTCTGATATCGCCGAAGCCAAGGAAGTCCCCGGACCGGACCACGACACCGTGCTGCAACGGCAGCAGGCCTTTGGCTATACCTTCGAAGATCAGCGCAAGATTCTCCTCCCCATGGCCAAGGATGGCGTGGAAGCCACCGGATCAATGGGGACCGATATCCCTCTGGCGGTGCTTTCTGATAAATCCAAGCTGCTCTACGACTACTTCAAACAACTCTTCGCCCAGGTCACCAATCCCCCGATTGACTGTATCCGTGAGGAAATCGTGACCTCGTCCGTCACCACCATCGGGCCGGAGCGCAACCTGCTCAAGCCCGTCCCGGCCAGCTGCAACCTGATCGAACTGAAGTCGCCGATCCTCACCAATGAGGAATTGGCCAAGCTCAAGGAAGTCGCTCAGGGTGAGTTCCGCTCCGTCACCATCCCGACCCTCTTCGACCCGAAACTCGGAGCCAAGGGGCTGGAGGCCGCGTTGGAAGAAGTCTGCAATCAAGCCACCCTGCAGATTGATGCCGGGATCAATATCATCATCCTGAGTGACCGCGGGGTCGACAAACACAATGCCGTGATCCCGCCTCTCATGGCGGTGGCTGGCCTGCACCACCACCTGATCCGGGTCGGCCAACGCACCCGTGTCGGTCTTGTGCTGGAATCAGGTGAACCCCGCGAAGTCCATCACTTCTGCACCCTGATTGGTTATGGTTGCGCCGCGATCAATCCGTATCTGGCTTTCGAAACCCTCGACGATATGATCCGTCAGGGGCTGCTCGTGGGGGTCGATCACTACACCGCCTGCAAAAACTTCGTGAAGGCAGCGACCAAGGGGATTGTCAAGGTGGCCTCCAAGATTGGGATCTCCACGATTCAGAGTTACCTTGGGGCGCAGATTTTCGAATGCGTCGGCCTGACCCAGCAGGTGGTGGATAAATATTTCACCGGCACTGCCACCCGCATCGAAGGATCGGACCTTGAGGGCATCGCCACCGATGTCCTGTCCCGCCACCATCACGCCTATCCTGACCGTCAGGTCACCAGCCGGGCGCTCGAAGTCGGCGGCGAATACCAATGGCGTTCCGAAGGGGAGGCCCACCTCTTCAGCCCGCAGGTCATCCACTCCCTGCAGAGCGCGGTGCGCACCGGAAACTACAAGACCTTCAAGACTTATTCCGGTCTGGTGAACGACCAGATGAAGCACTTCTTCACCCTGCGCGGATTGCTGGACTTCCGCAAACGTGAGGCGGTTTCCATTGATGAAGTGGAATCGGTCGAGACCATCCTGCAGCGCTTCAAGACCGGGGCCATGAGTTATGGCTCCATCTCTTCCGAAGCGCACGAGTCGCTGGCCATTGCCATGAACCGCATCGGCGGCAAATCCAACACCGGCGAAGGCGGTGAGGACCCGGAACGTTACACCTGGACCAATGCCCAGGGAGACTCCAAGAACAGCGCCATCAAGCAGGTGGCCTCCGGCCGTTTCGGGGTCACCAGTCTCTATCTGACCCAAGCCAAGGAACTGCAGATCAAGATGGCCCAGGGTGCCAAGCCTGGCGAGGGTGGCCAGTTGCCCGGCGGCAAGGTGTATCCATGGATCGCCAAGGTCCGGCACTCCACTCCCGGGGTGGGCCTGATCTCCCCGCCTCCGCACCACGACATTTATTCCATCGAAGACTTGTCAGAGCTGATCCACGATTTGAAGAACTCCAACCGTGCCGCCCGCGTCAGTGTCAAATTGGTCAGTGAAGTGGGCGTGGGAACCATCGCCGCCGGGGTCGCCAAAGCCCATGCCGATGTGGTCCTTATTTCCGGTTTTGACGGTGGCACCGGGGCCTCCCCGCAGACCTCCATCAAACACGCCGGCCTGCCTTGGGAGCTTGGTCTTGCCGAAACCCACCAGACCCTGGTTCTGAATAAACTCAGATCCCGTATCGTGGTGGAAACCGACGGTCAGTTGAAGACCGGGCGCGACGTGGTCATCGCGGCCCTGCTGGGAGCGGAGGAGTTCGGTTTTGCCACTGCCCCCCTCGTCACCCTGGGCTGCATCATGATGCGCGTCTGCCACCTGAATACCTGTCCGGTAGGCGTTGCCACCCAGAATCCTGAGCTGCGCAAAAACTTCACCGGTGATCCGGAGCACACCGTGAATTTCATGAAATTCATCGCCCAGGAGGTCCGCGAAATCATGGCTGAGCTCGGCTTCCGCACCATCAACGAAATGGTGGGCCGCACCGATGCTCTCGAAGCCCGGGCTGCGGTGGATCACTACAAAGCCAAGGGCATCGATCTCTCGAAGCTCCTCTACTCGCCGCCGATGGGGCCGGAAGTCGGTCGTTATTGCACTGAGATTCAGGACCATGGCCTCGACAAGTCACTCGACCTCACCCAACTGCTTGATCTCTGTGAACCGGCCATTCAGCGCGGGGAAAAAGTCAGGGTGAACCTGCCGATCAAGAACACCAACCGGGTGGTGGGCACCATTCTGGGCAACGAAATCACCAAACGCCACTGGCATGGACTGCCGGAAGACACGGTGCACCTGAAGTTCCAAGGCAGTGCCGGGCAAAGCCTTGGCGCTTTTGTGCCGAAGGGCGTGACCATCGAGCTGGAAGGCGATGCCAACGATTACGTCGGCAAGGGCCTCAGCGGTGGGCGCATCATTATCTATCCGGATGCCCGGTCGACCTTTGCCGCCGACGAAAATATCATCATCGGCAACGTGGCGCTTTATGGCGCGACCGAAGGTGAAGTCTTCATCCGCGGGATGGCGGGCGAACGTTTTGCCGTCCGTAATTCCGGCGTCAATACCGTCGTGGAAGGCGTGGGCGATCACGGCTGCGAATACATGACCGGAGGCAAGGTAGTCGTTCTTGGAGAGACCGGGCGCAACTTCGCTGCCGGCATGAGCGGCGGGATCGCTTACATCCTTGATGAGAAGGGTGACTTTGCCCTCCGCTGCAACCCTCAGATGGTGGCCCTCGAGAGATTGGAATCCGATGAGGCCGAAGAACTCCGGATCCTGATCAAACGTCACGCCGATTTCACCAAGAGCCAGAAAGCCTACAAAGTGCTGGCCCTCTGGGACGATATGGTGCCGAAATTCGTCAAAGTGATGCCGAAGGACTACAAGCGGGTGCTTCAGGCCATCAGCAAGGCGGAAGCCGATGGATTGAGCGGGGACGAAGCCCTCAACGCGGCCTTCGAGGCCAATGCCAGGGACGTCGCCCGCATCGGTGGCGGCTAGGAAACAGCGACCCAACCAACACATTTTGCTTTAATACCACCATGGGAAAACCAACAGGCTTTATCGAATTCGAGCGTGAACTGCCCGCGGACCGCTCTCCGCTCTCACGCATCAAGGATTGGAAGGAAATCCACCTTCATCTCCCCGAGGAAAAACTCAAAACGCAGGGGTCACGTTGCATGGATTGCGGCGTGCCCTTCTGCCACACTGGCAAGCTCATCAGTGGCATGGCCAGCGGTTGCCCGGTCAATAACCTGATCCCGGAATGGAATGACCTCGTCTACCGGGGGCTGTGGCGGGAAGCGCTCGAGCGCCTGCACAAGACCAATAACTTCCCGGAATTCACCGGCCGGGTCTGTCCCGCCCCTTGTGAGGGGTCCTGCGTCCTCGGGATCAACAACCCGCCGGTTACGATCAAGAACATCGAAGTTTCGATCATTGATAAAGGCTGGGACGAAGGCTGGGTCACCGCCCAGGCACCGTCGAAACGCACCGGCAAAAAAGTGGCGGTGATTGGTTCCGGTCCCGCCGGTCTCAGTGCCGCCGCCCAGTTGAACAAAGCCGGGCACAGCGTCACCGTCTTCGAGCGGGCCGACCGGCCCGGCGGTCTGCTCATGTATGGCATTCCCAACATGAAGCTCGACAAAAACGAAGTCGTGCTCCGCCGCATTTCCCTGCTGGAGGATGAAGGGGTGAAATTTGTCTGCAACACCACTGTCGGTGGCAACTATCCGGCGGAAAAGCTGGCCAAGGAATTCGATGCCACCGTGGTCTGCACCGGAGCCACCAAACCGCGCGATTTGCCGATTCCCGGCCGCGATCTCAAAGGCATCCACTTTGCCATGGATTTCCTCACCGCCAATACCAAGGCCGTGCTTGACCAACCCGGCGGCGATTACATCACGGCTGATGGCAAAAACGTGGTTATCATCGGCGGCGGTGATACCGGGACTGACTGCGTGGGTACCTCCCTGCGCCACGGCTGCGTTGCGGTCACCCAGTTGGAGATCATGGCCAAGCCTCCCGAAAAGCGTGATGCCGGCAATCCCTGGCCCGAATGGCCAAAGGTTTACAAGATGGACTACGGCCAGGAAGAAGCAGCGGCCCGCTTTGGGGATGATCCCCGCGTTTATTTGACCACCGCCACCCATTTCGAAGGCGATGCCGATGGCAACGTCAAAGCGGTGCACGTCGTCGATGTCGAGTGGAAGAAGGACGACAAAGGCAACTTTGGCCCGCAGAAAATTGCGGGTACCGAAAAAGTCCTGCCGGCGGATCTGGTGCTCCTTGCCATGGGATTCCTCGGGCCGGAACAGCCACTCCTTGATGCCTTGAACGTCGAACGCGATGCCCGCAGCAACATCAAAGCCGAGCACGAGAAATATACCACCAGCCTCCCCGGGGTTTTTGCCGCCGGTGACTGCCGTCGTGGCCAAAGCCTCGTGGTCTGGGCCTTCAACGAAGGCCGGGGCGCCGCCCGGGAATGCGACCGCTACCTCATGGGGGCCACCGACCTGCCATAGTTCTGCGGGATCGCCTGGTCATCACAACCTTTCCCATGGAACGGGACGGCGGGCTGCGGTTGACCCAAACATCACCATGATTCCCACCGGTATCATTACTGTTAGTGACCGGGCCTCCGCCCAGGTTTATGCGGACCTTGGCGGCCCTGCGGTGCGTGCTGCCGTGGCCACCCATGGCTGGCAGACCATCGCGGAAGCCCTCGTCCCTGACGATCAGGCACAGATCGCCCATGCCGTGCAATCCTTCGCCCGTCAGGGTTGCCATCTGATCCTGACTACTGGCGGCACCGGCATCGCCTCCCGCGATGTCACCCCGGAAGCGATCCGCTCGGTCGCCCGCCTTGAAATCCCCGGCTTCGGGGAATCCATGAGGATGCAGTCCATTGCCCTGACGCCCAATGCGATTCTCTCCCGGTCACTCGGAGCAGTGGTGGAGAACAGTCTGGTGATTGCCCTCCCCGGGAAACCGCAGGGCGCGGTTGATTGTCTGGGTTTCATCGCGGGGGCCATTCCACACACCGTGAAAATCCTGCAACGCGAACCGACGAGTTGCTAGTTTGTCAGGCGCGGCCGGGGCAGTTTATCTCAGCGGCGCCACCAGTTTTTCGCGTTCGGCAGGTGTCAGGCCTCCGGGATTTTTCAGGATTTGATCGGCGACGATTTTCCGTTCGCTGGCAGAAGGCAGGGCAGCGGCCCAGTCGATCAGGCCCTGCACCCCGCGCCACCAATACCACCGGTTGGACAGCGCCTCGATCGCGGCAGCGCGATGTCCGGGTGATTTGAATTCATCGACGGCTTGGGTCATCTTCTCCAAAGGATCGTTCATTCCGAAATGGCGTTGGCAGAGATTCCTGACGAACTCCACGGACGATTCCGGGGGAATGGTTTCCAGCCGTTCCACACCCTCGGTGATGCTTCCGGTCTGTTGGCCGAGACTTCCCCAAATCCCGGGTGGCAGACTCCCGGGATCCTGTTGTGCAAGGTTTTGCAGCAAGGCCGCCGGCTCTTTTTGATACCATTTTTCGTATGCCTTGGCGGTCAGGCTCTGGCGGGCGGCCCCTTCCGGAAGGGAACCGGCTTTCGACAGAAGACCTGCGAAATCATCGGCGGGGAATGTTCCGCTGAAGGTTTCCACGGCCCGGTTGAGCGCTGAGCCCCCGGGCATGGAATCCAGATAACGAAGGGCTCCTTCCGGGTTATCCTTCGCCAGCCGGGTCAGGATTTCCTTTACCGCTTCATGGCGCCGGTCGCCGCTCAGGTTCTCCGCTGCCCACGCGAGTCCGGCTTCCGGGTCCTTTTCGCCAAGGTTTTTGGCGATGGCTTCCTTCATGTCCTGGCGGGTCTCACCGCCGGCCTTGTCGTTCACAAAGGCCGTCATCCCGGCGAGGTCGGCTTTGGCCCATTGGGCGAAAAAGTCCGCCCGCCAGTTTGCTCCCTGGTCGTGTGCCAATCCGGCCAGATCGGGGAATTTCTGCTGAAGGGCGATGGCGCTGCGCAGATCATTTTTGGCCAAGGCCGCAATGGTTTTCCGCAGACTTACATCCCGGAATTCTCCGGCAGAAAGGGCGCTGAGCAGTTCGGCAGTTTTGGCCGGATTCTTTCGCACCCAATCGAAGCTGCCAGGATTCCAGATGATACCCACGGCGCTCTCCACCGATTCGGTCAGGGAACCAAACTTTATGCCCGCCGCCACATCCGTTTCCATCAGGCGGTTCAATACCAGGATATTAAAACCAATGCCATGCACCTTGCCCGCATTGGCTCTGATTTTCGCAATGGCGGCAGCCGGATCCCGTTCCGCCCAGGCGCTGAAGACAACAGTCACATCATCGGCATGTTCATCCGGTCCATTCAAAAGACCGCCCATCCGCGGTGCCAGCCATTCCGAGACGGCCGTGGGATCCAGTTCAACCCACCGGCGCAGCAGCAGTTCCCTCATCGCGGGATCGCGGTCGGTGAGTTTGAGCAGTTCGGGAATTTCCGCGGAATTGGCTTGAGCAACGAGCGAGCTCAGGGCCAGGCGGCGTGGCAGCCCGGAAAGTGAGGTGGACTGAAAGGCTGTCCAGGATGCCAAAATGCCGCTGTTTTTGGAGGCGGCTTCGTCCGAGCCAAGGTGGGTGGAGACTGGTCCCGGCACATTGGTGGGCGTTGTAACGGGCTTGGGACGGAGGAGCGGAGCCAGCCATGCCGTCATGGCCCCGGCGGCCAGTCCGGCCAGGCAGAGGAATGAGATAGGGGATTTCATGGCAATGGATTGGACGGGTCGTGACTATTTTGCAGACGGCTGAGGCGGTGTTTCCAAAATATTCCTGCGCTCTTCCAGTGTTAGTCCACTGTTTTCCAGAGCGCTCCTGGCGGCCGCGGCATCGCGGCGGCTCCATTGCGAGGCGACTTCCTGGAGGGCATTGGTTTTAACCGTGGAGTCCGACAGGGTGAGCGCCCATTTCCAGGAGAGATCCGGGTCCGTGTCCTGAATGTGTCTGGCCATGGTCAGGACGGCGGCATCGCGTCCCGCGCCGGGCGGAAGGGTGGTGATCCATTCGGAGGCCCGGTGGGAATCTTCTCCCAGCCAATGACCGGTGATCGCCTGCCACGCGGCGGCTTGCTCCGCAGGTTCAGTCAGGGTAGTGGCCCACTCGAGCGCATCGCCGCGATCCCGCGCGGCCCAGGCGGTGGCAAGATCCCCGGCGGTTTGTTTCCGGCTGGCCGCATCATGGACCTGTTCCAACGCCACCGCGGCACGGGCCGGGTCGGTCTCCAGCAAGGCTTCCACCGTGAATGTTGGATCGAGGCCAACCGCAGCCATGAGACCTGCCTCGGTGGGTTGGCCGGTTTGCAGCGCCAGCAGGGCCATGCCTTTTTGCAATTCCGCCTTCAGGCCGTTGAGCAGGGGCGTTTCCATACGGTCCTTCAGATAAACTCCCAGAGAGGCCGGATCGCTCTGCAGCCAGACCAGCAGGGCGGCCCGGGTGGCTTCCCGCTGGAAGGACGTTTCACCCGCTGCAGGGGCCGTCTCGAGAATACGGCGTGCTTCGTCAGGATCCTTGGTAATGGAGAGCAGATTGGACGATAACGCCGCACTGGCTTCCGGACCGAGGGCCTCGCTGATTTCAAAAGCCCGGGCGGGATTCTGTTTGAGCAACACGGTCATGGTGCGGCTCAGGATCTCATTCCGGATGTCGCCAGGGGGAAAGATCTTGGCCACGTCCAACGCCTTCTCTGGATCACCCAGGTTCAATTTGCCCAGAATGGCAGGATACAGTCCCCGGATCTCATAATCACTTTCCGCGGGCAGTTCCGCGAGGAGAGTGAGGGCGCGGTCCGGTTGCGTGGTGGCGAGGGCGCCGGCGATGCCGCAGAGGGCGGCCTGGGAGTGGGTGGGATTGGCGAGGGTTTTGGCCCACGCGATGGCTTCCTCCGGGCTGCGTTTGGCGAGCTGGGCGGCGAAGGTGTTGGGAAAGTCCTCGTTCCACTGGTCTTCGGGGACGAGTTTGGACCACGCCAGCATGCGGTCGGGGTCCAGTTCGGCGAGGCGTTGCAGGGCTTCACTGTTTTCTCCCGGACCGGAGTTGAGGAGAGCGAGGGGATTGATGCCGGGGTGATCCTTGGCCCAAGTGAGGAAACCGGCGGGATCGAGGCGGGCTTTTTCACGCAGGGTGCAGCGGATGCATTTGTCACCGTATTCCGTGGCCGTGGCGGCGGCCGTGCCGAAGTCGATCTGGCTCCATTCCCGAAAGAGGGCGGAAAGGTTTTCATCGTCTTTTTTGAATTTGAGAAAGGCGGCCCCGCCGAGGGGATCGAGCGACGCCCAGCGTGCCAGCAGGATGCTGGTGAGGGTTGCTTTTTGGCTGCCTGAAACGGAGGAGAGCTTTTCCAGCAGGGCAGGGAAACCGGAGGCGTCGCCCGCCGCCAGATCATCGGCCCATTCAGGGTCGATGCCCTGCAGGATCAGGGCGGTGCGGATTTGGGCTGCGAGGGCGCTTCCGCTAGTCTGGGTGGCGGCGGGGAGTTCAGGAGACAGGGGGGAAGTGGCCGTCGGGGCTGGGCGATGGGTGGCATCGGTGGTTCCGCCGGACCCTGTCCCGGAAGCCTGCTGGATGAGGCTCACTCCAGTATAACCAATGGCAGCGGATCCAATCAGGGCGGCGGCGTGAGAGAGAAGCTTCATGGAAGGAGCAGCCATTGGATTGGATAAAGTCAGTTTTTTTAGCCGACGACGGCTGGGGGTGGAAGCTTTTTGTAAAGCCGGACAGGAGGGTGCCGCGCCTCTGGACAGGCGTGGGCT
Organism: uncultured bacterium; assembly: GCA_903936775.1. GTDB lineage: Bacteria > Verrucomicrobiota > Verrucomicrobiia > Verrucomicrobiales > V1-33 > CAIZWU01. The sequence goes on along the minus strand of CAIZWU010000028.1, from coordinate 214 downwards.
TTGGTGTTATTTGGCCGGATGAAAGCAATTATGTAAGGTGGACCCCGAAGTCCGGCCACCGACTGGCTAAGCTAAGCTATGCTGCCCGGTGCGTCCCTGTAGTTAATCCGCCGGCCCAGGATGTCAAGCTTGGTGCGGGGGGAGGGCCGATTTTGGGAAGCTGGAGCGGAGGGCGCAGCACGGTCCGGAGCGCAGCGGAGGGCCGTGCGCAGCC
>CAIZWU010000027.1 GCA_903936775.1 uncultured bacterium | reverse complement strand
ATGCCTACCCCACCTGGGCCACCGCCAATTCCCTGACTGATCCTGATGGCTCGCTCGATCCCGACTCGGACGGCCTGCCCAATCTGATCGAATACGCCCTCGGCACCCCGCCCGGCTCCGCCACCACTCCTCCGCTGGTTCCCCTCCTCCAGCCGCTGCTGGTCGATGGCCTGCCCGGCTCCTCGCTCACGGTCGCGCTGACCCGCCCACCTGGCCGCGACGACGCCACCCTGACGGTCGAATCCTCCACCGACCTCACCCCCGGCTGGCTCCCGGCCCTGCCCGTGGGCGCCGCGATCCAAAATCCGGATGGCACCACCACCCAGCTCTACCGGCACCCTGCCCCCGCCGCGGGACCCCGCCAATTCCTCCGTCTCAAAGCCATCCGCGTCCCCTGACAGAGGTCCGGGGCCACCCCCGTTTATCTCCGGGTGAACCGCCGCCACCTTAACACCCTCTGTCTCCTCGCCGTCCTCAGCCTTCCCTCTGCCGGCCTCGCCGCCGATCCCCCGAACCCTCTCCGGGTACTCAGCTTCAACATCCGTTATGCCAACTCCAGCGACAAGGAGGGGCGCTCCTGGACGGTCCGCCGCGACCTCGCGGCCCAGCTGATCAAGGAGGACCAGCCGGACCTCATCGGCTATCAGGAAGCGCTGCGGCCCATGCTGGATGAGCTCGGCCGGAAAGTGCCAGGTTATGAGGAAATCGGCGTCGGCCGCGAGGACGGCAAGACCAAGGGCGAATACTCCGCGCTGTGGATCCGGAAGGAACGCTTCACCGTCCAGGAGTCCGGCACCTTCTGGCTTTCCGACACCCCGGAAATCCCTAACTCCATGAGCTGGGGCAACAAGATCACCCGCATCTGCACCTGGGCCCGGCTACTCGACAAACCCACCGGCAAGGTGGTGCATTTTTACAATGTGCACCTCGACCACGAATCCCAGGAAGCCCGCCTCAAAGGCACCCTCCAGGTCCTGAAGCACATGGAAGCCCGCACCGCGGCCACCCCGTGGGTCCTCACCGGTGACTTCAATGCCGGCGAAGACAATCCCGTGATCACCAGCATCAAAGACAGCCCGCTCCAAGGCGTCGATTCCTGGCGCCTGCTCCATCCGGATGTGCCAGCCACCGAGTCCGGCACCTTCCACTCCTTCACCGGCGTGCGTCAGGAAGCCAAGATCGACTACGTCTTTGTGCCCAAAGCCACCACCCTGATCGAGGCAGCCATCCTGCACAATAATCGCGACGGCATCTATCCCTCCGACCACTTCCCGGTCCGCGCCACGGTCTCGTTCGCGCCCTGATCCGGCCAAGGGCGGTGCTTCGGGCTTCCCACCGCTTCAGCCCTCATCCCTGCCCATCAGGGAGCCAGCTCCGCCTCGGTCCAGGGCGTGCTGCGGTCTGCCGTCCGGGCCCGGATCTGTTGGATGGTTTCCACCGTCACCGGACCTGCCGTGTGACCGAAGTGGCTGCGGAGGTAACTGAGGACATCCGCCATCTGCTGGTCATCCAGCCCCATTGGCGGCATCGGCAGCGGGGTGACCTGGGGGAAGAGCTGGCCGTTGATGTGGATAGGCCCACTCAGGCCGTGCCGGAGCACCTTGACGAGGCGGTCGGGAGAGCCGGTGACCCAGTCGCTGTTGGCTATCGGCGGATAAATCCCGGGCAGTCCGTTGCCTTCGGGCTGATGGCAATTCAGGCACAGCGCGTCGTAGATGATCTTGCCAGGATGAACCACCGCCGGCGGGGCGGTGGCGAGGGCTTTCACATAAGCCAGCCCGGCCGGAGCGGGGCCGAACTTGAGCGTGGCGAGAGTGGGTTGCCACAGCGGCTGCAGCGCCCGCACCGTCTGGCGCAGGGCGTAGTCGAGGAATTTGTCGGTGGGATGATCCAGCACCTGCACCGCGATGGTGACCGTTTCCGGCCGGGGCACCCGGGCGCAGGCCACCACGGCTTCGAGCCGGACGCGGGGATGGGGATCGTGGGCACACTTCTCCAAAAGCGTCAGGACCTCCGGCAGGTGCGGAGCCCACGCTCCGGTCACCCGGGCCCCATAAGCGCGGACGCGGGGATCGGTCCCGGTAAGCAGACGCTGCAGCAGGGCGGGACGCGGGGCCTGGTGCGATTCATACACGCCGCAGAGTTCCATCAGCAGACGCTCTTCCGAGGCCGTCGCCAGGAACTCATCGCAGGCCGCCAGGACCGCGGTGGGCGCCCCGTCGAAGAGCAGGCGTTTGGCCTGATAACGCGTCCACCGTTCCGGGGAGCCCAGTTGCTCCAGGAGCTGCGCCGGGGACATGGTCGCGAGATCCGGCTGGCGGACGGGCGCGCGGCCAGTGGCACTGAGACGCCAGATCCGGCCATGGCGGCGGTCGCGCCCTGCATCGGCATAGCTGGTTTGATAATGACCGATCAGGGGATTGAACCAGTCACACAGATAAATGGCCCCGTCCGGCCCCACGCTCACATCCACCGGACGGAAGGAGCCATCGCGGCTGGTGAGGAGTTTGGGGAGCTGGGTGGACTTGAATCCGGAGCCCTCGTCCTCCAGCCGGTGCCGCTCCACCACCCCGCCGAAATATCCACCGATCAGTGCGCAGCCCTGGAGATCATCCGGCAGGGCCTTGGTGCCGATGAAGTCGATGGAGGTGGTCTTGGGATTGGTATCGAAGAGAGCCCCGGTCGGATGGTATTCGTCAGGATCCTTCATCGCGATCAGACCCGGGGTGCTGTAATAACCGGCCGGGCGGTCCCCGCTTTTGTGGAAGACCTGGAGGTAGTCATCGAAGGCCACCCCCCAGCAGTTGTGGCCGGCTTTGGCCCCATTGAAGAACCCTTCCATCTGTTCCGTGCGCGGATTGAAACGCCAGAGGCCGGAGCGCTCCAGCACCGCCAGACCGTGGGCCGTTTCCACCCGGGAGAAGGCATGCAGGCCCTGGGTGAACCAGAGGGTGCCATCCGGGCCATGGCTGATGGAATTGATCAGTTGATGGGTGTCCCCGATGCCGAATCCGGAGAACACCACGCGGCGCTGGTCCGCTTTGCCATCGCCATTGGTGTCCTTGAAATGCAGCAGTTGGTCGAAGTCGCAGACATACACCCCGCCATCGCCGGGCTCGACGCCCTGGACCATGGTCAGGCCTTCCGCAAATCGCGTCTGCCGGTCCGCCTTGCCATCGTGGTCGGTGTCCTCCAGCACGAGGATGTAATCGGTGGGTTTTTCCCCCGGCAGGGTCTGCGGATAGGTCGGCGAGCAGGCCACATAACAACGGCCGCGTTCATCCCAGGCGATCTGCACCGGCTTGGCCACGCCTTCCGCTTCCGAGGCAAAGAGATTGATTTGATAACCCTCCGCCACCGTGAATCCGGCCAGCTCCTGCTCCGGGGTCTGCACCGCCGGGGACGCCGGCGCCGGGGCGGGCGGCGGCAGGGCCACCACCGGTTTTCCCTGGGCGATGGCGGCAATGCGGTCATCCAGCGCGGCGATGAGCGGTTTGTGACTTTCAAAACTGGCCCGCAGCGAGGGACCGGCGGCGCCCGGTTTGCCGAAAAGCTGGGTCACCCGGTCGCCATACACAAAGGACCAGTTGGCCGGCCGCCAGCAGTCAAACCACAGCCGGTTCTTTTCCACGATGGCTTCCTTCAAGGCTGACAAGTCATCCGCCCCGCTCCAGGCCAGGCCGAGCTGGGAGGCGGTGAGGTCCGCCACCACCCGCAGCCCCTCGGCATTGAGGTGCTGGCCGTTGTCGGTCAGCCGGGGCGCCCCCGCCGGCCGTTGGGAGAGGGTGGTGAAAAGATCCACATACACCGCGCCGCGTTGCCGGGCGATGGCCTCCACGGCTTGGGCGTAGGCGGCCACGTCCCCATTCCGCTGCGTCAGGTCCGGGGCATGGGACGCCACCGGTTTCTCAAACGGGATGGGCGACAGCAGCACGAGGCGCGGGGTGCGGGCCGCAAACTGATCCAGCAGCCGGTGATAGGCCGCAGTGAATTCCGGAATCCGGCCCGGGCCATCAAACGATTCCATCTGTCCAAACTGGGCCACCACCATGCCAGCACCCACCGCCGTGAGCTGGTCCTTCCAGTCACCGAAATTCAGGTCGCGCCACTGTTCATACACCGTATCGCCTTCCCAAGCCATGCTGCGGAACCGCGGGGCCTCGCGGGCCAGCGCCAGGCCCAGCCGGGCTTCAAGATCACCCGACTTCTGCGTCCGCACCAGATTGGTCGCCCCCGCCAGCACAATCACCTCCTGCGGGGTGACGCTGAATTTCCCGTTCTGAAACGCCGCCGGTGCCGCCGCCGCCGGAGGAGAGTCGCCAAAGCGGTTGAGGATTTCCTCCGCCCCCGGGACCAGGTTGTCAGGCAGCGCTTCGATCTGGATATTCCGGAAGGAGATCACCGCCTTGCACTGGCCATGGATCTGCAGGGCGATCCGGCCCTCCAAGGGGATGCCCGGGCTGGCTTCGGTGTAGTTCACCGTGCGCACCCCGTTCACAAACAACTGGATGCGCTCGTCGGCGGCCCGGATTTCATAACGATTCCATTCCCCGGGCTTTTCCGCCTGCTGGATCACCGCCGCCTCCGGTTTGGCGAGCATCGTCTTGCGGCGCGACTCATCATAGAGGCAACCGCTGTAACCCGCCCCGATATCCGCCTGATAGCCCATCATTTCATTCGGAGGCTCCGCGATGCGCTGGCTGCGGAACTGCACCCCGCCATTCACAAACCCCTCCGTGCCGGTGAGTTTGTATTCCAGCGTCAGCCGGAAATTCCGGTAGGACTGCGCCGTGGCCAGAAATTCGTTCTGCGGATTCCCCGTCGCCGAGCCCCCCGTGATGGTGCCCTCTTCCACCCGCCAGGTCGCCCCGCCCTCCCAACCGGCCAAAGTCTTTCCATCAAACAAAGGCACCGGAGCAGCAGACGCAGCCGCCGTGAGCAGGAGAGTGGGCAAAAGCAGGAAAAAACGAGAAACAGGCATCCCCCTTCAACGCAGCAGACCCTGCCGGTTTGTCTGCGAGGTTCGGGAAGTCATGTCCATCAAATTGCCCGGCATCCTTCATCCCTCCAAAAGCTCCATAAAACGGCTTTCCGGGCCGCTGTGAAACCGCGCCGTGTAGGCCGCCAGTGGCCGGCATTGTCGTTAGTCCTCAATCATCGTGGTCGCTCCACAGGTCAAAACGCACGCCCCCGACAATCGCAGCCGCAAGCAGGACATATAGCTGCCCTGCCGGGCCTGAATCTGATATACCGCTACTGTACAAATGGACCAAATCCAGCCGGCGAACCCGCTCGGTGGGCTGGGTTTCATCCCGCCAACGCCCCCGTTCGTCTCTCAAATCGGCTGGGCGCCCCGCCGTGGGGCTGATCGTGGGCTGGATCGTAACGCCATTCCTGCACGATAAACTTGACAGATTTATCGTGCATCCGTAAGTTTATCCAGATGCCATCCCTGGAACAACGCCTGACCGATTACCTTGAGACCATCACGGGAAGCGCCCCCGTGCTCCGGGAAATGGCTGGGCCAGCGGAGAGCCGCCTGCCCCTCTTCCTGCGGGAGCGTTACCGGCTGCGCACCATAGGGCTTTTTGGGAGGGAATGCCTGCTGGCGCTGGAAACCCCCGGCTGGGACACCGGCTCCCCGGCGGAATACGCGGCCCATGCCCAGGCGATGCGGAACCAGTTCCCGGAGCCCGTCACGCTGGTGGTCCCGCAGGCCGCCTCCTACGCCCGGAACCGGATGGTGAGGGCCGGCACCCCATTCATCGTGCCCGGCAGCCAGCTTTTCATGCCCTTCATGATGGTGGACCTGCGCGAGCGCTTCGCCGCCCCCGAAACGGAGGCAGGCCAGCACTTCACCCCGGCGGCCCAGTGCATCCTCCTCTACCACCTGCAGCGGCAACCTCTCCAAGGCCTGCCCCTGCAGGACATCGCCAGGCTGACCGGCTATTCCGCCATGATGGTCACCCGGGTGAAGGAGGAATGGGAAGCCAACCGGCTGTGCCAGACCTCCCGGATAGGAAGAACGACGGTGGTGGAATTTGCCGCCGCCGGGCGCGAGCTCTGGCAGATAGCGGAGCCTCACTTTACCAGCCCAGCGAAGAAGTCCCACTGGATCCGCTGGGATCATCCGGAACCGGCTGCTCTGGAGGCAGGCTTCACCGCCTTGAGCCGCACCACCATGGTGGAAGATGACCCCACCCCGACCTGGGCCCTGCCCCGCGCGGCCTTCCGCTCCCTGCGGGAAAACGGAACCTTGCACACCGTCGGCCGCCCTGGGGAGGCCAACGCCCGCATGGAGGAATGGAGCTACGATCCCGCTCTCCTCAGCGAAGGCCCCGGTGTGGACCCGCTCTCCCTCGTCCTCTCTTTGCGCGGCGACAGCGATGACCGGGTGCAACAACAACTCCAAACCGTGCTGGATGGGGCATTCTCCCGCTGAATAGGGTCAAAGGCATCGACATCTTTCGTGAACGCTTCCGGGACTACCCGAGCTCTCTGGTGCTGATCGGCGGAGCCGCCTGTGACGAGTGGTTCAGCCGCCTCAGCATGACCTTCCGCGCCACCCGGGACCTTGACATCGTGCTGATCCTGGAAGCGGTGGATGCCGACTTCGTGGCCGCCCTGCGCGGCTTCATCGACGAGGGCGGCTATGCGATCCGGGAGCGCAGCGAAGGCGGCCCGCCGGTCCTCTACCGCTTCTCCAAGCCGAAGGACGAGCGCTTTCCCGCGATGCTGGAAATCTTCAGTCGACTGCCAGAAGGCATCACTCTGGCCGAAGACCAGACCATCATTCCCATCCCGACAGGCGCGGACCGCCACAGCCTCTCGGACATCCTCGTGGATGCCGACTACCATGCTCTGATCCGCCAGCAGCGGGAGACCCGGGACGGCCTCGCCTTCGCCACGGCCACGGCGCTCATCCCCCTCAAAGCCAAAGCCTGGCTCGACCTCAGCGCCCGCAGCCAGCTCGCCGGGAAAACCGTCGATGCCAGAGACATCACCAAGCACCGCGCCGATGTCTTCCGCCTGGCGGCCACCCTGCCCAGGGACACCACGGTGGAACTGCCTGGCCCCATCCGGGCGGATCTGGCGGCGTTCCTGGCCGCGTTCCCTGAAGAGTCACCGGAATGGCCGGCCATCCTCAGCGCCATCAAGAACACCGTCGGCGGCAATCTAAAACCCGCCGCGCTCCGCACCGCCATCGGGAGCTTCTTCCTCCTTTCCCCTTCATAATTCCTCTCTGAAACGCTGCCCCCACTCCCGGCCCGTCGCCGCTGCCCGAAGCCATCGACCCCGGTTCCACTCCCTCCGCTGCACGCTACTGGTGATTAGGGGGCTGAACTGCGGAGCACGCGGAAGCCCAGACTGATACTACTCCGGTTCTCCGGGTTGAAGTTGTGCCGGTTCGCGGCCCGGCAGTCGTAGGCGTAGTTGTCCCAGCTGCCGCCCCGGAGCACCCGGTTCGTGCCCGAATATACTTCAAAGCACCACTCCCAAACATTCCCCGTCAGGTCGAATAGCCCCAACTCATTTTCCAACTTGGTTCCCACCGCGTGGATAGCGCCCCCTGAATTCCCATCGTACCAAGCCACCGCGTTGATGTCGTTGGTGCCGCTGTATTCATAACCGTGCGTCGCTATTCCCCCCCGCGCCGCAAATTCCCACTCCTTCTCGTTGGGCAGGCGGTAGCCGGTGGCGCTGACCTGCACTTCAGGCACCGCATCGCCCGTCCGGTAGGGAGCACCTCCCACCGTGTAGACGGGGGCCAAGCCTTCCTGTTCGCTGCGCGCATTGCACCACTTCAGCACATCATACCAATTCACATTCGTGACCGGATACCCTGCCCCCGCCCCGGCCCCCGCGCCGATGGCGTAGCCGCGACCCAGCGCCCAGTTGCGCACGCTCTGCCACTCGCTCCACTGCACCTCGTATTTCCCGATGTAAAACGCGTCCACGCTCTGAGCCCCGGCCCACGAGTCGGCCGGCAGCGCGCCGCCCGCCACTTTGACCATGCCGGGATAGTAATCAGGCACACCCGCCTTCAGGCGGGTGTAGGTTCTTCCCGCGGCAGGGACCGCCAGTTCCACCGTCGCGGTCGCTTCGTTTTCGCTCAGCAGGGTCTGGCTCAGCCCCCGGCTGTTCCAGCTTGCCAGGTCGCTCGATGCCTGTGGCTGCACCTGCCCCCCAGCCGTCTTGGAAACCGCATAGCGGTAGCGGTAAAACCCGCCGCTCACCGTCGGCAAGTATTGGCCCTCGCCCGGCCCTGTCGCCGGATCAAAGCCGCCCAGCCAGGCAAACACGCCCTGGATCTTCTCCGGACCCGTCACGTCCAGCGGCGCGATCCCGCCTTGGGTAGCGCTCCAATCGCTGAAGCTAACCGGAGCCGCCGTGAATTTGTCAAAGCGCACCTCGGCGAGGTAACCAGAGTCCGTGCCCGATTGGTTGGAGGCGTCCTTGCGGTAAATCCAGCGCGCCTCCGCCCCTGCGGGGACTTGAATCACCTGCGACTGCCACGCCGCCGCCTTGGTGGAAATGCCCGCCACCTCCACCCCGTTCACCTCGCAGACCAGCCAGTCGTAGTCCTTCTGGGCCGAGACCTTCCACTGCCAGCGCAACAGGCCCGGTCCATCGAAGCGGGCGCCGATCGTTGAGTGGCCACTGTCCGGCGTGCTGCCCGTCTTGATCGTCGCGCCGCTGTCTCCTCCCGGCAAGCTGGTCGTGGCCGTCTCCCAGTCCGCCGCCGTCCCGCTATTGACGAAACTCCCCCGCACCAGGCCGCTGCCCGCCACCTGCAAAAGCGGTGCTTGAATGAAACCGCTCAGGGTAATCGCGGGCGGATCTGTGCGACTGCCCGCCGCCTCGATCCCCAGCAAGGCGGTTTTAGGCCCCGCCAGGCTCGTCTGCAACACCAGGCTCAAGCTGACTTCCTGGCCCGCTGGCAAGCTTTGGGTCGATGTCGTCTGCCCATTGGCAAACACAAAGCCGCTATCCGCCGGCAGGCTTGTGGTGAAGGGCATCACCACCGTACCCGTATTCTTAAACGAGATCGCCTTCACCACCTCAAGAT
>CAIZWU010000026.1 GCA_903936775.1 uncultured bacterium | reverse complement strand
CCGCTGGCTGGAAGGCGCCTATCTGGCCGGCCTGGCCAACTCCAACTGGTCATGGGCGGCCCGGCTCTGTGATTTCGATAATGACGGAAGGAATGACGTCTTCGTCCAGGCCGGGATGACCCGGAATTTCAATGAGAAGGACGATCCCGAAGTGCGCAAGGACGCCGGCACCATGACCCAGTGGGACCGCTTCAAAAAGCTCCCCCCTCTCAAGGAAACCAACATGGCCTGGCGAAACTCCGGCGGCATGGCCTTCGAGGAGACGGCGGCCGCTTGGGGACTGGATCACACCGGCATGAGTTTTGGCTGTGCGGCGGGCGATCTGGATGGCGATGGCGATCTCGATCTCGTCAGCGTGCGTCTCGATGAGCCGGTCGTCATCTACCGCAATGACAGCCAGGAGGGGAACCGCGTGACCTTCCAGTTCAAGGGCACCGCCTCGGATCTTTTTGGCACCGGGGTGCAGGCCAGGGTGGAGACCGCCTCCGGCGTCCAGGTCCGGGAGCTCACGCTCACCCGTGGTTATCTGGGCTCCGATCAACCTCTGATGCATTTTGGTCTGGGGGCTGACCCCGCGATCCGCCGCTTGAAGCTGCGATGGCCCAGCGGGCGGGAGCAGGTTTTTGAAAATCTCGCGGCGGGCCGCCACTACACCATCACCGAGCCGGCCCAGGCCACGGATTTGCCACAGGCTCCCCCTCCGGTGGCGCTCTTTGCCCCGGATCCAGCGCTCGCGGCGGCGGTTCACGAGGAGAAACCCTACGATGACTTCGCCCGCGAGCCCCTGCTTCCCAATGCCATGTCGCAACTGGGGCCCGGCCATGCGTGGGGCGATGTGAATGGGGACGGGCGGGACGACCTCTTCCTCGGCGGGGCCCGTTATGGCAGCCGGCAGCTGCTGCTTGCCCGCCCGACCGGCGGCTTCGAGCCCGCCCCGCAGGGTTTTCCCAGCGATCTCCTCAGCGAGGACATGGGCGTGCTGTTTCTGGATGCGGAAGGGGACGGTGATGCCGACCTCTATATTGTGAGCGGCGGGGTCGAAAGCAATGCCGGGGCCTTCACCTACCAGGACCGGCTCTATCTGAATGACGGCCAGGGCACTTTCTCTGCCGCCGCTGCGGGGCAGTTGCCTGACATCCGCGACAGCGGGGGTCCGGTCGTCGCGGCCGATTTTGACCGGGATGGCGATCTGGACATTTTTGTCGGGGGCCGCTGCGTGCCCGGGGCCTATCCCACCAGCGCGGCCAACCACCTGCTGCGGAATGATCAGGGCAAGTTCACCGACATCACCCCGGCAGGTCTGGTGAAGACTGGCATGGTCACCGGGGCGCTTTGGAGCGATGCCGACGGAGATGCCTGGCCGGACCTGCTGCTCACCCACGAATGGGGCACCATCCTGCTTTTCCTCAATGAAAAGGGACAGCTGGCCAAAGCCGGCAAGACCGGACTGGAAACCTCCAGCGGGTGGTGGAACGGCATCGCCGGACGGGATCTCGATGGCGACGGCGACATCGATTACATCGCCACCAACTTCGGGCGGAATACCAAATACCATCCCGACCCGGCTCATCCTGCCTTGATCTATTACGGGGACATGGACGGCAGCGGCAAAGCCCAGATTGTCGAAGCTGAATACGAGAAGGACGCCCTCGTGCCGATCCGGGGCAAGAGTTGCTCCTCCTTGGCCATGCCCTTCATCAAGGACAAATTCCAAACCTACAGCGCGTTCGCGAAGGCCAGCCTCAGTGAAATCTATTCACCGGAAAAACTGGATAGCGTGCAGAAGTTCAGCGCCACCGTGCTCGACAGCGCCCTGCTCCGGAATGATGGGAAAGGTCACTTCACCGTGGAGCCCCTCCCCTGGCTGGCCCAGATTGCCCCGTCCTTCGGGGTCGTCGTCGCGGAACTGAATGGCGATACCGCACCGGATGTGGTCCTGGCCCAGAACTTTTTCACGGCGCAGGTGGAAACCGGCCGCATGGCGGGAGGCCTGTCCCTGCTTCTGACCGGGAATGGCAAGGGTGGCCTCGACACCGCCTGGCCGGATCAAAGCGGCATCGCGGAACCCGGTGATGCCAAAAGCCTCACCGTAGCCGACCTCAACGCCGATGGCCGCCCGGATCTGGCCTTCGGCATCAATAACAGGCCCATGGATGCCTTTATCTCCAAGGGAGCCGCCCGCGGGCAGTTCGTGACGGTCAGGCTCCGCGGGCCCGCCGGAAATCCCAACGGCATCGGAGCGCTCGTCAAGCTGACCACCGCCATCGGTGCCCCCCAGACCGCGGAAGTCCAAGCCGGCTCTGGCTACCTCTCCCAGTCCCCCGCCGACCTGACCTTCGGCCTCGGCGACGCCAAGGATATCGAAAGCATCACCGTCCGCTGGCCGGATGGCACCCGTTCCGAAGTGAAGCAGCCGAAACCCGGAAACGGATTGCTGGTGATTACCCAAAAGAGCAAACCGGACGGGAAAAAATAGTCCCGCAACCGGCTGCCAAATCATTCCCATTTCCCAACATGCCGGATTGCCCCGGCACTGCGTCAGTTTGCTCCCGAAGATCCCGGCGGGATCAAAGCTATTAGCCGGGGATTGAGCGAAGCGACATCCCCGGAACATCCCCCCCACAAAATCCACGCATCCCGGCAGGGATGCCAGCAAATCCCCCTCCGCCCCCCGGATCACCGTCCCGGAACCGCCACCATCCCAACCAATCGATGCCCTCCACTTATCCCAGTCTGAATTATCACGTGGTCTTCGGCACCAAGGACCGGCAGCCCCTGATCCGCCAGGAGATCCTCACCCGTCTCCACGAATATCCTGGCGGCACCATCGAAGGTCTCGGCGGATTCCCCGAGCGGGTGGGCGGGGTGGCCGACCATGTGCATCTGCTGTTCGGGCTGAAGGCCACCGCCACCCTGAGCGATTTCATGCGTGAATTGAAAAAGGCATCGTCCATCTGGATGCAGAACACTGGCGGCGTAGGAGACTTTGCCTGGCAGGAAAGTTATGCGGCCTTCACCATCAGTGCCACGGCGCGGGCGGCGGTGGCGGGGTATATCGCCAACCGGGCGGAGCATCACCGGAAGCGGTCATTCCGGGAGGAATTGATCGCCATGTTGGAGAAAACAGAGGTCGAATATGATGAATAGTATTTGGATTGAATCGTAGATAGGGCAGTGGGGGATTCTGGCATCCCTGCCTGGATGCCGGGGGTGTTTCATCGGGATCCGGTGGTGTCGCTTCGCTCCACCACCGGCTAATGGCTATCATCCCTCCGGGATACCGGCTGCCTGATTTCAGCCGGAAATGGTATATTGACCACGGCGATGATCAGGCGCAGCCCCGGGGATTACGATGGCGGAGCAGATCCCGACCGGCCTTGCCATCCCAGAACCAAGGCGGCGCATCACAGGCGCAGGAACCAGCCGCGGCGGTTCAGGCACCACACGAGGAAGGTGCTGGTGGCGATGAATCCGGCGGTGAGGAGGAGGGCGAGGGGGAGCCGGGCGTATTCGTCAAGCCGGGGCGTGTCCCGCAGCCACGAGAACGGGACGTCCACCCAGGCATGGACCAGGTAGGCGGCGAGGGCATTGGCCCCGAGGATCGTGAAGAGGGCGAGTTTTTTATGGTGCAGATCGCATAACCAGACAAAGCCGGCATACACCGCGAGGGAGAAGCCCGCCGCGAAGGTGAGATACGAGAGGCTGCCCGCCCGCTGGCTCATGGTCCACAGATCAACCGGCACGTGTGGCGGAAAGAATGGCGGCGCGGCCAGATGGCCGCCCGCGCCGAGGCACGAGATCAGATAGCCCAGCAGCATGAGAAGGCCGCCCCATTGGAGCAGCGGGCGCAGGGCTCCGCGCGCTCCCCGTTCCTGCCGGAAGTCATACGCGAAGGAGCCCGCCAGTGCCGGGATGGTCCAAGTCAGGAAGCCGGCCGGGCCGCCGTCGATCACTTTTTTTTCATGCAGCAGCTCATACCAGAACCACGCGGACAGGCCGAGATGCAGCAGCCCCGAGCCCACCCCAAACAGGAGCCGCGGGCGCGCCGCTGCGGCGATGACCGGCAGCACCCACAGGCTGGTCACGGCGATGTGGACCAGCGTCTGAAAGGCGTCGCGCCAGAGATCCGCCACGCCCCACGGCCGCCAGATGGGATGCAGCAGCCCGTCCCAGCGCGTGGTGTCCCAGTTGAGATGGTAGAAGGCGAGGCCCACCACCAGGAGCAGCCCGATCCGGCGCAAGGCCCGCAGCCACGTTGTCCGCGCGCCGGTCTGGTTGAGATTGCGCAGCACCACCAGCCGCAGGGCAAAACCTACCGCGAAGAGAAACTGCGGCATGACCGTATCGGCCAGGCTGCAATAGGTGTTGTGATGTTTCAGCACCGCCGGCATCGCCGCAAAGTTCCCGCCGTAGTTCACGAGAAACATCGCCGCCACCGTGTAGCCGCGGAACTGATCCAACGAAAGCAGACGGCCTGTCAGGAGAGCGGCACGGGTTGGGGCAGGGGCCATGGGTTTTTCAAGGAGGAGGCAGGCCGCCGCAGTCAGGGCCAACGCCCATTAATCCAAAATCCGGAAAAATAAACACAGCGAAATCCAACAACCGGATCAATCATCGTCTGCCATGGCGTCAGGAGGTGAACGAGGGTCTTTTTGCGGTCGGACCATAATGGGTGGATGTTGCGGATCGTTCTGAGTGCGGCATGGATCGCCCCCGGGTTGACCGGGTGCATGAATTGATTTAACGGGCGCGCGGGACCCGGGAGGACGGCCGCCGGTTGCTGGTGGGCACCAGTTACGGAGGCGGGGCGGTGCCGCACGAAAAAGTGGTGAGGGTCTCCGACTTCCTGCTGCTGCATGGCCATGGGGTAAAGGACCCTGCCCGCATCACGGAGATGGTGCGGCAAACCCGGGCAGCGCCGGGCTACCATTCCATGCCGATTGTTTTCAACGAGGACGATCACGAGGACTTCGATTTGCCGGACAACAACTTTGCGGCCGCCACTGTGGCTCATGCTTCGTGGGGCTGGTTTGACTATCCGCGCAAACGGGAGGGGATGGAGAAGGGGTATCAGCCGCCGTCCGTGAACGGGGGCATCAGCTCTGAGCGGAAGCGCGCTTTTTTCCGCAGGCTTTCGGGAGTCACCGCAATGAGCCCACCGTGAGGCACCGCAGGATCGGCCTGCCCACGGCATAAGCGCGATGACTCAGATTAAAATGACACCGGAGGTGTTTTTCAAGACGGGGTGGTTGACTCAAAATTCATGACACCGTGAGGCGGGTTGAATTTAGGCCGTATCGTAGCAGGCGGCATGTTCAAGAGGCGCGCAAGAGGGGGCATCGGGATGATCACCCTCAATACGGATGGCCGCCAGGTCGCGGTGGCAGGCAGTAGAGCTGCGGTGATCAAACTGTATCACGTGGACGCCGGAGTGGTGTGCAGCCTGATCGGTCACCTCGCCCAGATCACCACTCTGGCCTTTTCGCCGGATGGGCAGCAGCTCGCCAGCGGAAGCATGGAGGCGGCCGTCCGCCTATGGGATACCGCCTCGGGGGACGCGCAGGCTGTGCTCAAGGGGCCTGTCCAGGACGTGACCTGCCTCGCGTATTCGCCCGGAGGGCGGACCTTGGCCAGCATGGGAAACTTTGAAGCGGGGTGGCTCTGGAATCTGGAAACGGCGACCGATCAGCCGGTGGACTGAAAAGGAGAAGGAAATCGGCGTAAAGGCGTCTTGGCAGATGCCTTGGATGAGTTTATATTGGGCTCCCCTTTACTTTCCAGCCGCCATCATGCCGCGCAAGCCCTCCTCCCCGAAAGCCGATGATCTGGTGGCGCGCCGGGCTCCCGCGAACCGCCGGCTGCCCCGGGCAAAACGGGAAAAGATGCTCGCCAGCCGGACGACCTCGGCTGTGCTGCATCCTCCGCGTACCGTATCGCTCCGGCAAATTTACCAGTGGATCGCATGGATTTTACTGCTGCCCGCCTGTCTCATCACGACGCGCGCCCTCGCTTCCGGCTTCATGGATTCCATGGGCCAGTCCTTCTGGCAGACCCCGGCTTTTTGGTTTTTTGCCCTTGGCCTGATCCTTTGGACCATCGCCTTCCTGTGGCTGCCCCGGCCGGTATGGCTTTACGTCTGGGCGCATGAGATGACCCACGCCATCTTCACGATTCTCTGCGGCGGAAAGGTCCGTTGTTTCCACGTGACCTCCAAAGGGGGGCACGTCCTGACCGACAAAAACAACGTGCTGATCGCCCTCTCTCCCTACTTTATCCCACTTTATACGCTGATCCTCGTGCCGCTCTGCCTGCTGCTGGGAACCTGCTTCGACCTTACCATGCGGTTTGCCCTGCCGGGCGGTTTTGGGTTCCGGCCGCTCTGGGGAATTTTCCTGCTGATCGGACTCACCTGGGGATTTCATCTTACTTTCACATTGTGGATGATAGCCAAGGATCAGCCGGATCTGCGGATCAATGGCGTCTTCTTCTCCACCACCCTGATTTATCTGGTCAATGCTTTCCTCCTCGCCTTCCTGCTCACCGCCGCCGCCCCGGAACTCAGCGTGGGGGATTTTCTCCGCAATTGGGGGCATTTTGCCGGAGAGGTCGCCCAAGCCATCCCGGCTGCCTGGCGGGGCCTCCGCAGTGCCTTCATTTAGATGATTTCCGAAAAGTTGCGAAATTGTGCGCCGCTCCTATGATGTACGGGATTTCGTCCCCGTCAGAAGGTGTTCTCCGCCTCCCCCCGCTTCTTCCCTATGGTCCGTCTGGATTCTTTTTCCTCTCAACTCCCGCTCCACACCAGGAGGGAGTGGCTGCGCCGTGTTACCATGTCAGCCCTCGCCCTGACGGCCCCGGCCACAGGCGGGGCCTTTGAATGGAAAGTCGTCCAGGAGAATGGCCGGGATTACGTCCGTCTGCAGGACATCAAGACCTTTTACACCTTTCCCCGGCTGCAGCGGGAGGGGCGCAACTCCTGGTTGCGTTCCAATACGATGATCATCAAATTCTCCAACGAGGCCGAGGACATCTTCATCAATAACGTAAAATTCTGCCTCAGTTTCCCTATCATCGAGCGCGATGGCAGCGTGCTGGTTTCCCGCATGGATCTCGCCAAACTGCTGGATCCCATCATCCGCCCCACCTACATCGAGAATGCCCAACCTTTTGACACGGTGGTGGTTGATGCCGGTCATGGTGGGCACGACAGCGGCGCAGTCGGCCCCTATGGAGCGGAAAAAGCCTACACCCTGGATACCTGCTTCCGCTTGGAGAAGGCCCTCAAGATCCTTGGGTATAAAACTATCCTCACCCGGCGTTCGGATATCTTCCTCACCCTCGGTGAGCGGGTGGCCATCGCCAACCGTACCCCCCGCTGTATTTTTGTCAGTGTGCACTACAATTCCTTCGGCAGCAGCGCCATGGGTCTGGAAACCTTCGCGCTGGCCCCGCAGGGGACGGCCACGACTTATGATGAATTGAAAAGCAGTGACATGAACAACCGGCGAGGCAATCTGCGCGACTCCGAGAACATCGCCCTCGCCACCGCGGTGCACGCCAATTCCCTCTACAAGCTGCGCAGCGTGGACCGGGGGGTGAAACGCGCCCGTTACAGTGTGATCTCCGGCATCGAAAAACCCGGGATTCTGGTGGAGGGAGGGTTTGTCAGCAGTTCCACCGAGGGCGCCCGCATCCATCGTCCGGAATTCCGCCAGACCTTGGCCGATGCCATCGCCGGTGGCATCGGCAATTACCGGAAAGCCCTGATGAAGCGGAGTTCGGTGCCCCAACGCGGCCGGACCTCTTAGTTTCTGGATTCTCCCGGACCGGCCGGCCGGATTCCCGGAAAAATTTGCTTTCTGCCAGGAATTTCCCGTGCTTGAATACCCCCCTTATGAATCCTCTGACGCTGTTCGCGTGTTCCAGTTTGGTTTTGGCGGCTCCGGCTTATGCCCAAAAAGCACCGGAACCAGTCACCCTTCCCGCCGAAGCGGCTGAAGTGGATCCGATGGAAATCCTGGCCGGATCGGCCGCCACCTGGAAAGTCACTGCCGGACAATTTGAGCAGGCAGTGGGCCGCTTCCGCCCGGAGTGGCTGGATGCGGGGCGGACCCAGGCGAGGATCGGCAATGTCAGCCGGAGGGAAACCGGCGAGCGGCCGACCATCACCGCAGGCAAACTGCCAGTCTACGAAACCGTCGTCAATTTTACCGGTGGCGTCGTTCATCGGGTCCAGATTTCCCTCTACAATCGTGGGGATGCCGGCGACATTTCGCCGGATGCCTTCAAAACCAGAATTGAAGCTGCCAAAGCTGCCATTTCCTCGCAGGCCGGAAACCCCGGGCAGGACCGAGGCAAGGCCGCCGGCGCCGTCCTGACCAAAGGCTGGGTCTGGAAAACCGACGCCACCCAGTATCTGCTGGAGAGCAGCATGAAGCGGTTACAGGGCGATGACCGTCCCGAATTTCTCCGTCTGGTGATGGTGCCCACGGCCAGTCAGGCCAAGCCTGCCCTCGGCAGCACGACGGCCGCCGGCAAAAGCGTCGCGACTGCCACCCTGAGCTCCCTCAAGGCAAATGTGAAAACAGCGGAAGGGGGCGACACCTACATAGACAATGTCCCCATGGTGGATCAGGGTCAGAAAGGTTATTGCGTGGTGGCCACCGCCGAAAGGGTGATGCGTTATTACGGGGCCGATGTGGACCAGCACGAAATGGCTCAAATGGCTGACTCCTCCTCGGGCGGGGGCACCAATCCCACCAAAATGACCGAGGCTCTCGACCGGATTGACAGCAAGTTCAAACTCCGTCTCAAGCGCATCCTGCCTTGGACCGAACGGGGCTATCTGGATATCATCAAAGACTACAACCGCGCTGCCCGCAGCAGCAAAACGAGGCAGATCAGCGAGTCCGAGGCTTACAATGTCGCCGGGGCCTATGGGGAAATGGACGCTGAAACGCTCAAAAAAGCCCGGGCCACTGCCCCGGCGGTGGAGAAGTTTAAAAAACTGGTCAGGACCAATATCGATGCCGGAGTGCCGCTGATGTGGAGCGTTCAGCTGGGCCTCTTCAAGGAAGGGAATCTGCCCCAATCCGGTGGCGGCCACATGCGCCTGATCATTGGCTACAATGACACCGCCAACGAAATTCTTTTTTCCGACTCATGGGGCGCGGGGCACGAACTCAAGCGCATGAATGGGGACGAAGCCTGGACTATCACCAGTGGTCTCTATGGGATGGAGCCCAAATTGAAGTAGGACGCCGTCCTTTGAGGCCTGCTGACCTCAGGCGGGAGCGGAGCATGGCCTTCCAGGACGGGCTTCGGGGAAGCTCAGGAAAAAAGTGGCCGCCCAAGGGGGCGTCGCCTGCGGCCCTGTTTGCATCGCAGGCAGAGCGGGCTGGCTGAGCGGAATTTAGGAACCGCGCCCGCCGCCAGTATCCTTGCTGATTTTTCCGGAGCTTTTTGTCTAAGCCAGCAGTCCTGTGAGGATGCGCCCGTGCACGTCGGTGAGGCGGAAATCGCGGCCCGCATGGCGGAAGGTCAGCTTTTCATGATCCATGCCCACTTGGTGCAGGATGGTGGCATGCAGATCGTGCACCTCCACGGGGTCTTCGATGGTGTATTTACCGATGTCGTCGGTGCGGCCGTGGACGTGGCCCGGCTTGAAGCCGCCGCCCGCCAGCCAGATGCTGAAGCAGTCGCGGTGGTGACCGCGCCCGTTTTTCCCCTCCCG
Organism: uncultured bacterium; assembly: GCA_903936775.1. Classification (GTDB taxonomy): domain Bacteria; phylum Verrucomicrobiota; class Verrucomicrobiia; order Verrucomicrobiales; family V1-33; genus CAIZWU01. The sequence continues at coordinate 24,101 of CAIZWU010000026.1, read as the reverse complement.
GGTGGGCGTGCGCCCGAATTCAGTGGCCCACAGGACGATGGTGTCGTCCAGCATGCCGCGCTGTTTCAGGTCGCTGATGAGCGCGGCGGTGGGTTGGTCCACATTGCGGGCGAGGTCCTCGTGCTCTTTCATGTCCCCGTGGGAATCCCAATTGGGACGGGAACCGGTATCGATCAATTCGATGAAGCGCACGCCGCGTTCGGCCAGACGGCGGGCCACGACGCACTGCCAAGCGAAGTCGGCTCCGGGTCCGCTGACCTTCCGGTCCAAGCCGTAGAGTTGGCGGATATGGTCCGGCTCCTGGCTGATGTCGAAGGCTTCCGGTGCAGCCTGCTGCATCTGGAACGCGGTCTCGAAGGACTTGATCCGGGCGGCGAGCGCGGTGTCATGCGGGCGCGCCTCAAAGTGTTTCCGGTTGAGTTGGCCTACCAGGTCGAGTTCGGCCTGCTGCAGGGCTCCGCTGGTGCCCGGAGCCCGCAGGTTGGCGATGGGACTGTCTCCCGGAAACACCCGGGTGCCTTGGTGGACGGCCGGGAGGAAATCGCTGGCATACACCTGGGTGCCCCCATACGGCAGGTGCGGGGCGATCACCATAAAACCAGGCAGATTCTGATTGAAGCTGCCGAGGCCATAACTGACCCACGATCCCATGCTGGGCCGGGCGAAGGTCGGCGAGCCGGTGTGCATGCCGAGGGTGGCTTCGCTGTGATCGAAGTGCGAGGCTTTCATGCTGCGGACGAGGCAGATCTCATCCATCACCCCGCGCAGGTGAGGGAAAAGATCGCTGACTTCCGTGCCGCACCGCGCATTGGGTTTGGCACCGAACACATTGCCCATCAGCTTTTCAGAGCCATTGCCATCGCGGCCTTTGTTGATTGATTTGGGATCGAAGGTGTCGATGTGGGACACGCCGCCGGTAGCGTAAATCATGATAACCCGCTTGGCTTTGCCCTTGGTGTGGGGGCTCCGCGCCCTGGATGGATCATCTGCGGCGAGCAGCTCCGACAGCAATCCCGGCATCAGCAGGGAGTTGCTGAAGAGCGAACGGAGGAAGGTGCGGCGGGAGGTCATGGCGGGGAGTGTGATGGTAAATGCGCCGTCAATCGAGGTAGAGAAATTCATTCAGACGGAAAAGCATTCTGATGAGACTGGACCAGGCGGAGTGGTCGTTTTGGGTCTGGTTCCGGACCGTTTTTAAATGCGTCAACAGCAACAGGGTTTCGTCCGGGGCCGGCGGGCGTGCCAGGATGCTGAGGAAGGCGTTTTCAAGGCGTTGCCCATCGGATAATTTCTGCTCCGTGAGCTGTTCCGCATAACGTGCCGCCTGCTCGTGGAGGAAGGGATCATTGATAAAATAGAGGGCCTGGAGAGCGGTGATGGAAGTGTCGCGCGTGGCGGTGCAGACGTTGGGGTCCGGACCGTCGAAAGTCTGCAGGTAGGGCTGGGCGGTGAGCCGTCTGGTTATTTGATAGACACTCCGCTTGTTGCTGGGATAGTCTTCCTTGAAGGGATGGTGTTGAGTGTATTCCCATTTGCTGCTGGGTGGGATGGGATAGGCCTCAGTCTGCGGTGCAGGATCAAGGGCTCCGCTGATGAGCAGCAGGCTGTCGCGGAGGGATTCCGCATCGAGGCGCTGGCGGTTGGATTTCCAGTAACGGGTGTTGCCGGGATCGGCCGCAAGATTTGCTTCTGCCGCCTCGCTGGAAAGTTGCCAGGTGCGCGAGGTCATGATCAGCCGGTGCAGGTGCTTCAGGGACCAGCCGTGACTCATGAAATCGGTGGCCAGCCAGTCCAGCAGGTCCGGATGGGTGGGGGCTTCCCCACGCAGTCCGAAGTCGCTGGTGCTGGGCACGAGCCCCCGCCCGAAGTGGCGTTGCCACACGCGGTTCACGATGACGCGGGCGGTCAGGGGATTGTCCGGACTGGTGATCCAGCCGGCCAACTCAAGGCGGCCGCTGCCGGAGGACGCTTCCGGGGGCAAAACCTGGCCGCCGAGGATGTCGGGGAACTTCCGCGGGACTTCCGCGCCGGGGCGGTCCGGCTCACCTTTCAATTGTACCGGGGCATTGACGGGTTTGCCCTCCCGGACGGCATAAGCGGTCGGCAGGGCAGGGGTCTTCTTGAGATGCTCCGCCAGGTTTTCCCCGGCCTTGCGGGCCTTGCCGAGCACGGCGGCCAGTTCACCCTTCATCCGGCGTTGCTCCTCCACACTGGCCCCGCGGGATTTGTTGGCATTTTCCGCCGTTTTGGTCCCGGCAGCTGTCAGCATTTTCTCCAGCTCGGTGGTCAGGTTGTCGGTGTGCTGCTGGAATGGCTGCAGCTTTTCCCTGACTTCAGCCTCCGGGATCAGGGGCACGAAGTCCCATTGGGTCTGGAAAAGTTCGAGGCCTGGAAATGGATAGCGGGTGCTGGCAAAGATGCCGTAGAGGCCGTAATAATCACGGGTGCTGACCGGATCGAATTTGTGGTCATGGCACCGGGCGCAACTGATCGTCAGGCCCATCACAGTGCGGCCCAGATTGTCGAGGGTGTCCTCAATCGTCAGGTGCTGCGGATAGGTCTCCACCAGCGATCCGAACCGGCGCGCCATGGCGAGATAGCCTGTGGCGATGGTCTGGCGGTTTTTCTCCTCCTGGCTGGCAGCGGGCAGGAGGTCGCCGGCCAGCTGTTCTGTGAGGAAACGATCGTAGGGAAGATCGCGGTTCAGGGAATTGATCACGTAATTCCGGTAGAGAAACGCCTGGGGGACCGGGAAGTCGGAATTGTCCCCGGCGGTGTCGGCATAGCGGGCCCAGTCCAGCCAATGCCGGCCCCAACGCTCGCCATAGGCAGGGGAATCCAGCAAGCGGTCCACCAGTGCGGTGAAAACATCACGGACATCTTCCGAAGCCTGAATGGCCAATGTGAAATTGGCCAACTCCGGGAGGGTGGGCGGTAGTCCGGTGAGGTCGTAGCTGGCCCGGCGGAGCAGGGTGGCGGGAGCCGCGTCCGGCGCCGGAGGGAGACCCGCCGCTTCCCTCGTTGCTTGGAGGAAACGGTCAATCGGATTGAGCGGCCAGGATTCATCCCGGACCGCCGGCGGCGGGGGATTGGTGATAGGCTGGAAGGACCAGTGGGCGCTGGAAGTTTTGGCAGGCAAAGGCGTGGCCGCGGATTCGGGCCAGACCGCTCCCTCCTAGATCCATTGGGTCAGAATAGTGATCTCGTCCGCGCTGAGCGCGGCACCTTTGGCGGGCATGCGGACTTCCTTGTCCGGCGACGCAATGCGGAGCAACAGTTCGCTACGCTCAGGCTGCCCGGGTACGATGGCGTGACGGCCGGAATCCCCGGCCCCCAGCGCCCCCTGCCGGTCATCATAACGGAGTCCGCCATTTTGCTCCTCCGGCCCGTGGCATTTGAGGCAATGCTGTTGCAGGATCGGCTGAACCTCCCGCGCGAAGTCCACGGTTTCATCCGCCGCTGCCGGCAAAGGCAGGGCAAGGAGCACCGCGATGAGGAAAAAGGGTTTCATCCGGTGGAACATCAGGGGTTGGGAGGGCGGCAGGCACCGGAGCCAATCCGGCCGCCGGGAACCCAGGAAATCAATCATGGGGAGCTCAGGGAAACACCATTTAAAGACGCATCCACAGCGGAAATCTTACCGGTATTCCGGAGGAGCCGCCCTCCGCCCGCCCGGTGGCCCGGGAACTGGAGGCGGGTCTGCCGGCAGGGTGCCATAGGGGATCCGCTCTGCCTGTTTCCTCCGGCTGACAATGCCCTCCAGCCATGCTATGGCTCCCCATCCTTTCCCCGCAGCCCCTATGAACTCCCGTCTCCTGTCCCTGATCGCCTGCGCTCTCTCTTTGTCCCCGGCGGCAGCCGAAGTGCCCGCGAATCTGGTCACCGAAAATATCCCGCCACTCCCGCCGGCGCTCATCGCTGATGCTTCGCGCTACCTGGAATTCCGCACCGCCGGTCTGCTCAGTTGGCATCCGCAGCGGCTGGAAATGCTGATCTCGACCCGTTTTGCCGAAACTCCCCAGCTGCACCTCGTGCGGCAGGCCGGAGGCGCGCGGCGGCAACTCACCTTCAGCCGCGAACCGATCCGCTCGGGTTCCTTCCGGCCCGGACGGGGCGATTGCCTCGTTTTCTCCCAGGACACCGGTGGCAGTGAGTTCTACCAACTTTACCGTTACGATTCGGCTGATGGCCGCATCACCCTGCTGACGGATGGCAAATCCCGCCACACCGGGGTTCAATGGTCACGCGATGGCGGCCAGTTCGCCTGGACTTCCACCCAGCGGAATGGCAAGGACAACGATGTGTGGCTGATGGATCCTGACCATCCTGCCGGGGCCCGCCTGCTGGCAGAAATGACGGGCGGGGGCTGGGGTGTCACCGATTGGTCGCCGGATGGCCGGATGCTCGTCCTGACAGAGTATTTGTCGGCCAATCTGAGTCATCTCTGGCTGCTGGACGTCACTGCCGGAAAAAAGGAACGGCTGACTCCGGAGGCCGGTCAGCCCATCGCGCGCAGCGGGGCGCAGTTCTCCGCCGATGGGAAATCCCTCTACTTCACCAGCGATGAAACCGGGGAGTTCCAGCACTTGGGCCGGATGTCCCTTGCCGACCGGAAATGGCAGCCTCTCACCGCGCACATTCCATGGGACGTGGAGGCCTTCGACCTCTCTCCGGATGGCCGTCTCCTCGCCTTTGTCAGCAACGAAGCCGGCCGCAGTGTGCTGCATCTCCTTCCCGCCGTGGAAGGAGCCAGCCTTCCTGTCCTGCCCGCGTTGCCGCCCGGCGTCATCGGCGGTCTCGAGTGGCATCCCGGAGGGAGTCATCTCGGGTTCAGCCTCACCTCCGCGCAATCCCCGGCGGACGCCTGGGCTATCAACCTTGCCTCCCGGACCCTTGAACGCTGGACCGAAAGCGAATCCGGCGGCCTGAATCCCGGGGCCTTCCGCGAGCCCGAACTCATCACCGTCAAAAGCTTCGATGGACTTCCTGTTTCCGGGTTCCTCTATCGACCCGATCCTGCCAAATTCCCCGGAAGACGGCCCGTGCTCCTCAATATCCATGGCGGTCCGGAAGGCCAATCCCGCCCCACCTTCCAGGCGAGGAACAACTACTGGATCAATGAACTGGGCATGGCTCTGTTCTTCCCGAATGTCCGCGGCTCCGTCGGTAGTGGCAAAACCTTCCTCGCGCTCGATAACGGATTTAAACGCGAGGACTCCGTGAAGGATATCGGGGCCTTCCTTGATTGGATCGCCACCGATGCCGGTTGCGATCCCGGCCGCGTCGCCGTGAGCGGCGGCAGCTATGGCGGATACATGTCGCTGGCCTGTCTCATCCACCATGGCGGCCGCCTCCGCTGTGGTATCGATATCGTGGGCATCTCCAACTTCCTGAGCTTCCTGAAAAACACCCAGGATTACCGCCGGGATCTCCGCCGGGTGGAATACGGCGATGAGCGGGATGAGGCCATGCGCAGCTTCCTCGCCAAAATCAGCCCTACCGAAAACGCCGCCCTCATCCGGAAACCGCTTTTTGTGATCCAGGGACAGAATGACCCCCGCGTTCCCGTCACGGAAGCTTCGCAAATGGTTGAGGCGGTGCGCCGTAACGGGCCGCCGGTCTGGTATCTGCTCGGGAAGGACGAAGGCCACGGGTTCTCGAAAAAGCCCAATGCGGACTATCAATTCCACGCCACCATCCTCTTTCTTCAGGAATACCTGCTGAAATAAACCGGACCGCTTGGTATTTTCGACATGCGGTGCTGGTCAGACTGGATCCGCGCCCGGGCGCAACTCCCGGGGGACGAAGCTGAGGTCGCTCGCTTCGCTGACGGCAAGGTCGATTTGGAATTGCATGATTTCCGTGGCGACGGCGGGTTGATAGTCCTTCAGACAGGCAAGGGCGGCCTCGGTGGAGGAAAGGTTTTTGGTTTTGACGAGGCGGTAGATTTTGACCGCGAGCGATTCCGCGGCACCCGGAGTCAGCCAGTGGGGAAGCCAGGGCTTGAGGGTTTCAAAGGCTTCCTTGTCGAGCGGGGCCTGTTTTTTCTTGCAGAGCGCGCGCAGGAGCGAAAAACCTTCTTCCGGCGTCAGGGTCGGGAAGATGGGAATCTTCACATCGACGCGTCCGGGGCGTTTCAAATCCACCTCGATCAGGTCCGGGCGGCTGGAAGCGAGAATCCAGACGATGCGGCCGCGGTTGGCCATATTGCTCATTTCCTTGGCCATCATGGAGTAGACCCGTCCTCCCACGCCGCTGTCGCCGTCGGTGCTGCGCTTGCCGAGCGCCTGGTCGGCTTCGTCGATGAATACATAACATTTCCCGAGGGCTTGGAGGAGGCTGAAGATTTTCTCGAGGTTGCCTTCGGTGCTGCCGACCCAGCGGTCGCGGAAGTTCTTGAGCTTGACCACCGGCACCCCGGCTTCCCCGGCGAGGCACTCCACCATGTAGGTCTTGCCCGTGCCCACCGGGCCGCAGAAGAGGTAACCCATGGGCATGGCGGCGAGGTCGTTCTGCTGCCACAGGGCGATGTCCTGACGGAGCCATTCCTTGACGTTCTCCTGGCCGTGCAGGTCGTCGAGAGTGCGGTCCGCTTCGATGAATTCGATCAGGTCCTGACAGTCTTTTTCGACCAGTTCCTTCTTGAGTTTGGATAGGTCATTTTCGCTGATGGCTTCCCGGCGGAATTCCTTGGTCTTGAGCAGGCTTTCGATGGAGACGAGGGTGGCGCCGGACAATTGGGTGGCGGGCACCTCCCAGCGGTCCTGCCATGGGGCGAGGGCGGTGGGGTATTTTGGAGAGAGGCGGCGGAAGGTTTCGGCCAACTGTGCGGGTGGCGGCAGGGGCACCCGGATGTTGGCGGAGCGGGGGTCGCGGGAGATCAGCGGGTGCAGATCGTTGAGGTTTTCTGTGAAGAGAAAGGTGGCGAAGGGATGTTCAATGAGGAGGGTCTCGTTGGCCCAGGTTTTCACCTGCAGGGCGATGGCGTTGAGATCGTAATTCAATCCACCCTGCAACGAGGGGATGGCAAGATGGGCATCGCGCAGCAAAAAAGCGATGCGGGTGGAAGCTCCATTGGCGCGGCGCACATTCGAAGCGTAGCGGGCATAATGCGTCAGGAGATCAATGGCCTCGCGCGGGGCGCGGGGCATGGCGGAACCCTGGGTGGGGGCGCTGGGCCAAGCCGCGAAGGTCTGCTGTCCGCGGACGACGCGCAACCCACCGCCGAGGTCGTAAGTGAGGACGACTTCAAATTGCGGGATCAGGGCCTCCAGCACATATTCGTCCAGCTTGCCCAGCCGGGGTTCACCGATGCCCGGCAGCAGCAGGGAATCATGCACATTGCCGTGAAGCACAAACTGGCTGGCCGCATGGCTTTCATAGAGGGCGGTAATTTCGGCCGCCCAGGCGGGGAGGGTGGAAGGAGTGCTCACAAGCGGTAGCAGATGGTTGAAGTGGACGGAAGGGGGCGCGGCGGGCCGGCCCTGGGAATGCGCGGCAAACCAGCACCAGCCACTGGCAATCCATCCTCAATAGAGCGATTTGAGATTCCGGTATTGCCGTTTTTGGGAACGCGTGGAAAAGCCGGGATTGGCTTCCTGCCAGATTTGCTGGCGGTTCAGGGTCGGTACGACGGTGAGCAGGGCGATGAGGCCCGGCAGGAGCAGGAGGCCACAAAAGAAGCCGGCCCAAAGCGGGGAAAACCGGGCCCGGGCCAGCAGGGTGCTCCCGAGAACCCAGCAAGCATAACCAATGCCGGTCAGCCATGCCATGAAAGTGAGGGAGTCTGGCCGGTCTGGGAGATCGTCGAAGTAAAAATAACCGCACATGACCATGAGGACAGCGCCCGCACAGATCAGGGTGGCCCCGGGAATCGGGCTTTTGCGGTAGGGGTTGGTCATGACAGGGTGGGATCAAGGCGGTCCCGTGCGGGGGGAGGCCTATTCCGTCTGGGCCGGACCCATGGTTTTGGTGGTTTCCGTGGAACCGGTGTCGCTGGCGGCGACGGGCCGGCCGATCGCAATGCCTTCGGCGGCGGCGAAGTCGGCCAACGCCATGTCTTCCATGGCGGCCTGCTCTCCTGCTTTGACCGCAATGCCGGACATATCGATGCTGTCCTTGGCGACGCGGGCGCGGCCGGCGGCTTGCTCCTTGTCCTCGCGGACAATATCCTCGAGCCGGTTCAAGGTGTCACCGGCGGTTCCGATTTCATTGATCATGCCGGACGCCATTTCGTTGAGTTCGGCGGTGGCCTGGGCAATCTTGGCTTCGTTGATGCCGCGTTTGAGGCTTTCGATCTTTTCGCGGGCGGCTTTTACGCTGACGTCGCGGGCGGAGAGCAGTTCCTTGTAGGTTTTTTCGGCCTCCTCCATCTGGGTCCGGATGGTTTCGTGTTCCTTTTTGACCTGCTGGTGGCGGAGGGCGTATTGCCCGGCGAGTTCCTTGTTCCCGGCACGGAGGTGGGCCACCACTTTGGCATGGAGTTCCTTTTCCTCGGCTTCGAGGGCGCGGGTCTGGCTGATCAGGCGTTCGCAGAGGGCCGCGTGGCCGGCGAGCCCTTTATTGTATTTGGCGATCTGCTCGCGCAGGTTTTCCTTTTCCACGTCGAGCAGGGCTTCCGGGTTCTTGCGTTCCAGACCGCCGACGAAGAGTCCGAAGAAGCCTTTGATGAGGTTGCCGATACGTTTGAACATGGGGAGCAGTATGGTGCGGGTTGACGAATGAATCTACCCTACTAAAGATGCGTAAGCCCTTCCGACAACCACTTTTCGTCCTATCTTCGCTGCCCATGAATCCCACCGATCCTTACCCCGTGCTGCTGCTGCTGCGGGCTCATTTGGAGGGCCGGATGAGGCAGGGAGAACGCCGCTTGTGGCTTCAACCGGATGCCACGCAGGCTTTGCGGGAGTTGGTGCGGATGAAACCGCAGCCTTGGCCCGCCGGGCGGACTGCCGCTCCGAAAGCAGAAGTGCCGGCTCCTGCCGCGGAGGCGACGCCAGCGACCGACCGGTTCGCCGAGGAAGTGGCGGTCCAGCCCATGAGGCCGGTTTCCGTGGAGGTCCCGGCAACCCCTCCGGCCTCGGTCCTATTGCCTGAAAGCGTTTCTGGGTTGCCTGCGCCGGTTCCGGTGCCCCTGCCGGTGACCTTGGAGGAAAAGGAGGCGCGTCTGGCCGAAGTGCGCGCGCGTGCCCAGGAGGGAAGGGATGCGAAGTCCCTCGGCACCCTGGGCGGCACCATGGTCTTTGCCGTGGGCAACCCGCTGGCGGAAATCGTTTTTGTGGGGGAAGCCCCGGGAGTGGAAGAGGAGCGTCAGGGCGAGCCTTTTGCCGGCCCGGCGGGGAATCTTCTGACCAAGGTGCTGAAAGTCATGGGGCTGGAACGCTCCGGGGTTTATATCACCAACCTCTGCAAATACCGTCCGGTGACGGAGGGGCAGGGGAGCGGCAACCGGGCGCCGTCCCCCTTGGAAATGGCCTCGTGCCTGGAATTTGTCAGGGAGGAAATCGCCATCATCCGTCCCCGGGTGATCGTGGCTTTGGGAGGCACCGCTATCACTGGACTGCTGGGTATCAAAACCGGAGTGATGAGTGCGAGGGGCCGGTTTTACGAATTTGAAGGCATCCCGGTGATGGCGACCCTGCATCCTTCCTATCTGCTGGGGAAGGAACAGGAAGGTCCACAGGTGGCGAATGCCGAAAAGCGGAAGTTCTGGGAGGACATGCTGATGGTGATGGCACGTGCCGGACTGCCGGTCACGGAGAAACAACGCGCCTTTTTCCTGCCAAAATAATGAATGCAAAAATATTGTCAGGATGGCGGCTGCTGCTGTGCTGCTGGCTGCTGCTCGCGGGGCAGGGCATGGCGCATCCTATTCTGCAGAATCCGATGTGGATTGAGGTGGGGCCGGACCTGATCAAAGTGAAGCTGTATGTCAGTCTGCGGGAACTCAGCGTGGTGCAGGGCCTGCCCATCGCGGCCGATGGTGCCGTGGACGGCGACCTGGCAGCCGAGACGGCGCCCCGGCATTCGGCCTATGTGCTGGATCATTTGAGTTTCCGGGCGGATGGTCAGCCCCTGACCGGGAAAGTCTCGCAGATTGCGCCCCCTAAGCTGATCGGGAAGGGCGTGGAAGGGCCTGACCGCGCTCATTTCATTTACCGGCTGGAGTATTCATTGGCCCGACCGCCGGCGCAGGTCAGCTTGTCGCACACCATGGTGCAGGAGTTTCCCTCCGCGCCGGGAGTGCCGTGGGACCTGAGTTACACCTACCGTTTTGGACCTCCCGATGCCACCCCGCTGGAGTTTGGTTCCATCACGCGTGGGGCCGAAGTTAGTTATAAAACCGGATTTGCCCAGCCGGCCGGCACCGTGCCAGCGGCGGAGCAACCGGTGTCGACGCTGCCGCAGTTGATCCGGATTGCCTTGTTTGGGGCGGCCTTTGGACTGGGCGTGGGGCGGCGGGACCGGTGGTTGCGGAGGTTGCTAGCCCTGATTCCGGCCGTGCTGCTTGGCTGGGGGTTGGGCGCTGGGTTGGGCTGGAAAATGCCAGGATTCCTCGCGGTGGCGCTGGGCGGCATCGGGATTCTGCTGGTGAGTGTGGACAATATTCACCGGCCTTTGGCCGATTCCGGTTGGCGTCGTGGGGTGCTGGCGGTTTTCTTTTCAGCCGCGGCAGGCTGGGCGGGCTGGTCGGCAAGGGTAGGGGAGGGCGCGGCGGCAATGATTTCCCTGGGGGAGTCCCTCGCGGGACTGGCCCTTGGTTATACCGTGGGAAGCGTGATCGCCCAAAGCAGCGCCGCGCGGCCCGTTGCCGATGGCGCGGTGGCCAAATATCCCAGGATTCAATGGGCCTCTCTGCTGATTTGTGTGGGCGGTTTGGTGGTGCTGCTTGAGGGTCTGGGCATCCGCCCGTGGGAGTATTGGCTGAAGCGCATCGGCGGGTGAACTGGGCCGGGAATATTAGATTTCCGGGAAACAGGGCGACAAATCCCAAATCCAAGGTATAGCTGCCCGTTTTATGGAAAAGCGCCCGTTTAGTGAATTAGGTCTTTCAGCTGCTGCGCTGAAGGCAGTTGAGAAGTTAGGTTACGAGGAAGCCTCGCCCATTCAGACCGCCTCGATCCCCGTGCTGCGGACCGGACGGGATCTGGTCGGCCAGTCCCAGACCGGTTCCGGCAAGACCGCCGCCTTTGTGCTGCCAGCGCTCGATATGATCGATCACGATGGGAAATATCCCCAGATGCTGATCCTCTGTCCTGCCCGTGAATTGGCCATGCAGGTTGCCGAGGAGGTGCACAAACTGGCCGCTTTCATGCCGAAAATCCATGCGGTGCCGATTTACGGCGGCGCGTCTTATGAGCGGCAGTTTTATGAATTGAAGCGCGGCCCGCAGGTCGTGATCGGTACCCCCGGCCGGGTCATGGACATGATGGACCGCCGGGCCCTCGACCTCAGCCGCATCAAAATGGTGGTGCTCGACGAGTGCGACCGCATGCTCGACATGGGCTTCCGCGAGGACATGGAAAAAATCCTCGGCGCGGCTCCTCCCGGACGCCAGACCGTGTTTTTCAGCGCCACCATGCCGGCGCCGATCCGCGAGCTGATCAACCGGTTCTCCACCAACGTCGAGCACATCCGCATCGCCGCCAAGGACGTCACTGTGCCCACCGTGGAGCAGGTCTTTTATGAAGTGCCGATGCGCAACAAACAGGACGCCCTGATGCGCCTGATCGATATGCAGAGCGTCCGCCTCGGGATCGTTTTCTGCAACACCCAGCGCATGGTGGATGAACTTACCGATATGCTGCAGGGCCGTGGTTATTCCGCCGACCGCCTGCACGGAGGCATCACCCAGGCGATGCGGACGCGCACTATCGAAAAGTTCCGCAAAAGCGGCTTCGATCTCCTGATCGCCACCGACGTGGCTGGTCGTGGTCTCGACGTGGAGGAAGTCGATCTGGTGGTGAATTTTGACCTCCCGTGGGATCCGGAAGATTATGTGCACCGCGTGGGCCGCACTGGCCGTGCCGGACGGAAAGGCCTTGCCTTTACGCTGGTGAGTGGACGCGAAATTTACAAGCTCCAGGCCATTGAACGGTTCACCCGCAGCCGCATCCGCCGCGGGAATGTGCCGACGATGGACGAAGTCGAGCAAAAGCGCGCCGGCGGCGTGCTGGACAAGGTCCGGGAACGCCTGACTACGGGCCGCTTCAAGCCCCAGGACGGCATGGTCGAGCAACTCCTCGAAGAAGGCCATTCCTCCACTGATATTGCCAGTGCCCTGTTCCATGAACTGCTGGCCGCCAGCGGTTTTGAACCCGATATCCGCGGCCAACCGCTGGCCAATACCAAACCCGCGCCCAAACCGGTGCCGATCGCCAAACAGGAGCGTGCAGCCGCTGAATTTGTCAGGGCAGACGAAATGATTCCCGAGGCCAAACCCGCCAAGCCCGCGGCCAAGCCGGTGAAGCCGGTCGAGGTGAAAGTCGCTGAGCCAGCCCCGCAGGACACAGCGGTTGAAGCGGCGCCTGCCAAGGTTGCGGAAAAGCCAGCCCCCGCCCCGGCTTCCAAGCCTGCGGCCAAGGCCAAACCCAAATCAATTGAGCCCCTCGACTCGGAAGAGGAGGAGGATATCCGTTTCCTCGAAGAAGAATTCGGCCGCCCGGCTCCCGTCCGGGAATCGCGTGACCTCAAACCCCGCGAGGACGCGCCTGCCGGTAAATTCACCAAGGGTGCCCATGAAATGGTCACGCTGCCAGCGGCCGCCCGGGGCTTCCAGTGGGTGCGCGTCGGAGTCGGCAAGAACCAGGGATTTGGCCCGCGGGAAATTGTCGATCTCCTTGCCAATGGCGCCCTGAACTTCCCTCCCCAGGCGGTGGGTCAGATCAAGCTGATGGAAGACCAGAGCTTCTGCCAGGTCCACAGCACGCACAGCAAAACGCTGGTCGCAGACATGGAGGGGGCCGAACATGAAGGCCGCCCGTTGAAAGTCAGCTTTGCGGCCCGTGGTCCCGGAAGCTTCGGTCCGGGTGGCGAAGGCCGTCCCCCGCGTTTTGCCGGCAAACCGGAAGGCAAACCACCCTTCCGCCGCGACGGACCCCCTCCCCGCGAGGGTGGCTCCAAGCCGCCGTGGAAAAAGAAACACTGAGGGATAAATGAGTATTCCTCCCCTCGTGTTGGCTTCGAGTTCCCCGCGCCGGTTTGATCTGATGCGCGAGGCCGGATTGCAGTTTGTGGTCGTGCCCGCCGAGGTGGATGAGGAACACGAGGTGTCGGCTCCGGTGGCGGAATTGACGCGATCCAACGCGGCCCTGAAAGCTGAATGGGTGGCGGCCCGGCATCCGGGTGCCTGGGTGATCGGAGCCGATACCTTGGTTTCCATCGGAGGGGAACTGCTGGGAAAACCGGCGGATCTCGATGAAGCGAGGGGAATGCTGCGACGGTTGGCCGGGCAGACCCACGAGGTGGGCACCGCGGTATGCCTTATCCATGGAGCCACGGGGCAACGGCGGGAGTTTCTGGAACGGACCCAGGTGACTTTCAAGCCGTTGGGAGAGAAGGAAATCGGGCATTACCTGACCTTGATTAATCCGTTGGACAAGGCCGGGGGCTACGCCGCGCAGGAACACGGGGAAGTCATTATCCTCAAGGTTGAGGGCCCCTACAGCAATGTGGTGGGCCTTCCGATCGAGCGCCTCCTCGAGGAACTGCAGGCGGTGGGAGCCGTTTGAACGGGGGAAGCCGGTGCATCACCCCGGCGGACAGGCCGGTATTTTCCAAGCTGGCATTGCTGGAGTTTTTGAGGTAGGAAACCCACGTGAAATTGAGGAGTCTGCTATTTTTGATGCTGGGTTGGTCGCCCGCCCTGCCGGGCGGGGCGGTGGAGCCTCCCTTGCCGGGGGAGGACGGACCGCGCCCGGCGGCGGAGGTTTTCCAGCCGTTATTACTGCCGGGAGATACTCTGCCACCGGGGAGCGAGGCTCCAGCGCTGCCGGAGGGGCCTGCTGTGCTGCCGCCGGAATTGTTTCCGGAAAGCGGTCCCGTCACAGAAGGTGACCCATCGGCCATGCTGCCGGAACCCCTCGATTCAGGCTTGCCGGTGGATCTCCCAAAACCGGGGGAACTGGCTCCGCCCCCTCTGTTGCCTCCCCCCAGCCAGTCTTCGCCATCCCTGTTGCCCTCCATGGAAATGGGTGCTCGGGCGTATTGGCACAAGAGCCCCCGGGAAGCCCGGGAGGTGGCCCGTCGCGAGCGCAAGCCTCTGCTGTTGTTTTTTTATCAGAAGTGGAAATCCGCTCCGATGGCCTCCATGGGTGCCAGCGGCGGGGACAATAACATCGCGATGAACGATGATTTGTTGGCCACGCCGGAGTTCAACGAGTTTGCTTCCTCCCATCTGGTCCTGACCCGCTTGTTCTATCCGATTGGGAGTCCTGATAAAAAGGTGTTCACTCCGGAACGGCTGGCCGCCCTGCAGCAGTTCAAGGAATATTTCAAAGTGAAAGGATTCCCCTGTCTCATCCTGCTGGATGAAAACGGGCGGGAAATTGAGCGGCAGACCGGTTATGTCCGGACCAAAACCGGGCGGGGGGTGGACTTGAGCCGGGCTGGACCCATCCTCGAACGGTTGAAGACCGCCGTGCTACGCCGGGAAGCCGTGATCGCGGCGGCGGATGAAAAAATGGACCGGTTATTGAAGCAAAATTACCGGGAGTGGACCAGTCAGGCCGGGACCAAACTGTTGGCCAAGCTGGTGTCCTCGACCGCGTCGGAAGTGATCCTGATGGATGCCGAAGGGGAGCTGCGCCGGGTTGCCTCGGAGCAGCTCTGCATCGTGGATCGGGCTGTCATCAGCCGTCAGGCCAAGGGGATGCTTCCGGCGCCGCATCTCAAGGACCGGCTGGACTACAAATTGCCCTCCGCCGCCGGCCCGCCGTGAGCCGGCGGGACCGGTGGGGAAGCTCCGTGGACAGGCTCAGGCTTTCATACCGGGGATTTCCCACCCGGGACGATAGCTGCGGCCGATGAACTGGTTGGCGTCCGGGGAGTTCTTGAACTTTAGAGCCGGTCCGTCCCAGTCGAGGGTCTGCTGCGGGAAAATGCTGGCGAGACAGCCGAGCAGCACGGTCTCGGTCATGGGGCCGGCGTAATCGAAATTGGCAGAGGGCTTGGCGCCGCCATTCCGGACGCAGTCAAGGAATTCGATGTAGTGGTCCCGTGGCGCGAGGTCGGGGAATTTGTATCCCTTTCCTTTCTCCAACGGATAGATGATCGGCCGGCTCATGTGGCCACAGAGGAGCACGCCTTCGGTGCCGATGTAGAGGCTCCCTTCGCCGGGGATTTTCCCGCCCACGAGGTCGGCCACTTCCTGGGGAGGGCGGTTGGTGCCATCGGTCCAGGTGACTTTGACTTCCTTCCCTTCGGTGTAGGCGGTGCCAGGAAAGACATATTCAACGCGCCCATTGATGGCCCAATTATCCTTGCCCGGAGCCGGGCCGGTGCTCTTGACCGTAATCGGGCTGGTGAGGGCGAGGGCCCGCATCCAGCCACTGAACATGTGGCAGCCCATATCGCCGAGGGTGCCGGTGCCGAAGTCGCGGCGCTTGCGCCAGTTGCCGGGATGATAGTAGCCGGAGAGATAGGGCCGGGCGGCGGCCATGGCCAGCCAGTGATCCCAGTTCAGGGAAGCCGGAATGGGGTCTTCACGCTGGGGCAGGGGCTCGGGGTCACCCCACTGTTTGGCGCTGAAGGTGTGGACTTCCTTGATTTTGCCCACGGCTCCGTTCTGCACCAGATGCACCGCAAAACGTTCGGTGAAGCTGCTGGAAATCTGGATACCCATCTGGGTCATCAGGCCTTTTTCCCGGGCGAGTTCGGTGATGAACCGGCATTCCTTGAGATTTTGGGTGAGGGGCTTCTGGCCGTAGAGGTGCTTGCCCGCGTTCAGCACCGCCGCGCCCATGGTGGCGTGCAGGTGATCGGGCACCGAGACATTCACCGAATCGATATTGCCCGCTTCCTTTTCGAGGAGTTCGCGCCAGTTTTGATAACATTTGGCCTGCGGCCATTTGGCTTTGATGGCATCGAAGGTGGAAGTATCCACATCGGCGATGGCGACCAGTTCGAAGTGGGGGCTGTTGGCGAAGCTGTTGAGATCGCCCCACGCCTGCCCTCCCGCACCAAAGCTGGCATGGCGGACCTTGCCATTGGGGGAGGCGGCCTGGAGATTGGGGATGAACGCAGGAGCGGCAGCAAAGCTGGCGGCGGTGGCAAGGAATCGGCGACGGTTGATCATGGCAGTGTTGAAAAACGATACGGAATGGGGAAGCATGGTCTGACAACCTTCCGGCTGAAATTCCACTCATCCATTTGAACCGGAAGCCCGGCGCCGGGGCAAGGTTCCTTTTTGATACTATTCCTGCCATGCCTGACAATGCTTTTGACGCCGTGATTGTGGGTTCCGGTCCCAACGGGCTGGCCGCCGGGATCACCCTCGCCCGGGAAGGGCTGCGGGTGCTCATTCTCGAAGCCCGCGAATCCCCCGGCGGCGGGATGCGCACTGCGGAGCTGACCCTGCCGGGATTTTATCACGATGTCTGCAGCGCGGTGCATCCCATGGCCGGGATGTCTCCTTTCCTGAGCACCCTGCCGCTGGCGAAATTCGGACTGGAGTGGGTGCATCCTGACGTCCTGCTGGCCCACCCGCTGGACGGCGGCCGGGCAGCCGGGCTCTGGCGCAGTGTGGAGGAAACTGCCGCCGCCCTGCCGGACGGGGACGGGGTGCGGTGGTCGCGGCTGATGTCACCCCTGCTGCCTTCTGCCAGAGGACTATTCGCTGATCTGCTGGGGCCGCTGCCGTTGCTGCCAGGACATCCGCTGGCCTTGGTCCGGTTCGGTTTGAGCGCGATGCGGTCCGCGGTGGGACTGGCCGGGGCGAAGTTCCGGTCAGATGAGGCCCAGGCCTTGTTTGCGGGTAATGCGGCGCATGGTTTCCTGCCGTTGGATCAGCTCTTCACGGCCGCCGTAGGCATGGCATTGAGCCTGGCGGGGCACGCGGGCGGTTGGCCGGTGGCCCGTGGGGGCAGTGGCGCGATCACCCGCGCCCTGACCCGGTATTTTGAAGCCCTCGGGGGCGAGATCCGGTGTGGCGAGGAGGTCAAGGACATGCGCGGACTGCCCGCGGCGGCAGCCGTGTTGTTCGACACCGGACCCCGGGCGGCCGCCCGCCTGGCGGGGGATGCCTTGCCGCCGGGTTACCGGAGGCGTTTGGAGCGTTATCGTTATGGGCCGGGGATTTTTAAATTGGACTATGCCCTGTCCGGGCCGGTGCCGTGGATCAACCCAGTCTGCCGGCAGGCGGGCACAGTGCATGTTGGCGGGACCATGACGGAAATTGCCGGGGCTGAACGTGCCGTCTGGCAGGGGCGGGGCTCCGACCGGCCCTTCGTCCTCGTGGGCCAGCAAAGTGTTTGCGATGCCACCCGCGCTCCGGCCGGCCAGCACACCCTCTGGGCTTATGCACATGTGCCGTCCGGCAGCCCGCAGGATTTTTCGGAAACCATCACCTCGCAGATCGAGCGGTTCGCGCCCGGGTTCCGCGACGTGATCCTCGCGACCCACGCCATGAATCCCCGGGCGGTCGAAGCCTACAACGCCAACAACGTGGGTGGCGATGTGATCGGCGGGGTGATGGACCTGCGGCAAATGTTCACCCGGCCGGTGGCACGATGGAATCCTTATACCACCCCCAATCCGAAGCTCTTCCACTGTTCCAGCGCCACCCCGCCCGGAGCCGGCGTGCATGGCATGTGCGGCTACCACGCGGCACGCACGGTTTTGAGGAAGGTGTTTGGGATGCGGATGCTCCCACCGGAGGCTTCCGGCAATCAAGGTTGACCCGCCCGCTCCCTGCGCTTACCCGGACAAATTGCCGGATCGGCACCGCTCAGCGGTCCGCCGTCGTATTATGCACGGTATTCTTCCACTCCCCAATTCAACCACCCTTCCCATCATGGCCCTCCAACCCGGTACTTCCGCCCCCGATTTCAAGCTCACCACCCTCGGTGCCAACGGCCCCGAATACGTCACCCTTGGCGCCCAGGCCGGCAAGACCAATACCCTGCTGCTCTTTGTCCCCATGGCCTTCACCGGCGGCTGCACCACCGAGTTGTGCGAAGTCACGGGCAGCCTGAACAGCTTCACCAGCCTGAATGCCACCGTCCTCGCCATCAGTGGCGACAATCCTTTCGCCCAGGCCGCATGGGCCGAGAAGGAAGGCATCAAACTTCCCCTGCTCAGCGACTACGACCACAGTGTGACCCACGCCTACGGCATCGCCTATGACAGCTTTCTCGCTGAGAAAAATCTCGGCCAGGCCGGCGTCCCCAAACGCTCCGCCTTCATCGTGGACCGCGCCGGGGTGATCCAATACACTGAAGTTCACGACAATCCCGGCGAGCCCGTGGATTTCGCGGCCATCAAAGCCAAGCTGGCCGAACTCCAGTAGACTCCTTTTCCATCGGCGGCCGGCTGGACTCTCCGGCCGGCCGCCCATGGACTCCGCTCACCTGCTTTCAACCTCCCGAATCCGTCGTTCCTGTTATGCCTCACTACGATTACGTCTGCGAAACCTGTGAAAAGCAGTTCGAGGTCTTTCAGTCCATGAATGACAAACGCCTCACCAAGTGCCCGGAAAAGGGGTGCAAGGGCAAGGTCCGCCGCCTCATCGGCACCGGCGCGGGCCTCGTTTTCAAAGGCTCGGGTTTTTACATCACCGATTACCGCAGCGAGGGATATAAAGCGGCAGCCAAACAGGATAGCGCTTCGGCGGCCTCCTCCAGTAGCCCGGCCCCGGCGGCCCCGGCCAGTGCTGCCCCTCCAGCCGCCGCTCCGCCCAAGGAATCCGGGAAAAAAAGCAAGTCGGCCGAGTGATCCGTGCGCCGGGCTGGAATCGCTTTGATCCGGGCCGGAGCCCCTTGAGGCAAGGCATTGAACAACCACCGCCGCAGGAGGTCTGAAATGCTTCAGATGAACCCAGCCGACCGGATCGCCACGACCGAAAATAAATGGGACGGGTCCGCACCGGCCGCAGGTCAGGAGAGCCTGAGGAACTATTTTAACCGTATCCCCGGTGGAATCGCCGGAAGAGGGTGGTAGGGGCTGGAGAGATGGATTTGTTATGAGACGTCTTTGGTATCACTTTTTGCACACCATCCTTCCCGTCGGGGCTTTGGGATTGCACGTGGTGATCTTTGTCACTTACGCGCGGCGCTGGGACAAGGTGGCGGCGCTGACGGTGTTTCCCTTCTGGGCATGGGGCTTGCTGGGCATTGGGATGGCAGGATTGGCATGGCTGCTCACGAGGCAGCGGTTTGCCCTCGCCGTCGCGGCGTTGTGGCTGATCACCGTGTTATGCTTTTCCGATGAAACCCGGCCGCTGCTGCGCTCCTGGCAGGCGAAACCGGAGCCGGGAATTGCCGCGCCGGCGCCTGATGGCACCAAGGTGCGGCGGGTCATCACCCTGAACTGCAAAGCGGGTTATTTTAATCCCAAAGCGGCAGGAGAGGTCATCCCCTGGGAGCCGGATGTGGTGTTGTTGCAGGAGTCTACCGCCCCGGGGGTCCTGCGGCAGGTGGCGGCGGACCTGTATGGCGGTGATCCTGCGGATCATACGGTGGGAAATGGCGAGTGCGGCATCATCACCCGGGGACGCATCCTGCGGAGCGTGACGGGGAATCTGCCCCACTCCCTGTCGGCCACCATCCAGTTTGACGACGGCACCGTGCTGGAAGCGGCATCGGTGCATTTGCGCGGGGCCGAGACCGATGTCAGGCTCTACAAACGGGAAGCCCTGTTCAAACATGCCATCAACCGGCTGGAGCGGCGGGCGGATCTGCAAAAACTGCTGACCTTGCAGAGCCTGATGAATGGCCAAGGTCCCGCTTTGATTGGAGGCGATTTCAATGCTCCGGCGGGAGATGCCATCTTCCGCCTGCTGGGATCGGCAGGGTTTGCAGATGCCTTTGCCGCAGTAGGTTCCGGCTGGCCAAACACCTTTCCCAACGCTGCCCCGATGCTGCGGATTGATCACCAGTGGAGCAATGCGCGGCTGGTGCCGGTGCGCGGACGCGTGGTGAAATCGGTCCACTCGGATCACCGGTTGGTCATCTGTGATTATCTGATGAAGTGAGTCCCATGGATTTTTCTGCCTTCCCCGGCCGGTTTCCAGTAATGCGGCCGCGGCGGCGGTCGTAACCAGCAGGGGCCCTCCCGTGCGCCTCTCGTTTTGCTTTTAGTTATGATGCTGAAATCCTTGACCATGACCCTGCTGCTGGCCGGAATGAGCTGTCCCGCGCGGGCGGAGCGTGAATTGTGGCAGGATTTTACGAAGCCGCCCCACGACTACTGGACCAAGCCGGTCACCGACCGGTTTTCGCTCCTGAAGGATGACCTCGCCTCCGGGAAAATCCCCCTCGACCGGAGCAGCGAAAAAGCCTTTCTGATGAGTCTGTTGGCGGTGCTGAAAGTGCCGGCCAGTTCCCAGCTGCTGGTGTTTTCGGCGACCAGTCTGCAGTTGAGCCTGATCTCCACCCGCAATCCCCGGGCACTGTTTTTCACAGATGATCTGTATGTGGGGTGGATGCCGGGCGGGAAGGTGGAAATTGTGTCCATTGATCCGGCATTGGGCGGGATTTATTACATCTTTGAGATTCCCCGGCGGGAAGGCGCGGCCCTGCAGGTGGAGCGCTCGAACCGTTGCATGAATTGCCACGGGGCGGCCGATTCCGGTTGGGTGCCGGGCCTCGTTATCAGCTCGGTGATCCCCGGACCCAACAGCGGCAGTCTGATCAGCTATCGTCAGGAAGTGCTTGGCCATGCCGTGCCCTTGGGTGAACGCATGGGCGGCTGGCTGGTGACCGGGGCCGGCACCTGGAAAAAACACCGGGGCAACGTCACCGGCGAGCTGTATGCCGGAAAACTCACCACCACTCCGGTGGAGTTTGGCGAAACCTTCGACCTCAACCGCTACCCCGCCGCCACCAGTGATCCGCTGGCGCATCTGCTGCACGAGCATCAGGCCGGTTTCATCACCACCGCGCTGGAGGCCGGGTACCGGGCGAGGGCCGCCCTGCATGAGGGCGGCGGGACCATCCCCCCGGGACGTGAAGCCGAATTGGATGCCGCTGCCGAAGCTCTCGTGCGCTACGTGTTATTCACGGACGAAACTGCCCTCCCGCCCGGCGGGGTGGCCGGCGATCCCACCTTCCGCGAGGATTTCGCCGCGACCCGGCAGGCCGATCCGGCAGGCCGTTCCCTGCGCGATCTGGAATTGAAAACCCATCTCCTGAAATACCGCTGCAGCTACATGATCTACAGCCCCGCCTTCACCGGACTGGTTCCCGAAATGAAAACCCGCGTGTTCCAGCGGTTGGCCACCGCCCTGCGCCCTGACCAACGGGACGAACTCTCCCGCAGCCTCCCCGGGGCTGAAAAACAGGCGATCCGCGGGATTCTCACCGCCACCCTGCCGGGGTGGGATAAGTAGTCGCTGCGGTCCGCCGGGATATCAGTTTTTCAGGGGAAGACCAAAGCCGGCACCGCTGCGGGCGGGCTGCTTTTGCGGTCTGCAAAGGTTTTGCAGGAGGTTCGTGAACAACACGGACAGGTTGCTGGCATGAGGTCATGGCCAAGCAAATCGCGACTCCTTGGTAAATGAATCCAACAAACAAATGAATGGGTTTAGTGGAGGTGGTTTAAAGGCCTGGTATTTCCATTCTGGGCGTGGAGCGGGGTGCCCACGTCGTCGTCGTTGCCTGGTGCGCCGGAGAGAGGGAGTATGCAAAAATGGTGACTGCGGCCATGCATGTTGCTGACCTTGTCGTCCTTTCGTTGGAGGATGTTGAGACCTGCGGGCAAAGGGCGGACCGATGCGGGCTCAGTGCGGAGCTTCTGGCTGCCATGGACGAGGTGACAAGTTCCACTCCGGTCGTTTTTATGGACTTTCACACGTTCCCCATTGAAAAGTAATCAGGGTGGAGCCGTCCGGATAGCCCCGCGCAGGTTGATTTTCCCAATGCACGCACCCTTGATGCACCGACCGCGTGTGGCGAACCGCAAAGTGGGCTCTACCCAGTTCCTTTGGATGACAAACCCACCGCGGCCGCTTCGTTTAACCCCCCTTGCCATGAACCGTGCCTCCATCACTCCGGCCATCCTTGCCGTGGCGCTTTTATGGGGCGCGGCGGTGGCGCAAACCGAAGCATCCGAATCCCGGGAGGCATCCAAGCCCGCCCCACGGTCAGGGATCGACTTTGCGGCGGGGCGCAGTCTGTGGGCCTTTCAGCCGGTCGGCCATCCCCAGCCGCCCAGCCTGCCTGGCGACTCGTGGAGTCAACAGGAGGTGGACCGTTTTATCCTCGAGCGGTTGCGGCAGGCGGGTCTGCAACCGGCGGCAGCGGCGGACCGCCGGACCCTGATCCGCCGCGTCACGTTTGATCTCACCGGACTGCCGCCGGAAAACGAAGCGGTGGAGGCCTTTCTGCAGGACCCTTCCCCTGACGCTTTCCCGAAGGTGGTGGACCGCCTGCTGGCCTCGCCGCATTATGGAGAGCATTGGGCCCGCCACTGGTTGGATGTGGCCCGTTATTCCGACACCAAAGGTTATGTGTATGCCCGCGAGGAAAAGCAGTTCGTGCACGCCTGGCGTTATCGCGACTGGGTGGTGGGCGCGCTGAATCAGGACATGCCCTACGACCGCTTTCTTCTGCTCCAAATCGCGGCGGATCAGGTGGAGCCGGAACGTTCGCCTCACCTGGCCGCGATGGGATTTCTTACCCTCGGAAAGCGGTTTCTCGGCGTCACCCACGACATCATCGACGACCGCATCGATGTCGTGATGCGCAGTACCCAGGCCCTGACGGTGGCCTGCGCCCGCTGCCATGATCACAAATTCGATCCGATCTCCATCCGCGACTACTATTCGCTCTATGGAGTCTTCAAGAGCAGTGCCGAGAAGCTGGTCCCCAGCGGCGAATCCGGCCCCGGCGAAATCGCTTTTGACCAGGAGTTGTCCCTACGTGTGGACAAACTCCGCAGCATGCTGGCGCTGCGGCGTGAGGAGCAATCCGCCCGCGTGCGCGCTGCTATCACAGAGCATCTGTTGGCCCAGTCCGAACTGGAGAAATACCCTGAAGAGGCCTTTGGCCAGCTCCTCAACATCGCAGATATCAATCCGGTATTTGTGCGCCGCTGGCAGCAATTTCTCGCCGAGGCGGAACCGCGGCAGGACCCCGTTTTCACCCCTTGGTTTGCTTTCGCGAAATTGCCTCCTGAAGCGTTCGCGGCGCAGAGTGCGGGAGTGATGGTGGAGCTGCTGTCCAAGGCCGGAGAGCAGCCTCCGCCGTTGGTGGTCCAGGCATTCGCCGCGGCTCCATCGAGTATGAAGGAAGTCGCCCAGCGTTATGGTGCCCTCTTCGCGGGAGTGGAGCAGCAATGGCGCGAACTCCTCAAATCCGAACCTTCCGCCAAGGTCCTGCCTGACCCTGGCGCCGAGTCCCTCCGCCGGGTGCTTCATGGCCCGCATTCCCCCTGTTCCGTCCCCGATGAAGCGATTGTTAATATCGAGCAGTTCTTTCCCACCGATGTCATCGAGGAGCTGTGGAAACTGCAGGGGGAAGTGGACCGCTGGCTCATCCAGTCCGCGGACGCTCCTGCCCATGCCACGATTCTGGTGGACCGGCCCGAGCCAGCGACGCCCCGGGTCTTCAAGCGGGGCAATCCCCTCACCAAAGGGGATACCGTTCCCCGGCGTTTTCTCGAAGTGATGAGCGGGGATTCGCCTCCGCCCTTTGCCAAAGGCAGTGGCCGGCTTGAACTCGCCCAGGCCATCATCGCGCCTGGCAATCCCCTCACCGCCCGGGTCATGGTGAACCGCGTGTGGGCCCATCATTTTGGAGCCGGCCTGGTGCCGACTCCCAGTGACTTTGGCCAGCGCGCCGGGGCGCCCAGTCACCCCGGATTGCTCGACTGGCTGGCCCGGGATTTCATGGATCATGGCTGGAGCCTGAAACACCTGCACTGCCGCATCCTGCTTTCCGCCACGT
>CAIZWU010000025.1 GCA_903936775.1 uncultured bacterium | reverse complement strand
TGCCATGGTTGATCGGGTCCGGCGGAAGGGACTGGACCGGAAGGTCTGCGGCAGACAAGGGCGTGGCCGCCAGTCTAAATGAAAGAAAAACCGACCGGAGGTGGATGGATTGCATAGAAGGGGGATGACGAGCGCCGGGTCAGCCGGCTGGAATCCCCGCTTCTGCGGGAACCGTGCCGGGAGCTGATTCCCCCTCCACCCCGCGTCACCCCGGTGGATTCCGCCGCAGATTGCGAGGGGCCCGCCAACTCCGGATTGCAGACTGCCTCAGTGAATATATGAAATTCCGGAGCTACCCGGCCTCCTGCCTGGTTCCCTTATTACCCTGAAGATCAGGAAGACAACGGCAACCACACGACGGCGTTAGGATTGAATGGGAGACTCTGCCGCCCCGCGGCAATGCCGGAGATACGCGAGCGCATCAGCCTGCCCTTCCATCTCCCGGCCGCCGCGGAAAACAGGATCATGTCCCCCCTCAATATCCACCGTCCCCCGATACCCCCCTGCCGCCAGTTTCTGGAAAATCACTGTCCAGTCCGTGTCACCCAGTCCGGGAAAGCGATGCCGCACCACAGGTTCCGGGCCGTGGGTGCCGGAACGGGACAACAATTCAGGATTGAGCTGTCCATCTTTGCCATGCACGTGAAAAATACGCGTCAAAAAACGATCCAGGACCGGCAGTGGATCGATCAACTGACAGCGGAGATGACAGGGTTCCCATTCGAGACCAAGCGCGCCCGAGGGGACCGCATCAAACATCAGCTCCCATGCGGCCGGGTGGAAAGCCATATTGGTTTCCCCCCGCTCCCAATTACCACCCTGCAGACAATGCTCGAAGGCCAGTCGGACGCCTTCCCCTTCAGCCATGCGGGCAAACTCCCCGAAAACCTCCCGGAACCGCGGCACAGAATCCGGCACGGATGCCCCGGGTAGGCGGCCGGCAAAACAACCCACCACCCCGGTGCCATAGCTCCGGGCGGCCAGGATCGCCCGCCGCAATCCGTCGCGGGCGGTGTCTCCGGCTTCATCTTCCCGCAGTGGGTTTCCATAAACTCCAAGGGCCGAAATCACTGCCCCGCGCGCGGCGGCGGCTTCGCGCACCCCCCCGGCCTGCGGCAGCAGATCCGGGACGTGCCCGCAGTGTTTGAGCGCCCAGACGAGTTGATAGCACTGAAAACCCTCCGGAAACCCTTCCAAGGACGTGGCAGGGTCAGATCCGGGACGGATCACCGTGCCGATGGGAATGGAAACAGCAGAGGCCATCTGACAATAAAACCATGACTTCACTTCCGGCTCCAGGCTTTTTATAGCGTGGCTCCATGGCGCCGCCATGAAGGGGATTTCATCCTCCTGTCCCCTCCTTGGATCGACCGCCTCCCTGATGCTGCCATCAAACGGGGCTGCACTGCGACACCACTCCCGCCGGTGGTTCCATGATATACTGCCGAGACCGGCCATCAACCACCATTCAGGTCACGGCCGGAAGCGGCCTTGTGCGGCAGGGGATTTCAGCGCATCATCGGCACATGTCCACGGCAGTACCAAGCCCGCTCAATGTCATCCTCATCGGCTTCATGGGATGCGGGAAAACCACGGTCGGAAATCTGCTCGCCCGCCAACTCGGCTTCCAGTTTATTGATACCGATCAACTCATCGTCAAAAAGGCCAATCGGCCGATTCCACTCATCTTCGAGCAGGAAGGCGAAGCCGGATTCCGTGCCTTGGAGTCGGCGGTGCTGGAGGATCTGGCCGGCACCGACCGGGCCGTGATCGCCACCGGGGGCGGCATCATCACGGTTCCTGACAATATCCCAAGGCTCCGTGATCTCGGTCTCGTCATCTGGCTGAATCCTCCGGAGGAGATTCTTTTTCAACGCATCATGCGCAACCATGACCGGCCCCTCGTCCGCACTGGAAATCCCCGCCAGACCGTGCATGATCTGCTGACCTTGCGCCGGCCGCTTTACACCTCGGCCGCACACTTGGATGTGGATGTCTCCGACGTCACTCCCGATGAAGCGGCTTACGGCCTCGCCGAATCCGTGCGTGTCCATTTTGCCCAGCCCCTGGCGTGACTCCGGATCCTGACATTCTTTCCGCAGGCGTAAAACAGCTCGCCAACGCACTCGGACTGGCGGACTGCCGCATCGCCGTCCTGACTGGCCCAGCCCCGCACGCCGACGGATTCCAGGCATGGCTCGACGCCGGCCACCACGGCACCATGGACTGGATGGCCCGCACCCCGGACCGCCGCAAGGACCCCCGTGAAGTCCTGCCTGGTGCCCGGTCCATCATCTCCGTCGCCCTGAATTACTATCAGGAGAGCCCTCCGCGCCCTGCTTTTGGTCATGGCCAAATCGCCCGCTACGCCTGGGGAGATGATTATCATGCGCTGCTGGATGGAAAGCTGAGGGATCTCTGCCATTACCTTGAAACCTGGGGTGGCACGCAAAAGCTCTACGCCGACACCGGCCCGGTCCTTGAGCGTGACTGGGCCAGCGCTGCCGGACTGGGTTGGAATGGGAAAAGCACCGTTCAAATCCACCCCCGGCTGGGTTGTTATTTTTTTCTCGCCGAAATCCTGACCAGCCTGCCGCTCGCTCCGGATCAGCCCATGGCCGACCACTGCGGCAAATGCACCCGCTGTCTCGATGCCTGCCCCACCCAAGCTATCATCGCCCCGCATCAACTGGACGCCCGCCGCTGCATTTCCTATCTGACGATTGAACACAAGGGCGCCATCCCTGACGAATTCCGCCGGGCCATCGGTGATCGCATTTACGGTTGTGACGATTGCCTCGCCGCCTGCCCATGGAACCGGTTTGCGGCCGCCTCCTCCGAATCCGCCTTCGCGGCCCGGCCCTTCGTGGACCAGTGGCTGCTGCGGGACTTCCTGACCCTCACCGATGCAACATTTCTGGAACTTTTCCGCCATAGCCCGATTCGGCGGATCAAGCGCCCGGCTTTCCTGCGGAATGTCTGCATCGCCCTCGGCAATACCGGGACGCGTGCTGATCTTCCCATGCTCCATAAGTCCGCGGAAGACCCCCTCCCCCTCATCGCCGAACATGCGGCATGGGCGATCACTGAAATTGGACTCCGCGTGGGCCCTGCCGACTCGACCACCCGATGATGGCGGCGGAACCGGGAGGCGGCACAGGGACCGCCCGGGTCAGTCTTCCTTATTGTAGTAGACTTTGACGAATTTCATTTGTTTTTCCCCATCGAAACCCCGCTCCAGCACGCCCGCGTGGCGGTCGCTGAACGTAGGCTTTAAATGAAGTTCCACGCCGGTATCGAATCGGAGCACCGTGCCAATTTTCTTTTTGGCTTTGGTGACGTCCTTTTTGGAAATCTCGAAGTTTTTCCCGAGGGAAACACCTTGCTCCTCCTCGATCCGGCTGCGCTGCTCGGTGAACTGGGCAACCGCTTCGGGAGTTTTGAGGACCTCGGTCTCGAACTCCTGGAGGTCGAACATTTCCTTTTCCTCGAAGTAGGCGATGGCATCACGGGCGGCGGCCTGACGTTCTTCGGGGGCACTGGTGGAGGCTTCCTCCGGCTTGACCTGCTCAAGGAAGGAGACGGCAAGATTGGTGTAGGCGTTGGTGAGGAAAGCCTCGTCCGGCACGGCATGAACGCCGAGAAAATCGCGCACCCAAAAGCGGGATTCAGCCCCACTACGGTCAAAAGTGAGGATGTAGTAGCCCTGCTCGGCAAAGTTGTTCAGGATGAGGCAGCCTTTGTCGATTTTTTCCGGATTGATGCCCTGCTCGGTGGACAGTTGGAGGTCACCATTGCGGGTGGAGATGCTGAGGAAGGGCACCACACTTTCGGCCTTGAGGATGCAGAGCGCGGAGGTGGCGACACCGTCGACCTCAACGTCCTTGACGTAGGCGATGCAGAGATCGCCGGCCTTGATGTTGGGGTGGTTGGACTTCGAGTAAAGGCGCTTGGCGATACGGCAGCCGTGTTCCAGCAATGCCCCCGGATCGGCAAAGATGGCCGTGGCGAGGGTATTCATCTCGTGTTGCTCAAGCGAGGAATGGTGGCTGAAGCGGTGCGCGATGAGATTGCGGAAGGGCTTGAGGAATAGGGCGGTAAGGGTTTCACAGTCAGCCTCGGCCACGTTGAAGACTTCCTTGGACGTCTCGAGGGGTTCATCCCGCTGAGGGTTCCCAACTTTGGCGAGCACGGTGCCGGTGATGTAGGCGGAGGTGAAACGGATTTTCAGGGACATGGGGCGGACACCTTGGAAGGATTTACGGCATTGGAAACCCGAAATTCAAACGATCACAAACAAGGCTTGGAAAAACCCGCGCGGCCCTGTCCCCTACGCTACCGCCCCTTGGAAATCCGATTCCCCAGCCACGACTTTCAGGCTACAGAAAAAAGATTCATGCCGCCTTCCTGCCTTGAGTTTCCGCATAACGTGGCCAGGAAAACTCCAACCACCTTTTTCCATGCACGCTCCTTCCCTACGGCCCGCCACTCTGGATGATCTGGCCAAGATCAATGCCATCTATAATCATTACGTCCTGACATCCACCGCCACCTATCAGACGGCCCCTGAGACGGAGGAGGCGCGGCAGGCGTGGTTCCGGGACCGCGATCCAATCCGGCATCCCGTGATGATCGTGGAACTTGGAAGCAAATCGGTGGCCTGGGGAAGTCTATCTCCCTTTGGAAAACGGGAAGCCTTTGCCCGCACTGTGGAGAATTCGATCTACATTCATCCTGACTTCCAGCGACGCGGGCTGGGAAGCCTGCTGCTCCAGAATCAAATCCAGCAGGCTACTGCCGCAGGCCACCATGCCATCGTTGCCGCCATCTCCGGCGACCAACCGGGCAGTCTGGCCCTGCACGCTGTTCACGGATTTACCGAAACAGGGCGGCTGCGCGAAGTTGGCTGGAAATTCGGCCAGTGGCTGAACCTTGTTTACCTGCAGCGGATATTGTGATCCGAAACCGCTTCAACTCATGGAAGTGTAGCTGAGGCAACTGATCTCGTCGAACGTGGTATTCCCGCTGATGACCTGGGAAAGGCCTTCCTGATAGAGCGTGCGGAATCCATCCTTTTCAGCAGCACGGCGCAATTCATTCACTGGCGCGCCCGTGGCGATGAGATTCGACATCTCGCCATTCACAAGAGTCATTTCCATCAACGCGATACGACCGGTATATCCCGTGCTGTTGCACTCATCACAGCCGACTTTCTGGTATAAGGGGTCGGTCAACGGCTCCGTGATGCATCCTTGGTAGTAGAGAAAGTCCTGGATTTCCTGGGTGATGATGGCGGGCTGCTTGCAGTAGGGGCAAAGCCGCCGCACCAGACGTTGTGCCTGACTCATGGCGAGCGCGTCGGCCAAAAGGAACGGCTCCACCCCCATGGAGAGCAATCGCGAGATGGCACGCAGGGAATCATTGGCGTGAAGGGTGGTCAACACAAGGTGACCGGTAAGCGCCGCGTTGATGGCTGAACTTGCCGTCTCGCCATCCCGGCTCTCTCCAATCAGAATTACGTCAGGGTCGGCCCGCAGCAGGGCCCGCAACCCGTTGGCGAAAGACAGGCCATGGAAAGGATCGATCTGGGTCTGGTTGATGCCTTCGATCTCATACTCGATCGGGTCCTCAATGGTCTGGATATTGATATTGTCGTCGTTGATCGAATTCAGGAAGGCATAAAGGGTGGTCGTTTTTCCGGACCCGGTAGGTCCGGTGACCAGCGCGAGGCCCTGATCCCGCCCCATGATCTGTTTGACGATCGACATCTGGCGCTGCGAGAGATTCAGCTCCGACAATTTCTTGATGCCGTCCATCTTATCGAGGAACCGCATGATGATCTTCTGGAACTCCTTGCGGTGGGGCACGGCGGCCACACGGACATCGACCCGTTTCTGTCCGATCCGCATGGCGAAGCGTCCATCCTGGCAGGCCTGCCGCTCCTGGCCCATATTGGACCAGTTCTTGATCATGGCGATGACCCGTTGCAGGGCATCCTCGGAGCAGCTGTGGATTACCACTAATTCACCGTCGATGCGGGCGCGGAACCGGGCGGTATTGTAGAATTTCTCGATGTGAAGGTCCGAGGCCCGCAGGGTCAGGGCCCGGTAAATGGCCCACATGACCAATTGTTCGGCAGTGTTGTTGGGATTGGCAGGATTAATCCGCGCCATGTCCATGGCATCGATTTCGACGAGTTGGCCACTGTCCGAAAAGGTGAGTTCGCCGGCTACCACATGGCTGGTGCTCTGGCCGGTGGAGCGGCTGCGGTTGCGGGCGATCGCCGCGCGGATGGCGGCCGTATCGGCCAGGACCGGAATGACTTTGACCGGTTCATTACCGGAGGAGAGCCATTCATCCTCGAAGGCATAAACCGAGGCGCTGGCACTGAGCAGGTATACGTGCTGCTTGCCGCAGAAGAGCGGAAACACGTTGTGTTTTTCCAAGAGGGTGTCTGGGAATATCGCCTGCCCCGGTGCTTCCTCGGGATTGTAAATATGAGCCCCCGTGGCAAGACGCATGATACAGACGCCATAGTGCCGAGGCAGAAACTTCAGGTCATCTAACGTCTGGAAGGCTTTTTTACCGTGTTCCTCCAAAAGCCGCTGCATTTTTTCACGGTCATCCTGGGACATCGGATATTGCTCCACGAACCAGTTGAAGGCCGCATTAAGATCTCCGGCAAAGGCTGGAGCTGTCAGCCCTTCGCAGGGATTGACCGCGGCAATCGGTTTGAACCCCAAGCGGGAAATGAAATCTTTCAGAATCGATTCATACTGCTCGGCATCAATTATGATTCGAATGACAAAGTCCGTCGGAACGCCCCAATAATCCGAGGATTCAGGCCGGCAATGCCCCATGATCAGGAAGGGCCCCACGCTACCCACCGGCAACCAAGGCTCGGCAGTGGTTGCCATGCGCCCAATTTGACGGATCAGGC
This sequence comes from uncultured bacterium, assembly GCA_903936775.1. Classification (GTDB taxonomy): domain Bacteria; phylum Verrucomicrobiota; class Verrucomicrobiia; order Verrucomicrobiales; family V1-33; genus CAIZWU01. The sequence continues at coordinate 15,903 of CAIZWU010000025.1, read as the reverse complement.
TTTCCGCCGGAATGCTGCAGGTCGTCCGCGGTAGCTTGACGGGAAGAAAATCGTGCAGTGCGGCAATCGCCTCCACGTTCACCGGCCCGACTTTACCGGCCGTAAAGCCGCCCAAGATAGCATCTTCGGGCGCGGCTGCAGCAGCAGCACCAACATCCCAGAAGGACGGATCCAAGTCCTGTGAAAACCGGTCCTGCGTTGGCATTTCGAGTGTAGGCAAGTGCATGAAAGTTGAAAAAAGGGGCGGTTTGACGCAATCCAATCATTCGCCAGCGGGGAAATATCCCGCAGGGCTGCCAGCCGGGGAATACCCGCTGGGAAAAACATAGTCTGCTGTTTTGTAGTCTTTTCCTTGGAAAGTCTTGAGAAAACCCTTCCCAACGGTGCCGGGCCGGAGCACTTCAAAACTGCCTCCATTCCAACGCAGGCGGTGCTGGCTGCTATCGGACGAAGCCTCGGGATTGTATTTGGCGGAAAAGTAGGGGGCGCCGGGTTTAAAGGAACCTGCCGGCCAGTTTTTGAATTGCAGGGAGCGGAGCACCAGAAATTCATCGGTGGTGTCATCAGGGTTTGCCGCCGTAGGAATTTCCCAGTTGGCCTGGTTGAAATGGCCTACCGCCCGGTTGAGCGATTCAGCAAAATCTTCCGCTTCGACATTTTTTGCTGTCCCTGTGATACCCGAGTAAGCAGGAATCCCGATTCCGGCGAGGACCGCAATAATACCCACCGTGATCAGAAGTTCCGGGAAGGTAAAACCACGGGGTTTTACGGATGTAATGGAGGTCTGGAACAAATCAGGAACAAGGCTAAAGGCTCAATAAGGGATGGCCGTCGTATTCCGCTTGACCACTACTTTCTGATCCAGACTGCCAAACTCGAAAGTATACCCGTTGGGCTGATATCCCGGTTCGGTGGTCGTAGCGGCCAAGCTGGACGGGGCGTAGGCCATGTAACCCTTCACCAGCAGATATTTGGCAGCGTGGGTCGAATTATTGGTGTGAGCCCAGGCCGCGCCGGCGTTGCTGCGCCCGTTAGCCGTGATGTAGGCACTGATGGACATGTTGAGGGCTTCAGCTCTCGTGATGACCATCTGCTCCTCGGTATCCAATTTGGCTTGGATCACATTTGGCAGCGCCAAGAATACAATGATGCCGATAATGGCCACCGCGGCGAGGACTTCGACGAGGGAAAACCCACGTGAATAGAGTTTCATGACAGTTGGGGGCGTGGATCAGGGAGTGATTTGGACTTTGGGATATTTACCGACTGCGGGGTCCCATGCAGGCAGGGTCAGCCAGCGCCCCGTCTGACGCATCGCGTCGCTGGTCACTTGGCCCGTCGTGTCGTCGGCCGAGAGCGTCGAGCGGGTGCTTTCATCCAAATAGCCCGCAAAGACGGCCAACCGGCCGGAGGCGGTGGTGGGGGCATTATAGATGACCCGGACCTGCTCAATAGAAGTCGGATTGCCACCCACCGCGGTCACCCGGCCGATCTGGCGGGCCGCCCAATTATTAACCGCTTCCTGGACCGATGCCAATTGTTGGCTTACTACCACCGCGCGGGAATCTTGCGCGGCATTTGAAAAAGAAGAAATAGCCATTGCAGCCAGAATGCTGATGATTGCAACGACAATCAGCATTTCGACTAAGGTAAAAGCATTTCGGGTGCGTTTCATATCGGGTCATCCAAAGTAGCACGACCCATGACTGCTGACTAGAAGTTTATTCTAGTTTTTATCGAAAAAATCAATTTCACGGAAATCACGAAAGAAAACCAAAATTCCATCGCTTTCTTTTAGCCTTGCCGGAAAGGGATCTTTCGGTGCCAGTGAAGCAATCCCACGCCTCTGCCGCCTACGGGTAGGTAAGCCAGCTTTTGGTTTGAAATCCAAGTGGCATTTACCATCCGGCAGGGTGCGCCCCACCAGAAAAGGCGAGTTTCGGACCTCATTCTGCTCGGCAAGGGGCATTTTAACCGAGAAAATGGCATTTTCGAAAATGCCGATTCCAGCAACGCCTTGTGGCCGGGTGAGGGCATCAACCACTCCTTCGCGGCTCTGAACAGCAACCACGGTCCCCACCGCCTAGGCAGCAGCAAAAGTCTGGGCGATCGTTTGATCCTGCTGTTTGGTCTTTGTTGAACGGCCTTCCTTGCAAAAACGCCCACGAGGAAAGGCAACGCCAAGGCGGTATTTACCCCCAGAATTGCCACCACCATCAAAACCTCAGTGACTCCAAAGCCCGCCTTTTTACGCCGGCAACTCACTCTGATTCCGGTCGATGAAAGTTGAGTTGCAGGAACTGAATTAATGATGGTTATTAATATTATGAAAACCACCAGAAAAGCAGGTGGATTTTGGATGTAATTCGCTGAATGGAATGCTTTTAAGAGGTTTGGATCTCAGATTCAAGAATCCACCCCGGAAAATTCGAGTTTCTTTGCCAAGCGCATTGACTCATAAAGTGCCCGGATGAAAAATGGGATTTCTGAATATCTCAATCAATCGCCAAGCGATCGCCCCATTGATCAACCAAAGGCAGCCTTGGTAAATCAGAGTAGTCCAAAGGGGAGCCCGACGCATTATCGCCAAATTCATCAGACTTTCGGAAGCCCAAATGAGGCAAAATACCAAGGGCGCATACAGCGAAAGCATAAAGCGATCCCCTCTCCCAATGGGATCGTACCATCCGTAAAGCAGGGAATACCCCACCACAGTGCCCACGGTGAAGAGCGCGGCGGCCCAAGCCCCCGGGGACACGGATAGCCCGGTCCGGTCGACCGATTTCCGGCGGCTCCATACCAAAAGTGCCGTTGCCAACATCACGGCGGTAATGGCTCCGAGATACACGCCGCGCCGGTCCAGCAGCACCCGCCAGCCGGGAAAATCTCCTCCTGCTTTCGGTTTCACTATTTTCGGAGCCAGCCACCGGGTGAGTTTATCGCGGGTTCCGTCATGAAGACGGTCCTGCACGGCGGTCGCCGGGTGAGTTTTCAGGTAGTTGGCCAGGGAGGGCCGGTCCCCCGCGGGAATGGCTTCGAGGCTCTTTTTATCAGGATGGGCTCCCATCCAGGTGTAGCAACTCTGGTAGTCATCCATCCACATCCAAGCACCCGGATAGCTGAAACGGGCATCGCCCCACCGCTCCTGTGCGAAGGAATACCGGGGGACCGTCACGGCCATCCAGGCAAAAGCGAAGACAATCAGGCCGATGAAATGATTCCGCCTGGTCCATGGCTGGTCGACGGATGGATCATCCTCCTTGCGGAGCATCAGATAAAGGAAGCGGAGAGCTGAAATCCCAAACCAAGCGAGGAGCAGAGGCTCCACCGAAGTCTTGCCCAAATAGGCCAACCCTCCCATCAGACCGAAGAGGGCATGCAGCCAAAGATCATTTTTCATCAACAACTTCACCCCACAAATCCAGGTGAAGAAGAACAAAATGAAATAGAGCGGCTCCGGCTGGAAATATACCGCCCGGGGAATCAAAGCACCGAATCCCGCCAAAAGTAAAACCGCGACGGTCGCCGCCGGTCGGAATGACCGGGCCAGCACCAACCCCAGTGCCCAGAGAAAGGCCAGCACCATGGCGACATTGGCCCACTTTCCCTTGGTGAACAACTTACGGTCATCCTCCGTCACCTCGGTTTCCCGGTAAGGCTGCCCCGGCGTGGTCAACCGGGCCGCCACCCACGGCCAGAGCGGAGCCACTACACCATCTGTACGGTGTGGCATCCAGCGCATCAGATTGGCCATCAACCCCAAATCCTTCCGGGGCGTCATGAAGTCCCGGGCCAACAGAGCTTGGTTGATATTGTGTTTCTGGTCCTGATCTCCCCGCACTTCCCCACTTACCGGATCGGTAACCGGCCCCAGATTCTGGTTTGTCTGCTGGATCAGCAGGGAGGCGAAATACCAGCAGAGGACCAAAATCAGGGTGGTGGCCAGAGCACTGATGGTAAACTGGCGCCACCCCGGGCCCGGGGGCGACATCGGAACCATGGGGTCGTCATCAAGGGAATAGCGCCTGGCGCGGAAAGGATAGCTCACAAAGGTAGGGATGGAAAACTCCCTTCAAGCAAGCACCGGCCGGCTCCAGGGGAAACCTCATTTTGCCCGGCCAACGCAATATCTTCACCCAGCACGTCCGGACTGGCAAACATCCGGCCTTTGTGCTCCTTACTTCCCCGCAGCCCATGCCTGCCAGCGTCCGGCAATGTTCGCCCCTGTGGTGGTCCCCTGATGAAAGAGCCAACGGTAGCGCAGCGTCAGGGGAGCATCCTTTTTCAAGGTGTAATCCCCGGCCCCTTTCGGCAGTTTCTGAAAGTCATGCAGGCCAAATGGATTGGCTGCCACCAACCCGTAATCCCGGGCGTGCCACGTGGTGGGATGCCGCAGGTTGGAAGGGTGATCGAAGCAGGCCACCCCGATCACGCCGCCTTCGACGGGAGCCGTATAATCCACCCATTTGGCGTTGGTTCCCCACGCAGCGGCACCGGTTTTCCCTTCACTGGTGACGGCGGTGCCCTTGGCCACGGCTCCCTTGAAATTCAGCAAGGGATTTACCCGGATTCCCATGGTGCCTTCCTTGGTGTCTCCAAAAACCACATCGGCTCCCCCACTGCTCAGAGTAATGGCGTAATCAATATAACGATCCTCCCCGTCCGCTCCACAGGTTATGGTGGTGGTGGAAGTCAATACTTCGCCCCCTCCCGGCTTTTGCCACGACTCCTTCGTCTGCAGCACCACCGCCCCGTCCCGGGCGCTGAGTTGAGGCACGCCCTGCACCACGATCGTACCTGCATCCGTGCCTTCCTTCCAGAAATCGATGCCATTCACATTGCCGTGGGTAAACCACATCCCTTTGTGGTGGGGATGATCCTTCTCCTCTCCCGGGGCTGCTTCCCGCAGCGGCCATTGACGCACCATCATGGTCCCACCAGGACCGTGAATGGGGAAGAGCACCGGCTTCGGCTGGCCGGCATAGATCAATTCGGTAAACAAAGTGCCGTCGATTTCCACCCGCACGGTTTTCGAAGCTTCATTCAGCTTCGCCGTCAGGGTCTTCCCCCCTGCAGTGGCGGTCGCCTGGGCAGAAGAAGCAGTTGCAGAAACCACTGTCTCCGCTGCAGCCAGGCAGGGAAGCAACGACAACAAGGAAACAAACCGGCAGGCAAAGATCATATTCATAAGGAAATGGAATGGCCTGTAAAACGTCCGCTGCTGCGCGCTTTTAGTGACTCATTCGGGTTATGGGATAGGCGGAGCGGAGACAGCCCCGCCACTTACTGCTCAAGGAGCCACCGCAAAGCAGGCCGCCTCCTTGGTGCTGCGGGCAAATATGAACCCGCCGGCAAGGGTAGGAGTCGACCAGCACTTGCCCTCCAGCACATCGGCACGGGCCAGTTCCGTATAGGCATCGGGCTTGGCCTCTATGATCACCAGCTCACCCTTATCACTCAAAGCCAGCAATTTATCATTGGATAGAATTACATTCCCAGGCCCGAAGCCTTCCTTGCTCCACAATTCCTTGCCGGTCCGGATATCCACGCACTTGACCGGACCATCCCCGTATTTTTTGAAACTGAACATTCCATAGAGGTGGCCCCCGTGGACCACTGGGGTACTCCAGTGATTGTTCAGGCCGTCTCCTTCCACCCGCCAGAGCTCGCTGGTTTCGTAGTTGGAACCGGATTTTTTCACCTCGTAGGCGGCACTGCCCACCCCATAACCGGCGGAGCAATAAACAATATTCTCAAAAACCACGGGAGAGGCGGCCGTGGAGACATTGAACTTGTAGGGCTGCTGCCAGAGAATTTTGCCATTTTTGGGGGACACGGCGGTGAGCCCTGACTTCATGAAAAAAATCACCTGCCGCTCACCGAGGAGCGTGGCCGCCGTCGGCGTGGCATGCGTGATGGTGTCATCACCCTCTTTCCACTTCAGAGTCCCCCGTTCCTTGTCAAAGGCGAGAAAAGCAGCGCCTTTGCCACCGCCGCCCACGATCACCAGGTCGCCCTCGACGATGGGTGAGGTTGCATTCGACCAGGAAATGTTTTTGCCTTTGTAATCGCCGGTCACATCCTTGGACCAGACTTCCTTGCCGGTCTTGGCATCGAAGCAGTAGAGATCGAGATTCGATCCGTAGACGTAAACCTTGCCGTCGGAAAGGGTGGGGGTGCTGCGTGGACCGTCGCCCCCTTTGTTGTCACCCGTGCCGGAGTCGCCGCCACCCTGATATTTGGCCAGTTTCAGCGGCACCGCCCAGAGTTCCTTGCCGGTGGCAGCATCAAGCGCCACGCAATGTTCCGTTCCGGACCCTTCATGATCGCGGGTCACCAAGGTGACCGCCACTCCCCCGGAGACAGCCATGGAACTGAATCCATTGGTGGCTTCCACCTTCCAAACCTGCGTGGGGCCGGCCTTGTCCCAGATTTTGCCCAGTTTGGCCTTGGTGACTCCATCACCATTGGGCCCCCGATAAGAAGGCCAGTCCAGACCCGGAGCAGTCGACACCGGGGCGGCAGTCCCCGCAGCAGAGGTGGCCGCCAGAAGCAACGCTGAGGACAGGCGGGGGAGGAAGGAGAAAATGGTCTTCATAATGGCCCGCAAGAAACAGCCTGCCCCGCCCCGGCGTCAAGTTAATGAGTCATTTTTCGTTCATGGTCCCCCTGCCCCGCCGCTGATCCCCCGACACTGGCGGGGTAGGTGTTAAGAAAAACACCATGACGTCCTATAATAACCCGTCCCGGTCATTCTTTGCTTGTCACGACCCGGTGTTGAATGGCAAAACATCCTCCTCCTCATCCTTTTACGCCGGAAATGAATTAATGTCCCCAAGCGTCCGCCAGGCATGAACACACCCATGCGCGGTAAAATCGGGGATTCCAGATCACCTCCCCGTTCCAATTATAATCCTGCACTCAAATGAAAACCAACCCGACTCCACAACCGTGGCTCCGTTTCCCCCCCGGCAGCTCGTTGGCCACCCTTCTTTCCCTCTCTCTGCTTGGCACCCAGGCCTCGCATGGAGATCTTGTGCACCGCTGGAGCTTTAATAATGCGGCCGGCAGCGCCGACGGAGCCACCGTTCCGGATGCCATCGGCGGTGCCAGCTTCAACGGCTTGGTACTCGGAAATGGAGCCACCTTCACTGGCACAGCTCTGCGGCTGCCTGGCGGCGCCAGCGGTTCCGCTCCCTATGTGGATCTTCCCAATGATCTCATCGGAGCCAACAGCCCGATCGCCACCGGGAATAAAAATACCCTGAGCATCGAGGGATGGATCACCCTGAAGGGCACTACGGGAAACTGGGCTCGGTACTTCGACTTTGGGACTACTACCGTAGGGGAAGTCCTCGCCCCCGGTGGAGGTTTTAATGGCAATAACTATCTCTTCTACAGTGCCGCCACGGGTGACAATTACAACACCCAGCAACTCGAGATCCGTGTTTCCGCAGACGCCAATCAGAACACGGTTTACCGGCCGGACCGGGCTGCCGTGCTGGACCAGGTGGTTTATTTTGCCATCACGGCGGACAGTTCGAACGGGATACAGACCATTTTCAACCTCTGGCGGAACGGTGAACACCTGATCACCGACCAATCCTCGCCCTTCCTGCTGAATCAGATTACCGACGTCAACAATTGGTTGGGCCGCTCCAACTGGTCCGGCGATGCCAACCTGAACGCGGAATACGATGAATTCCGCCTCTATGACCATGTGCTCTCGCCAGAGGAGATCTTTGCCAGCCGGGCTTCCGGTCCCGTGACCCTCGTCGTGGATACTGACAATGACGGCATGCCTGACGGCTATGAACAACTCAATGGGCTCACGGTCGGCGTGAATGATGGCGGCCTGGATCTTGATAGCGATACCCTGACAAATGTCCAGGAATTCCAGAGGGGCACCAACCCCCAGTCGGCCGATACCGATTCCGATAACCTGGGGGATGCCAAGGAAACCAACACCGGAGTGTGGGTCTCACCCAACGACACCGGCACGGATCCCCTGAACCCCGACACGGACCGCGACGGACTCAAAGACAATGTGGAGTCCAATACCGGCACTTTCAGCAGCACCACCAACACCGGCACCAATCCTCACCTCCGCGACAGCGATTCCGACCTGGCTGGCGATGCTACGGAAGTCGCCTCCTCCAGTGACCCCAATATCGAGACCAGCGTGCCGGCTCCCAAACTGGTGCACCGGTATTCCTTCAGCGAAACCACCGGAACCCGGGTCACCGATTCTGTCAGTGGAGCCCACGGACACGTCCACGGAGCCGGTTTCACCCGGGCAGCAGGAATCCTGTCTCTGGCTGGCGGATCCTCCGCCTCCGCTTCCTATGTTTCACTGCCGGTTGGCATCCTCTCCAATCACGGCGCCGCCAAGGGCGGGCGGGGTGCGGTTACCATTGAAGGCTGGGCCACGGTCAACAGCACCAATGGTGGCGTCTGGGCCCGTCTGGTGGACTTCGGCACTTCGGATCCAGCCGCCAGCGGAGCCATTACCGGTCTCGGAAACTGGAATGGCGGCGGCACCGCCGCGGTGGACACGTTCTTCCTCAGTGCCTACAACGGCACAGATACCGCCAACCGGACCCTCTCGCTGCGGAAAGCCGACGGCCTCACCGCTCCCACGGCAGAATTCAACGTGAGCCAGGCCGGCCTTGGCACCCCGGTGCATTTCGTCATTACCTTTGATGAGAGCTCTGGCCAACTCCGTTATTATGAGAACGGAAACCTTGGCTCCTTCACGGAAACCAACGCGGGCAATCCCATCAAATTGGGCATCCTGAAGGATATCAACAACTGGCTGGGCCGCTCGAACTTCACCGTCGATGGCAACGTCGACGGAAGTTATGACGAACTGCGGATTTACGACGGCGCCCTTTCCCTGGACGTCATCACGGCCCACAACGTGGCGGGTCCGGATGCCACCCCCGGACCCGCCGCGGATGCCACAGACAGCGATAGCGATGGTATCCCCAACTGGTATGAGCGCGCCCATGGCCTCAATCCCACCTCCGCAGCGGATGCCGCAGCGGATCCAGACATCGACACGGTCACCAACCTCCAGGAATTCCAGCGCGGCGCGCTCCCCAATAGTGCGGATTCCGATGGCGATGGCCTGTCCGACGCGGCGGAAACCAACACCGGCACTTTCCTCAGCGCCACCAGCACCGGCACTGATCCCTATGCATATGACTCGGACGGGGATTTCGCCAGTGACCATCTGGAAGCGGCCCTTGCCACGAATCCGAATGTTCCGGCACAATTCCCGGCGACACTGCTCCACCGCTGGAGTTTCAACAATGCAGCCGGAGCGGCCGACGACGGTGCCACCACCCCCGATTCCGTCACAGGTCTGTCAAACGCCGTCGTCCGCGGCGCGGGTGGCACCTTCACCGGAAGCGCCATTGCCCTGCCTGGAGGCAGCTCGGCCAGCGCGGCTTACGTGGACCTGCCCAACGGCATGATTTCCCCTCTGAAGGCGCTGACCGTGGAAACCTGGGTCTCCCTGCAATCCAATACCAATGCCTGGGCGCGGCTCTTTGACTTCGGCAATACCCTCGCCTCTCCTGGGGTCCCCAAAGAAATCACCGGGCCCGGCGATGGTGGGGAAGGCGGCGATTATTTCTTCGTCAGTGCCGCGGTCGATGGTACCAACTACGAGGTGAACCGCATGGAGATCCGCGACGCGGCCCCCGGCCCAGCGGTGGGCACCCTTTATAATCCCGGTGTGACTTACGTGCAGGATCAAGTGCTGCATTACGTCGCCATGGTGGAATCCGCCACTACTGGAACCAGCCGTCTGACCCTTTGGCGCAATGGAGTCCCCCTCCTGCTCAATGTCCCGGCCAATGTCAATCTGTCGTCCATTGATGATGTGAACAACTGGATCGGGCGTTCCAACTGGACGGGGGATGCCAATGTCGCGGGAACGTTTGACGAATTCCGCATCTATCATGGACTGCTCGCACCAGAACAGGTGGCTGAGAACTTTGCGGCCGGCCCTGACGCGGTCATCGGTCCAGTGGACTCCTCCTTCCAGATCTCGGCCGTATCCGCTCCAACTGGCCAACCGGTTAGCATCACCTTCCCGACGGAAATCGGCAAAACGTACCAAGTGGAAAGCAGCACCTCCCTCACCGCGCCATGGAGCAATGTCGGAAACCCTGTTGCGGGCACCGGAGCCACCGTGACGGTTCAGGACACGGTCAATGGTATTCCCTCCACCGTAGGGGGCCGCCGCTTCTACCACGTGCGCAGGAACTGAAACCGGCCCTTTCCGGATACTCCGGGACCGGCAGGCGGGCAGCTTTTATCCGCTCTCCCTGCCGGTTTCCCCCACCCAACAGCAGACTCCGCTGGTCCATCCCACCATGGGCAACCCCGGCCGCATCTAATTTGTGGATTTCCCCACCAAAAAATCAAAGTCACTCCCCCGGATCAATGCCAGCGCTTCCTTCATGGGGAATCCACGGGCAGCATGTTCACCAAAATTCCGTAAACGCTCCCTCCAGATGCGCTGCTCCTCCATCGAAGCCGTCCAAGGTTTCTCATGGGCTACGCCCTGCCCCACCAGCAGCGCCAGATAACCCTCCAAACCAAAGGAGTTCGTCGGGGCAAACAGAACGCCCTCCCCCACGAGGCTCGGCCCGTTCTCCTGATAGAAACGCACCAGCTTCGCGGCCCCCTGCAAATCCGTGTCCGCCCGGCAGGCTTTCCAGAACGGGGTATCCAGCCGGGTGTTGAAAGCATAGTGCACCGCCAAAAAGTCCCGGATGTCATCCCACTGTCTTGAATTGTAGTTATTATACAAATCCACGAGGGAGGGGGTCGGCTCCAGGAGCGAGTCTTTCAGGGTATCTGCCAGAGTACTGCTCTCCAGGCAGATCACCTGCAGGGCGGTGGCCTCAAGGGGTTCCACAAAACCTACGGAATTCCCCACTCCGACCACATTTCCCACCCAATGCCTGCGGTAGCGGCCGGAATTGAACTTCACCACCCGCGGCTCATTGGCGATCTTTGGATTCTTCTGCCTGAACTCGATTAAGGCGGCTTCATCAGTGATGAACCGGGAGGAATACACATAACCCCGGTTGATCCAGTTTTCGTGCTCGATCTGCCAACACCAGCCTGCCTCCATGGTTTCCGCCACCGTATAGGGCAGGATGGGTTCGTTGGAGCGCGGCCACCCCGCGATCACCGCCCGGTCACAGAAGAGTGAATTTTCAAAACTCAAATATTCTTCCTGCATGGCGCGGCCCAGCAGCTCCGAGCGGAATCCGGAGGCATCCACGTAAAGATCGGCTATCACCCGTTGTCCGCTCTCCAGCACCAACGCGGCGACGCCTCCCGGTCCACGCTCCGCCAGGGAGACCTTGCCTTCGAGAAAAGTGACCCCCAGGAGACTGCATTGTTTTTCCAGATAGGCCACGAGCTTCCGGTTCTCGATGTGGAAAGCGTGGAACTTGTGAAAGTGCATCGACCCATCCGGCTTGCGGGGAAAGGCTTTGGCTTTGGCCATGCATGCCGAAACCATTCCCACCCACTCCGTCTCCGGAGTGCAGTAGAAGCCGGTATTCCGGCTCAATTCCGGCCACCTGGTTTTATACTCATTTTGAAAACTGTAGTAAAAACCTTGGGGATGGGGACCCCATTTGAAATGAATCCCCAACTTCCAAGTCGGTTCCGCTTCACGGTAAAAATCCCCAGGATTCAGCTTCAGGTATTCGAAAAAGTGCCGGGGAAAAGCCGCCGTGGTGCCTTCCCCTACCCCAATGACCCCAAAGTCAGCACTGTATACCACCTCCACCGGCAAATCCGGCAGCTGTTTTTTCAGGGTCAGCGCCGCGATCAAGCCGGCACTGCCTCCACCCAACACGGCAATTTTATTGATTTTCATCTCTCAAAGGAATCGTTTTGCGCCTGAATGCGGTTTTTACCATGATCAAAGCAAGTCCGGATTGATGAAAGCAACGTTAATCATATAGAGATTGGAAAAGCATCTTTTCCACCGCCCCATCCCTTCCATGAAAAAAGCCCTCATTCTCACTGGCCTTATCGCCGCCGCAGCACTGCTCACTGGTCTGACCGCCACCAGCCGCGCCGCCTATGAGACAGCGCCCTACACGATGCTGCAAAAAGATGGTCCGGTTGAAATCCGTGACTACCCGCCCCTTACCATCGTTTCCGCCAGTGTGCCGATAGATGCCGACCGTGATGGGCGGTTCATGAAACTCTTCGGTTATATCTCCGGGAAAAACGAAAAACAGGAGAAGATCGAAATGACCACTCCGGTCTTCATGGACCAAGCCGGGGGACAATCCAAGATGAGTTTTGTCGTGCCAGCCAAAGTGGCAGCGGCGGGGGCTCCGGGTTCCGGAGCTGATGATATCATGGTAGGGACGCGCCCTCCCGGCCGCTATGCCGTGCTCCGCTTCAATGGTCTCCAGCGCAAAGCCAACGAGGAACAGGCCCTCGCCGAACTCCGCCAATGGCTCGCTGTTCAAAAACTCACCCCCACCGGTGAACCCGTTTTTGCCTATTACGACTCCCCATGGACCCCCGGCCCCCTGCGCCGCAATGAAGTCATGCTGCCGCTGCCCTTGCCTGCCGCAAAGAAATAGCGCGGACCTTACCGTCCCAGCCGCCTTTCCAGCATTCCCCTGACACTTTGGGAGAAACGCTCCACGAAACCCATCGTGAAGTCCACCACATCCAACGCGTCATTTTCCACGAGGGGCGTGAGATCCATGGCAAACGCCAAGGCAGCCGCGCCATCCGTTGCATGTGAGGAAAAGAAAGTTGCATTGGCGCGCCGCCGTCCCATGACCGCCAGATCATAACGTTTCCCTCCGGCAATCTGGCTGTCAAAAATGCCATTCAAGGCACCGGCCAGCACCTCATGGCCGGTCAGATCATGGATGGTTTTTTCATCGTCAGGCATCCAATCCAGATCCCGCCAGACCTCACACCCATGCACCGCCCGCGGGCGTGATTCCCTGGGCAGGCAACGGAGCGCCTCAATCACCGCCACCATCACCCCGATGTGAGTCTCATGTTTGTCTGCGGGCTGATGGGTATAGACCAGCTCTGGCCGGCAACCCTGAAGGATCTGGACCAAATCATCCCGCAGAGCATTGGAGGTGGGCGATTTCACGTTTCCACTGGGGTGGTCCAATTGAGCCATGTAGCCATAACGCCCGACCCGGGCGGCCAGATTCTGCTCCTCCCGGCGCACCGCCTGCATTTGCTCATCGGAGAAGCCAGCATACGCCCGCGTCCGGGAACTGCCCGCCCCATTCGTGCAGGTCACTCCGCCAAACCACTGGTCGCTGGCGTGAAAGCACGCCGCAATGCCATGGAAGGCCATGAATTCCAAGTCATCCTGGTGCGCTCCGATCCCAAGGTGGGTCACGCGCCGCAACGCTTCCGGCATCGCACAGGCATCCGGCACCAGCACCGTGGCACCAGTCTGGGAAAATTTCATGGCCATATTGTGATTGTTCTCTGGTTGCTTCAAAAAACCTGCGCCCCCTGGTATCCGCTAGGATTCCACCACCGATCCCGAAAGCGCCGGCAGACTGGCCGCCGCACATGCCTGCCCGACCCGGCGGCTCTTTTCATCCGGAAGTTGGACGTTCACCCGTGCCGCCAGTTCTGGAAATTCATCGGCCAGCACTTTCTGCGCGGTGCCCAGGATGATGTTGCCCCCCTTCCCGGTGGTCACCCGGCCGAGAATCAGGAGGTGGTTGAACTGGTAAAACTCCGCATAGTGTGCCACGCTGTAACCCAGATAGATACCGATAGTCTGGTAGATCGCCGCCGCCCTCGGATCGTCCTGCCCCATCAAAAACTGGACCAGCCGCAACCGCTCCGGCAGGGACATTTCCGCCGGCACCGGGATCCCGGCCGCCGGGATCAGTTTGTTCACGGCCTGCTGGGAAAAATAAAGCGCCCCGACGCCGCGGTCGCCAGACCACTCATCGGCGGGCGCGGCGGGATTGTAATCCACCGGAGCAAAGGCCAACTCACTCAGCCAACCCGTCATCCGCCCTTCCGGATTCAGATAACCGGCAGCCTCACTCGAGCCCATGGCGACTCCCAGCACCGCATGCTCGCCCAGGGACAAAGCACCTGCCAAGGCAGTCACATCCCCATCATTCGCCACCTCCAAAGGCACTCCCCATTCCTTCCGCAAGCGATCGAACATCCCGCGGGCTTCCTCCATCCGCTCCGGCCGGATATTGCGCAGCAGGCTGGCCACCATGAACCGGTTGTTCACGATCACGCCCGCCGAACTGCCTCCGATCGCATCCACGCTGGGCAGATGCGCTGCCGCCGCCCGCAGTCCGGCGTTGAGGTGGTCATAGTGATAGGATGGGTCAGTCTGCGGCCGGGGGTCCCAGGCAAATTCATCACTATAAACCACCTCGCCATCCTTTACCGCGGCTACCTTGTAATCACTGGCTCCCAGATCAAAACCAATCCGGCATCCGTCCAGATGCCCCCCCACGGATGCCCCCCCTTCCTTCTCCGCAGGCACGTTTCCAAAAGGCACCGGCTCCACTGTAAAGGCCCGTCCGTAGGACTTTTCCATCATTTCCGCATCAAACGCCCTCTCTCCGCCCGGCGCATACGTTGTGGCCAAAAACCGGGCGATCTCCTCCGGCCCTGCCACCACCAGACGCCAGCCTCCGCGGGACCATAGCAGAAATTTCACCAACCGTTCCACATACCGCAGCGTCCCGGCATCGATCACGGGCCGCACCACCGTCTCGTAACGCGACACCCTGCCCTGCTCTCCTTCCAAGGCCAAAATCAGCGGCACACCGTCCGCCACAGCATCCAAATACGCCCGGTTCCACAGCACGGCTGGCTGGAAATCAGGGTCAAGTTCCGGCACCCACCGAGGCTTTAGCACAAAAGTATCCATTTCATCATCCCTAGCCGGGATTCAGCCTCACATCTACCCGATATCCCATGGATTTACATCATTTTCAAACACTCCCTGCCTGCCCGCCGTCCCTACCGCAGTGTCTGCCTGAGGAGATGCCATCAAGGGGCTTCAAAAATCACGCGGTAGCCGCGCGCCAGGTCCGATAGGCTCCGGAAAGGTTTGTCACCTGAAACCCCAGCTGGGCAAGGAACCGGGCCGCGACATAGGAACGCAGTCCGCTGGCGCAATAGGCAATGATCTCCCGGTTACCCGGCAGTTCACCGATGCGCTGGCGCAGCTCATTCAGAGGAATGTGGACGGACCCTGGAATGAAACCCGCCGCCCGCTCTGCCTTGCTGCGCACATCGAGCAGCAGAGTGGTGTCAGGATCCAGACCGGCCACTTCCCCCCACTGCCTCTGGCGCACCAAGCCTGAAAGAAGATTCTGCGCCACCATGCCGGCCAGATTGACCGGATCCTTCGCCGATCCGAACGGCGGGGCATAGCACAATTCCAGCTCAGCCAGATCATGCACCGTCATCCCGGCCTGCAGGGCCGTGGCGATGACGTCCATGCGTTTATCCACCCCATCGCGGCCCACCGCCTGCGCTCCCAGCAATTTGCCGGTAACAGGAGCGAACAGCAACTTCAGCGCGAGGGGTTCCGCGCCGGGGAAGTAACCAGCGTGCGAACCTGGATGCAAATGCACCACTTCAAAGGGAATACCAGCACGATTCAAACGGGTGGCGTTGGCTCCGGTGCACGCGGCCGTGAGCCGGAAGAGCCGCAGGACCGCCGTGCCCCAAGTGCCGCCATAGCGGGAATCCCGGCCGAAAATCACATCAGCGGCGATGCGGCCCTGACGATTGGCCGGCCCTGCGAGCGGGATCAGCGACCATTGCCCGGTCACCCCATCCTTAACTTCCACCACATCGCCCACTGCGTAAATGTCGGGA
>CAIZWU010000024.1 GCA_903936775.1 uncultured bacterium | reverse complement strand
TTACTAACACTAAAAATAACACCCCCCAGGAATGCCGCCGCAATTTTGGGAAGCATCCACTACGGGCCACGCACGCTCCTGCGCTACGGCTTCCCAAAATCAGCCCCTCCTGCCCGGGCGGGCGCCAGGGCAAAGCCGAAGCCTGCGACCCGGCTCCCCTGCCCGCGCCCCGACCCCATTGGTTTTCCCACCCAGGCTAAATTTGGGCTAGAAATACCGGCTGCCCTCAGCCCGGCGAATGTATGGGTCCGCCTCCGCCAAACCTGGGACCTTCATGTTGGGCCCATCCCAATCGATGTTCTTCTGCAGGCGCAGGGCCACGATCCCCGCCAGCCCGATCTCCGTCAAGTGCCCCCCGAAATCAAAGTCGGAAAACACCTTGGGCCCGCCCACGCAGGCGTCGACCCACTCGTCGAGATGGCTCTTCACCCGGGGAATCGACTCGGGGATTTGCTTGGCCGCGGGGTGGTTCCCCGCCCAGATGAAGCGCCGGTCGTCCTGCATCCGCACATGACAGTCAGAATTCCACAACCCGCACTGCAGTTGGCCTTTTTCCCCAATCAGCAGACAGCCATTGCCCGGCAAACTCCCCCCAGAACCGCGCAGCCATTCCGTGGCGCTCTCCGGCGGAACATCTCCACCACTATAAAAATTCAGCACCACCGGACCCCGGTTTCCGCGCGCTGCAAAATGCATGCGCACCGTGCAGGCCTTGGCAAAACTCTCCTGGCCTAAGCCGCTACCGCTGACTTCTATACGGCTGGGATAGTCCAGATTGAGGGCCCGCAGTGGCAAATTAAAGGTGTGACAACAAAAATCACCTAACGAACCATTGCCGAAGTCATACCAACCCCGCCAATCCGCCGGATGGTAAATCTTTGCCTTGTAAGGCCGCGCCGGGGCTCCTCCCAACCAGAAATCCCAATCCAAACCCGGCGGCAAGGGGTCGCTCCCCGCCGGACGCGCCGCCCCGCTCGGCCAACTGTGCACCGGATGCCATGCATGGACTTCCGTGATCGCCCCAAAAAAGCCCGCGGCAATCAGTTCCATACTCCGCCGCAGGTTCGCCGAGGCACTCCCCTGATTGCCCATCTGAGTAATCCCCGGCGAAGCCTTTGCCAACTCCCGCAGCTGGCGGGCCTCGGCAATGGTGTGCGTCAGGGGCTTCTCACAATAAATATGCTTGCCCGCCCGCAGCGCCGCCCGGCAAATCGGCGCGTGCCAGTGGTCCGGCGTGGCGATGACCACCGCATCCAGCGACTTCTCCTTCTCCAACAACACCCGGTAGTCCGCATAGGCCGCAGCCTCCGCCACCGCCGCTCCGTGCCGCTTCATGGAATTGGCAATCTGCCCCGCATCCACATCGCACATCGCCGCCACGCGGTGCCCCATCTGCAAAAGTTGACTAACATGCCCCTGGATCTGCCCCCCCATCCCAATAAAAGCCACGTTCAACTTGCCGCCCGGTTTCAATCCCTGCCCGCGCAAAACCCCACCCGGCAACAACAGCAAAGATCCCGCCGCCGTGCCAGCCGTTTTGAGAAGACCACGGCGAGTCACCCGCTCTAAGGAAGTTGTCGACATCACAGGGAAAGAAAAAATGACCCCGGCAAGGCGGCCTGCTCAAACAAAGCAGCGCCGCTGGCCGGATTAACCCTTTGCTTTATCGAATCCCCCAAGCCACGTCAATCTGAAAGGAATTTGCTTTTCTCCGGTGACGTCAGGGGCGGGCCGGGGAACGGGGAGAGAGGGGCGGAAGCAGGCTGAAATTTGAGGGATGAACGATCATCCGCAAGGAGAGGGCGGTTCCGGACGGCTGAATTTGACCGGTGCCGCAGGATGTCAGCTTGATTCATGATGACTTTGGACGGCACCTGAGCATCCACCCCCCGACCGCCTTGCCAGGAGATTTCAGGGTAGCGGAATTTTGCGTCGTTCCGGCGGATTGCATCCAACCGGAAGCCTCGGGCCAAGTAAATTACCTGGTAATTTGATTTCACCTTCCTCAATAATCAGTCAGATCCGTGCCGAAGCCGCTTGCGGAATTTCCCGAGGGGCTTGACTGGTGGATTCAAACCGTGATGCGGACGGGTGGCCGGCAGCACCGATGATGCTCCGGATTCCTGATAATGCCCCTCTCTTTCCCACGTTCACCTCACGTTTGCCGATCCTCGCGCCCCGGCTCCGCTATCCCCGAAAGTTTATTTCCATGCAGATGCAAGTCCCGCTAATCATATTGACCGCATTGATTTTGGCCGCCAGCCGGCCCGCTTCCACCGCTCTTGAGCTGACAAACACCGAGGGCAAAACGGTGGAGGGTGAATTGGTGACCTGCACTGACGCCATTGCCTCTTTCAGTCTCAAGCCTGACAAGCGTATCGTAAAGATCCCGCTGAACACGTTGAACCCTGACAGCCTGTCCGCCGTGCAGAACTGGCGGGTCGGCGAGGCGGTTTCCAAACTGAAACTTCATGGCGTGAAAAACCGCCTCGCCTCCGACCGGCAGGCCAGGGCCTCCACCTCGCCGGGGGGGATTTTCAGTTCTGCGACTTCCTCCAACTCCACGGACCGGGTGCAAACCTGGCAATGGAGCATCAAAATCTCCAACACCACCAACATCCCCCTCAAGGGATTGAAACTGAAATACGCCCAGGTGGTGGAACGCGTCCAGCGCGGCCAGGGAAAAAAGATCGTGCAGACCCCCCACGGGAATTTGGACATCCCGGACATCGGCCCTTTCCAAACCGTCAGCCTCCAATCCAATGGGGTCGAGGTCCGATCCCACAAATCTGTCAGTTCCTCCAAGAGTGGCAGCGAAATCCGGTATGAAGTGGATAAATGGGACGAATCATTGTCAGGGCTGGGAGTCGAAATTTTCCACGGCTCAACCAAACGGGTGAAATGGAAATCCGGCACCGACCCCGGGCCCGTTCCCTGATCGCGTTAGGTGAGGAACTCCGGGTTTTGATGCTCCCTTCCTGATCCGACAGTGGCCCAGGCTTCCAGCCTCCGCGTCACTAGCCAGGGCGACGAAGGTGAAAACGGGGGGCCATGGTCTGAAGGGAAGTATCCGTCAACCGCCGCCCCCTTCAGCCGGCTGCGTTCGAACTCATCCAGAATCGCCTCGCGCTGTTCCGCCCGATATCTCACGCGGCCCGCCGCGTCCCGTTTGAACAGCTCCAAGGCAATGGCTCCCACAAAAGCCGTAGTTTATGCCTCCAGCCACGCCGGCGCAGCACCCTTCCAACGGGACTGCGTTTGACGGATACTTTAGACGCGCAATTTGAGCAAGCTGGAAAAACCGCTGGAACGGGCGACGGTTTGGAACGCATGCTGGATATGGATGGGGGCGGTGCCGGCAGCGATCGAACTCCAACGATTGGTGGTTTCGTTACCAAACACAATCATCCCCGAGTGTGATTTCAAATCCGGAGCTGCTGCATCCGCGTCAGGCTCGCTAGCCCGTAACGCCTTTTGTATGGCGACCGTGTCCGCAGGGCTGGCCACTAAAAATTCCCAGTGAGGAAGATGGCTCACGCCATGGCCTTGCGCATACTCAGCCAGATCTTCGGTAGTATCCCGCGCAGGATCGACACTGAGCGACAGCATGCGGAAGGGCTCCGCAGCAGCTCGTAATAGTTTTTCCACCGCCACCAGGTTGGCGACAGTTTTCGGGCAGATGCCATCACAGCGCGTGTAAATGAACGAGATCAGGACACGTTGCCTGGCGATCAAATCCGTCCGGAAGCGGCGCGGTTCACCGCGTTGATTCCGCACGACACAATCTGGAATACGACTGCTGACCCAAGGCGTGCCACCGGCAACTTCAAAGGACGGAGGCTTGATCATTAATTGAGACATAATGATGGACGGATCAATGGAACAAATGCGGATTGGCCTGGATGTCACCGGCGGGGATGCCGCAAACCGCAGGATCAACGGAGAACGATTTACCATTCAACATCGGCGGCATGGGCAGACCGGTAGCGGGATTTCGCGGCACTGTTTCAATCTGCGACATCATCCGCATGTCTTCATGGTTGTTGTTGTGGCAATGGAAGACAAACGGACCGGTAAAGGTGCGGAACCGTACCAACACTTCAATCACCATGTTGCCTTCGAGAGAGGAGGTGTCAGTCAGATAACTCCACACTTTTTTGGGTTTAACCCCATTGATGCTGACAATCTGATGATTTTCCAAGTGGATGTGAGCCGGGTGCCACCAGCCTCCAGCCTTGTTTTGAAGAATCCACCGCTCCGTGGTGCCACTGGTGATGACGGCATCAGATCGGAACGGAGACCAAAATTGGCCATTGATCTGCCAAGCGCCATTGCTGCGGTTGAAATCAAAACGGCGCGTGGCGGTGACCTCAGAAGCCTCGATGGGGGTATAAGGACGCAACGCCGAACCAAGGCCCACGGAGACGTCATTGGGAACGACCGGTCCCTTGACCCTGAATTCAACCAGATTCATCGGTCTGGCCGGATCGATACCATCGGGCTTACGGCCATTGCTCTGCTGCATGATATTCTGCAGATAAAGTTTGGTGCCCGCCTCAAACTTGCTGAAGTCTACGATCACATCCGCCCTTTTACCGGGAACCAAAAGAACCGAGGATACGAGTTGAGGTTGCGGAAACAAATATCCGTCATTCGAGATCTGGAGAAAGGGGATAGCGGTAGCGCCACGGACAATCCGCAATTCATAAATCCGAGCCAGGGAAGAGTCCAACCAGCGGAAGCGATACTTGCGGCGTTCGACCTCGAAGTATGGCTGAGCAGCCCCGTTGACTGTAAGGATATTCCCCAGACGCCCATCAGCATCCAATGGATCCCAAAAGACGGTACCATCCCGATTCAGAGCTTGATCGATGAATGCCATGGGCACGTCATAGGGTGCTTGTTGACCGTCCGCGGTGTCCAAAGCGGGCAGAATCCGATCTTCGAAAAGCTTCTCTTCGAGATCGTCAGTCAAAAGTGCAAATCCGGCGAGTCCATAGATCACATTGCGGGCGGTGACGTCATTGGCGTGATCATGGAACCAAAGCGTGGAATTCGAGTGCGAAATGTCTGCCTCACCTGTAACCGGATGACGGGGCAAGACATTGGGGTAATAGTAGTCCCGCGATTGCCCAGGAAAAACGTAAAAGCAGGGATGCCCATCAGCGTGGGCTGGGTTGTGACCGCCATGCAAGTGGACGGACGCTTCGATATCCACTTTGTTCGTGACGCGAACCACAGCAGGCTCGCCCACACGCAACCGGAGGGTCGCCCCGGGCACTAATCCATTATAGCCCAGGGCGGGAGTTTGGATTCCGGGAACCCACTCATGCAGCGCATCTTCATAGGCCATCTCATAATGCCGCTCAGGAGACAGGTCCCAGTAAGGCTGATGGGCGGGATGGCTACGGGAATATTCCGGGGCGATGCCGTGATATACCGCAGCAGAACCAAGGCTGGCTTCGGGGCTGCCCGGAGCGGGGACGAGAACCGTTGGTGCCAAACGCCCCGGCAACGGGAGCGGGACTGAGTGAGGGGTATACCTTGGGACTGTGGGGAGTTTGGGAAGCAAATCGCCCGCTTGGGCCTTGGAAGCTAATAGCAACAAAGGAAATGACTCAGCGGCAAGGATGGAGGCCATGCCCACCTGGCTGACAAATTGACGGCGGTTTTGTTTCATCCTGTTGATAAAGGGCTCCTCCAAAGATTTACTAACCACTGTGATCGCGTATTTCACGAATCTACCTAAGCGGTCAATTCAGCCTTATCCATAAAAGGCACCCATAAATCAAACGCCTTTTTGCGAAAAAACTCATTTTTACGAAAATTCTTCGCGCGTAAAAAAATCCAAGCGAGGACGGGCAGCACCCCTGCCCCAAGGCCAGCATTAAAATCCCCCTAATATTTCCGCCAAAATATTGAATTAAATCCGCCGAAACTCACGTGCCGAGGAGATCATACGGATGACTGGGAGGAATTTACTTTTCGCCGGTGACGGCAGGGGCGGGGCCTGGAACCAGTTAGGATGGAGTCTGAAGACTCACTTGAGAAAGGTCACCTTGCCCGTAGCGATGTCGTGCATGGCGCCAACGATCTTGATCTCCCCCTGCTGCTCCATCTTTTTAAGGATCGGGCTCTGCTCGCGGATGCCGGCCATTGCATGGCGCACGTTGTTCTCGGCCGCGCGATTCACGAAATCGGAGTTTTTTGACGAACGGTCCGCGCCTCCGATGGAAGGCGTATCCTTCACTGCCGGTTGGATCCTGTCGAGCAGGCCGGTCAGATTCCCGAGTTTAGCATGATCACAGGCCCCCTTGACCGCGCCGCATTCCGTGTGACCGACCACCGCGATGAGTTTTGCTCCCGCCAGTTTTGAGGCAAACTCAAGGCTGCCTATGATATCGGGATTCACGATGTTACCCGCGATGCGTGCGCTAAAGACATCGCCAATACCTTGGTCGAAAATCAACTCGGTGCTGGCACGTGCATCGAGACAACTGACAACGCTGGCAAAGGGATACTGGCCCGTCGTAGTCTCGATGGCCTGCTTTCTGAGATCGCGATGCGCCATCCGTCCGTTGACGAAGCGATTGTTGCCGTCGACAAGCTTTTGCAAGGCTTGCGCTGGAGTGGTGGCCGCCTGAGCCGCCTTGGTCATCGTCGCCGTGGTTGGGGATGAAGTGGTGCAACTGACTCCGCCGAGGACGAGCCAAGCGAGGAGATAATAGGAGGTGATTCCTTTCTTCATTTTTATAGCGTGTGACTGAACGGAGTTTGCTGTTCGCGGGTGACGGCAGGGGCGGGGCCAGGAACCGGTTAGGAGGAGGTCTGTTACTGGCAAGCTTCGCATTCTTCGCCACGGGCGCGGGCTTCGAGGGAGCAGGCCCGGACTTCGGCTTCGGTGTAGACTTTGACCTCGTCAGTGGTGATGCGGACGTCTTTTTTCACGCTGATGGTGGCCTTTTCCACGTTGCTGGCGCTCATGGTGCGCAGGTAGTAGGTGGTCTTGAGGCCGGCCTTCCAGGCGGCGCGGTACATGTGGCTGAGGACTTTGAGGTCGGCCTGGGGGAGGAAGAGGTTGAGGCTCTGGCTTTGGTCGATCCACTTCTGGCGGCGGGCGGCGGCGGCGATGAGCCAGTTGTGATCGATGGCGAAGGCGGTGCGGTATTTGTCCTTCAGGTCCTGGGGGATCTCGTCGATCTCGGTGAGTTCGCCGTCGTAGTATTTGAGCTTGTCGAGCATCTCCTGGGACCAGAGGCGGCGGGCCTTGAGGTCGCGGACGAGGTATTCATTCAGCATGATGAACTCGCCGCTGAGGTTACTCTTCACATACAGGTTCTTGAACTGGGGCTCAATGCAGGGGGTGGAGCCCATGATGTTCGAGATGGTGGCGGTGGGAGCGATGGCGAGGACGTTGCTGTTCCGCATGCCCTGTTTGGCGATCTTGGCGCGGACGGGGGTCCAGTCGAGCCGGCTGGTGCGGGGGACTTCCAGTTTCACGCCGCGTTCGATTTCGAGGAGGTCGAGGGTGTCCTGGGGGAGGAGGCCGCGGGACCACTTGGAGCCGGCGTAGCTGGAGTATTGGCCACGCTCGGCGGCAAGGTCGCTGGAGGCCTCGTAGGCGTAGAGGGCGACGGCTTCCATGATCTCGTCATTGAACTCCACGGCTTCGGCACTGGCGAAGCTGAGGTTTTTAAGATAGAGGCAATTAGCGAGGCCCATGACCCCGAGACCGATGGGGCGGTGGCGGTTGTTGGCGCGGGCGGCGGCTTCGGTGGGGTAGAAGTTGATGTCGATGACGTTATCGAGGGCCCGGACGGCGGTGCGGATGGTGGTGCGCAGTTTGTCGTGGTCGATATTGCCGGCGGCATCGAGGTGGTTTTCCAGGATGATGGAGCCGAGATTGCAGACGGCGGTTTCGTCGGCGGACGTGTTGAGCGTGATCTCGGTGCAAAGGTTGCTGCTGTGGATGACGCCGCAGTGGTCCTGCGGGGAACGGACGTTGCAGGGGTCCTTGAAGGTGATCCAAGGGTGGCCGGTCTCGAAGATCATGCGGAGCATGTCGAGCCAGAGATCGAGGGCGCGGACGGTCTCGGCGTGGACCTCGCCGCGTTCGGCCTTCTGTTCGTATTCGAGGTATTTTTCCTCAAAAGCGCGGCCGTAGAGGTCGTGGAGCTCAGGACACTCATTGGAGCGGAAGAGGGTCCAGTTCTGACGGGCTTCGAGCCGTTTCATGAACAGATCCGGAATCCAGTTAGCGGTGTTCATGTCGTGGGTGCGGCGGCGCTCGTCGCCAGTACCCTTCCGCAGCTCGATGAATTCCCGGATGTCGTTGTGCCAGGTTTCCAGGTAGGCGCAGCCGGAACCGCGGCGTTTCCCGCCCTGGTTGACGGCGATGAGCTGATCGTTATGCAGTTTAAGGAAGGGGATGACGCCCTGGGATTCGCCATTGGTGCCCTGGATGTAGGAACCGGTGCCGCGCACCGCGGTCCACGATCCGCCCAACCCGCCGGCCCACTTGGAGAGGAAGGCGTTTTCCGCGATGCCGCGGATCATGATGGACTCGATGGAGTCATCCACCTTGTAGAGATAACAGGAGGAGAGCTGGCTGTGTTTGGTGCCGCTGTTGAAGAGGGTCGGGGTGCTGGAGCAGAAACGGCGGCCTTTGTAGAGTTGATAGAGGGAGATGACGTGCTCCAGCTGGACGGCGGGGTCGCCCCCGACAAAAAGGCCCATGGCGACCCGCATCCAGAAGAACTGGGGCGTCTCGAGACGGCGGTGCTTTTTGGCCGTTTTGTCGATAATGAGGTAGCGGTCGTAGAGGGTCTGGATGCCGAGGAAATCGAAGTCCATGTCGGCGGACGGATCGAGGGCGGCGGCGAGTTTATCGAGATCGTAGTCGAGCAGCTTTGGGCTGAGGCGGTCGATCTCCACGCCGCGCTGGAGATAGCTGCGGAAGGCGCGGCGGTGGCATTCGGCGAGACCGGCGAGGCCATCGGCGAGGATGTTCCAGCCGAGCACTTCCTCATAGATGTAGCTCAGCATGATACGGGCGGCGAACTTGGCGAAGTCGGCATCGCGTTCGATCAGGACCTTGGCATTGAGGACCACGGTGCGGTTGAGGTCTTCCAAGGTCATCTCCGCAAAGAAGGAGCGGCGGAGTTCGTTTTCGATCTGCTCGCCATTGAGGCAGAGGTCGAGGCCGAGGCGGGCGAAGTCGATGCGGCGGCGGAGTTCGAGACCATCCCAGAGGAAGGTGGAGCCGTCCTCGTTTTTGACGAGGATCATGTGTTCCTGGCGGTCGATCGCTTCCTTGCGGGAGTCTTCCTCGGAGAGCTTGCGGACTTCCGAGCGGTGGGCGCGATAGAGAACGTAGGAGGCGGCGACCTTGTAGTGGCCGCCCTTCATGAGTTCCTCCTGGACGAGGTCCTGGAGTTCTTCGATGTGGATCATCTGGCGGCCTTCGTCGCGGAGGCGGATGGAAAGCATGCGGGCGATCTCCACAGCGGGCTCGGCGTCCATTTGTTCGCTGAGGAAGGCCTTGCGGATGGCGATCTCGATCTTGTTCTGGTTCCAGTTCACCACGTGGCCATTGCGGCGGATGACGCGGCAGGTGGGGGCGGCATTGGTGAGCATGAAGGAGTCGTTGTCGTTGCCGTCCCGGCCGTCGGCGGTCTGATGGCGGGTGATAATGGAGCGGGCGAGGTCGTAGGCGTTGTTGCGGACGAGGGCCCGCTCAATGAGGCGGGTGATGTCGTTGGCGCTCACGGTGGTGCGCTCCTCCTCGCCGGTGCCGCGGCTACGGGCGGTGAGATCGGTGGAAACGAGAGTGGCGATCTGAGTGACGAGACGGCGGTTTTTCTCGGTGAAGATCTCCTGTTCCTGGCGGGAAAGCATGAGGTCGGTGAGGGCATCGCCGATCATGGTGGCGATGTCACCGGTGGTGTAGATGCGGGATTCCCCGGCGGCAGTGCTGACGGGGATGGCGGCCGGGGCCGCGGTGCCGGAAAGGTTTTGCGGGGTCCAATCGAAGCGGGGTTTGGTGTCGGCCCCGGAGCGGGCGAACTGTTTGAGCTGGAGGTCTTCGTCGATATGGGAACGGGCGATCATGGCGGATGGATGGGCAGGCGGGCGTTGGCGGGGGGCGGCGGATGGGCGGGGGAAAAAACAGCGGGCAAGGGAGGGGATTTGACCGCAGGACGCGGAGAGAGGCGGGCTTTGAGGAACTCGCGGGGACGCTCGCCCACCCCATTGGATGTCAATATTCGTCCTCGGAGACGGTGGCGAGGGAGGAGGACTTCTGGTAGTCGGTGACGCGGCCCTCGAAGAAGTTCTGCTCCTTCTTGATGTCCATCATCTCGGCCAGCCACGGGAGCGGGTTATTGATGGCGGGGTTGAGCGGGTCGAGGCCGACTCCTTCGAGGCGGCGGTCGGCGATGTAGTCGATATAGTTGGTGAACTCATCAAGGGTCAGGCCGACGCTGTTCACAGGGAGGCAGTCGCTGATGAATTCCTTCTCCAGGGTGACGGCTTCACGCATCATGTCGCGGAGTTCCTCGCGGAATTCCGGGGTCCAGATTTCCTTGTTCTCCTCGATAAGGTCCATGAAGAGGTTGCGGAAGACTTCGATGTGGTTCGACTCATCCCGCAGGGTGTAGCGGAACATCTGGCCGATGCCGGGGAATTTGTTCTGGCGGTAGAGGCTCAGAATCATGCCGAAGAGCCCGTAAAATTGGGTGCCCTCCATGCACTGGCCGAAGAGGAAGATGTTTTTGGCGAGCAGCCTTTTGTTTTCCGGCAGGGTGAGGTCGAGGTCCCGGCGCAGCAGTTTGGAGGTGCGGGTGACGAAATCGTTTTTGCGCAGGATGGTGGGGATCTGCTCAAACATGGCTTCGCACTCGTGGGGATTGATCCCGAGGCTGGAAATCATGTACAGGAGGCTGTCCGCGTGGATGTTTTCCTCGTGGGCGTGGCGGCCAAGCACCAGCTTCAGCTCGGGGGCGGTGACCATCTCGCGGACCACGCTCTGGATATTGTCGCCGACGATGCCTTCGGCGGCGGAAAAATACCCGATGCCCATGCGGATGATCCAGCGTTCGTTGTCGGTGATCTGGCCGGAGCGCCACTGTTCGACGTCCTTCTGCATCCCGATGTCCTCCGGCTCCCAGTGGTTGGCCTTCATGTTCCGGTAGATCTCGTAAGCCCAAGTGTATTTGAGCGGAAGGAGGTTAAAAGCGGCACTTTCGCGGCCATTGATGACGCGTTTGCCTTCGAAGGCGGCTTCCGCCTTGGTGCGGTCGAGGACGAAGGTTTTGTTGCCGATGGTGAAGGGGATTTCCATAGAAGTGACGTTTTAGACAGATAAATTCGGGATACGATTAAAATAAAGGAGTTACCAGAAATGGGAGGCTTTCGTTGGTTTCAGGGTAGTGGTTTTTTAATGTTTTGGCGTTACCTGAAAGGGTTGTGGAAATTATGGATTACCTCTGGGCTTTCAGGCTGAACCACTACAGATTGACAGCCGGCTGGGAGCCTACACTACATTCTGTGGTTTTCTCAAGCTGAAACTACAAGTTCCGGCGAATTTGGAGTGGTGCAAAATCCATGCCGGAGGTCCGAAACTTCACGGACACTCCCTTAACTTTACTTAAAGATTTTAGTTGATTTGGAAGCCAATTGCCTCCGCGGCTGATAAAATGGGGCCTGCAGCTCACAAGTTGCATTGATAGGGCAATCCAGCGGATTTTCCTGAATTTCATGGAGGCCCCCGGTCAATGAGAAATTTGATTTGGATTAAAAAAATGCATCCGCCCGCAGGCGGGAAGAGGGCCTGCTGCGGAGCGATTCTTTTTCGGGCCCCGCTTGGCTTTGGGCGTGGATTCCGCTACAAATCCCATGATGCGTGTGGTTTTCGGAACTCTCGGGATCGCCGCACTGCTGGCGGGTGGGCCCATGGTGTGGGCGCAGTCGGTATTCATCAATGAGCTGCACTACGAAAACGACGGGACGGATACCAACGAGGGCGTGGAGATCGCTGGTCCCGCCGGGACCAATCTGGCGACCTACGCCGTGCATCTCTACAATGGGAACGGCGGGACGGTATATAATACGGTGCCGCTGAGCGGGACGATCCCGAATCTGGGCGGCTCGGGGTTCGGGGCGATCTGGTTTCCGATCCCGGGCATCCAAAATGGCGACCCGGACGGGTTGGCCTTGGTGCAGATCAGCGGGTCGCTGGTGGTGCAGCGGATAGCCTACGAAGGGAGTTTCACGGCCACCAGTGGACCGGCGGGGGGGGCCAACTTGCCGGATATCGGGGTGCGGGAGCTGGACAGCATTACCAATCCCGCGGGGCGGTCGCTGCAACTGACCGGGACGGGGACGGTAGGGGCCAGTTTTGCCTGGACCGGGCCGGCGGTGGCTTCGCCAGGGGCCTTCAATGCCGGGCAGACCTTTGGGGCGGCGCCTGCAGTGAGTCTTTTGACCATGGCGCCCGGCCTGATCAAGGAAGGCGGCTCGACCACGGCGACCCTGACCCTGATCCCGGCTCCGGCGGGGCCGGTGGTGATGACGCTGTCGGGGAATCCTCCGGGCACGGCCCAGTTGCCGGCCTCCGTCCTGGTGCCAGCAGGGGGCACCGTGACCTTTCCCGTGACCGCCCCACGGGATGGAGTGGCGGATGGATTCCAGCAGGCGGCGGTGCTGGCGACTGATGGCGCGGCGGTTTACCC
>CAIZWU010000023.1 GCA_903936775.1 uncultured bacterium | reverse complement strand
TGCACCTCCACCTTCCCTGAGGTGGCGCCCGAGAGCGGATTCACCCATTCGGCCACCCATGGACCCTGCGGCAGCCCGATCCGGAGCGCGGTCGCGGCGGTTTTCCCGCCCTGCAGGTAGAGGGCGATGGCTTTGCCGGGGTCGACGAGGGCCCGGGCGGTGCCGCCTTCCGGGATGCCTCCCTGGATCACGGAATGGTCAGGTTTCATCCGGATGAAATCAAAGCCGGTCATGAATTCCCGCAGCACCTTCATCTGCTTGCGGAAACCGGGATTGCCTCCGCCCGGCTGGGTCTTCGGATAGGCGAACGTCCCATCCTCCTGGCCGGCCACGAACGAGTAGTCGAGATGGTTGAAGAGCCCGCCTCCCGCCAGGATGAAATCCCATGCCTCGGTGCGGTAGGCCAGGTCATCAGTGCCATTAAAGCCCGTTTCATCGTCTCCGATCACCTTGTTCAGGGCCTCGTTCTCCGCGACCGCATCCGGAGGCGTGGCATAGTGGAAATTGAAGATGGAAACCGCTGCATGCGGTTTTTCGATTTTCGCCGTCTTGTTGGCGATGTTCTGGGCAATCAGATGCCGGTGAGGCAGATCGCGTTCGGTTTCGACAATAACATCCGCGATGTGGTGCTGCCAATCCATCGTCACCCCGCCAAAATAAGGCTCGTTGCAGATCTCGAAAATCACGTTGTCCATCGGGTTCAATTCCGTGACCAGCTTGCGGACCAACGCTTCCTGGTGCGGCAACAATCCGCCGCTGCGGTCGAGGGTATGGACGGCGTGTTTATCCACCGCTCCCACCGCATTGACGTTGTTGGCGGCATGCATCGGGCTGATCTTCCACTGCATCTCCTCGTACATGGGGCAGAATAAAGTCACTTCGACGATTACTCCCTTTTTCGAAGCCGTGGCCACGAAGTCCTTGAGCCGGGTGAAATAACCCGCATCCCATTGCTTCAGATCGAATTTGTTCCCACCCATGGCATTCCCCGGCTCCGCACTCCGCGCCCATGGGCAAAGAAATTGGTCCGGCGCCGGAGCCAGGGTGTTGCGCTCGATGTTGAACGCCCCCTGCGGCTCCACATACGCCCCCGTGAAGATCCTCGTGTAGTTCAACCCATCGGCGGCGAGGGTTTCCAGATACCGGTGGTAATCAAAAGCCCGGTTCACCACCGCCCCGTAATGCTCACCGGACGAAACAATGACCACCGGCTGGCCCCGCCACTGAAAGTAGTGGGGATTCTCCGGATGCAGGGCAATCGGAGCGCCGGCCTCGGCCCCCGGGCGGAAGGTGATCAGGACCAACAGGGCGGCGAGGAGCGGATGGGGTTTCATGATTTGACGGTGCGACAGCACTTGGACCCGAAAGCAATGGCGCCGTCAAGATCCCCGGGGCGGCAATACTTTCGTTATCAATGCATCGAAGGATCCAATGCATCGAAGGATCGGCCTTCTCATTTCCCGGCTTGGTTCAATGGGTCACAACCAGCCGCATAAATCGGCTGGGGCTTGAACGATCCACTGTGGCCGTAACGCTCTGGTTGGCATCCAGTCCGGACAGGGTGACCCTTTCAGTGCTCCAGGTTATGAGATCAGCGCTGGATTCGACGGAATAGCTGACCGCCGGAGTGCCCGCGTAAAAGTTGAGGTGCATCCCGTGGTCGGAAATGACTGGCTGCGGCAGACCTCCGGTGAGGTTTTGGTTGGGATTCAGATTCAGCGCATACGCCATCAGGAGATTCACCCCATCGCCGTTTGGATCGGTCTGGAGATCCAGATCGTAAACGAGATTGGCTTTGATCAGCCACGATTTCACCGGAGTAGCGGCTCCCATATTCACCGTGGGATAACCAAACCATTTGGGTGAAGTGAACCCGATTTTGTCTTCGAAATGGTAGACTTTGAGATGGGGGAGTAGCTCTTTCGACAGCCCTCTGTCCACCGTCGGGGCATGCCCCGCAAACGCCAATCGCTCCAGCTTCACACAGTCCCTGAACACCAGCCAACCAAACCCGGGCGCACTCGAAAGGATCGACACGCTTTTCAAGCCGCGGCACGCGGCGAAAGCGTAGGTTCCGATGTGGGAAACACTGCGTGGAATTGTAATGGAGTGGAATGTCCCGCAACCGTAGAAGGCGTGGTCTCCAACGGTGAACAGCCCATCCGGAAGCGTCAGACTTTTCAACAGGATACAATCGGAGAAGGCATGGTTTCCGATGTCGGTCACCTCCTGGGGTATCAGAACGCTCTCCAGTTTGCGGCTTCCCGAGAATGAACTGTCCCCGATGGTGGTGACGCTGGCCGGAACCAAATAAGCCCCTCCAAGGCCGGCAGGATAACGAATCAACATGTCTTTCGACTTGTTGAATAGAATCCCGTTGCTGCTGCTGTAGAGGGCGTTTGCTGAATCGACCGCAATGGAGGTGAGGCCGTCGCATCCGGAAAAAGCGCCGTTTCCGATGCCGGCCACGGTGGACGGAATCGACACATTTTTTAGAGCGGTACAGCCCGAAAACGCGAATTCCCCAATCTGGGTCAAACCGTTTTGGAGAGTTATGGTCGCGAGACTGGTGCAATCAGCAAAGGTAAAATCACCCAAGCTTGAGACACCGGAGGGAAGCGAAATCCCTGCCAGGCTGAAGCAACCCCGAAAAGCGGCACCTTCGACGCTGGAGACGCCTGCAGGGATGGTTACGGTTGTCAGCCCGCCGCAACCCAGGAAGGCGCCATACCCGATGCGGGTCACCCCGGAAGGAATCACCAGGCTCGTGAGTTCAACGCATCCGGAAAACAAATAGTCCCCGATGTCTGTCAGTCCGGCAGGAAGGGTGATATTTGTCATTCGGTTGCACGACGAAAATGCGCCGTTCCCGATCCTGATGGCGCCGGGTGGTATCACCAGTCTTGTCAAGGCTCCGCAATTGAAGAACGCGCTATCCCCAATGGAGGTCACGCCGGGAGGAATGGTCAATTCTGCCAGTCCGCTGCACGAGGCAAACGCGCCATCTCCGATCGTGGTGACACTCGTGGGGATATCCATGGCCGTCAGTTCGTGGCAGCCGCGGAAGGCGTTGCTAGCGATATCGACCACACCCGCCGGGATCGTGTAGACTCCCACCTTTGCCTGCGGAAACTGAATGAGGGTCGTTTTCAACTTGTTGAACAGGACGCCCTCCTCACTGGTGTAGCCCGGATTGTTCCCGTCCACTGAAATGGAAATCAGGCTGCGGCACCCTTGGAATGGAAAATCTCCCATGGAGGTCACACTGGCGGGGATCAAAACGCTGGTTAGAGCGTCGCATGAGGTAAACGCGCCGGTTCCAATGCTGGTCACGCCGGAGGAAATCGTCAAACTGGTCAATCCCCCACAGGACTCATAAGCAAAGTTTCCGATGTTGGTGACCCCCGGCGGAATCGTCACGCTGGTCAAACCGTAACAGGAGGTGAACGCATTGTCTCCAATTCCCGATACGGTGGCCGGAATGCCGACGCTGGTCAGGGCGATGCAACCTTGGAAGGCACTATTTCCGATAAAGGTTACCGGCTTCCCCGCAATGGTGGGGGGGATCTCGACCGCACCCGTAGCGCCAGTGGGATAATCTGTGATCGTAACCGATGTTCCGTCGTCCGTGTACGTGAAATCCCCAAATTGGTCGGCGGAAACGCTATTCACCAAGCCCCAAAGTAGCGCCGCAATTTTCCATGGATTCCAGCCCCCTTGCCTCGGTGTTCTCTTGCCCAGTCCAGCAATCGCTGCAAAAGGCTGGGCTACATTGGTTCGGGAATAGGTATTCACAATGTGAATACATAATCCTCAATCATGTAGGCACAATGTAAATTTGCTGGGAATTCATTCCAATCTCCTCCAAGCGGCGGCTTTGGCTCAGTGTATTGACCAGGCCGCCTGAATACCTGGAAATTTGCGAAGCAGGATTCGCTCGAACGCTGCATCGTGGAGCGGTGTAAAACAGCTCCATTTTTAGCTGCGGGGTCTCTAGGCCATTACCATCGCCGTGCGGGAAGATGGCGGTGAAGTCGTGATCGCGGCAGGGGACTCACGCGACTTCCAATTCCCGCATGGGGCGCGTCCTCGGTTCAGGCAGGGTCCGGCCTTCTGCGGCGGCATCCGCCACTGTTTCTGAAACGATTTCGCAAAGGAGACGATAGGCCTCCTGCTGGCTCTCGGAATGGCAGGCCGCGCCGGAGGGAAACAGATCCGGGCAGTAGCCCAGATAAAGGCTGTCCTCCTCGCTCCAGCGGACAAACATCAGATACTGGTCTTCGGTTTTCATGACTGGGTTTGCCGGATGGCGTTCTGGATCAGTTTCTCCTGGTTAATGATGGGCGTCATCCCCTGCGGCACCGGAAAGGATCAGAAATCCGGTTTTACGTTCCAGACCATACTTGCGATGGCAGCCTTTTCCAGCCCCTTTCACCAGTTGGAAACAGGCCGGCTCAAGGTCAGCGGCAAGTTCGCTGATTTTGCGCGGCATCGGGAAAATGGATTAAAACAACTCCATCTGGGGCTGCTGGGTCTCCGGGCCGTCGATGGCGGCGGCGGAGCGTTTGGCTTTGATTGGTTTGGGGTGGGCGGCGGAGGCTGAGGCGGGCGGGGAGTCGCCGGTGGATTGGCCCTCGGATTCCGGGGCCGCGGCGTTGGCTTCGAGGGTGGTCAGGATGGCTTTGGCGCGGTCGAGGATTTCCTGGGGGAGGCCGGCGAGGCGGGCGACCTGGATGCCGTAGGATTTGTCGGCGGCGCCGGGGATGATCTTGCGCAGGAAGATGATGCGGTCGTTCCACTCGCGGACGGCGACGCTGTGGTTTTTCACAGCGGGGCGGCGGCTGGCGAGGGCGGTGAGTTCGTGATAGTGGGTGGCGAAGATGGTGCGGCAGCCGAGGGTGTCGTGGAGATGTTCGGCGACGGACCAGGCAATGCTGAGACCGTCGAAGGTGGCGGTGCCGCGGCCGATTTCGTCTAGGATGACGAGGCTGCGGTCGGAGG
Source organism: uncultured bacterium (assembly GCA_903936775.1). GTDB lineage: Bacteria > Verrucomicrobiota > Verrucomicrobiia > Verrucomicrobiales > V1-33 > CAIZWU01. Next base: position 14,838 of record CAIZWU010000023.1, on the reverse strand, counting down.
CATTGTTGAGGATGGCGGCGGTTTCGTGCATTTCGACCATGAAGGTCGATTGGCCGCGGGAGAGGTCATCGCTGGCCCCGACGCGGGTGAAGATGCGGTCCACCAGCCCGATCTCGGCGGCACTGGCGGGGATGAAGCTGCCGGTCTGGGCCATCAGGGTGAGCAGGGCCACCTGGCGGAGGTAGGTGCTTTTCCCGGCCATGTTGGGTCCGGTCAGGATCAGCAGGCGGTTTTCGTCCGGTTCGAGCAGGACGTCGTTGGGGACGAATTTTTCCTCGGTCAGATTCTGGTCCAGCACCGGGTGCCGTCCGTCCTTGATGTAGAGGGTGCGGGACTCGTTGAGCAGGGGGCGGCAATAATGATAGAGCCGGGCGGTCTCGGCCATGCTGGCGATGACATCGAGGACGGCAAGGGCGTCGGCCGTGTCCTGGATAGCGTCCATCTCAGTCAGGGCCTGGGTGCGGAGAGTAAGGAATTCCTCATACTCCAGCCGCTTGGCGCGTTCATCGGCGCCGAGGATCTTGTCCTCCACTTCCTTGAGCCCCGGGGTGATGAAACGCTCCGCGTTGACGGTGGTTTGTTTCCTGACGTAATCGTCCGGCACATTGTCAAGATTCGACCGCGTGATCTCGATGAAATAACCAAACACCGCGTTGAACTTCACCTTGAGCGATTTGATGCCGGTGCGGGTGATTTCGGAGGTCTGCAGGTCCGCGATCCATTGCTTGCCGCTGGTGGAGGCGGCGCGGAGTTCATCCAGGGCGGGGTGATAACCTTCGCGGAAAATACCGCCGTCCTTCAGGGTGCCGGGAGGCTCGTCCACAATCGCTTCGCGCACCATGGCGGTGAGGGCCGGGAAGGCGCGAAGGCGGGGATGCAGCGCCGCCGCAAGGGGCGGGCCAGGGTCGAGGGCTTCGAGGTGATCGCGCAGGGCCGGCACTTCCTCGAGGGAGGAAGCGAGGGTTTGCAGGTCGCGGGCGTTGCCGCCGGCTTGGCCGAGGCGGGCAAGAGTGCGCTCGATATCACGGATGGTTTTCAGGCCTTCGCGCAGTTTGGCGAGGACAAACGGCGCGGCGATGAGGGCCTCGATCAGATCCTGGCGTTCCTGCAGCGGCTTCAGTCCGCGCAGGGGTTCGAGGATCCACTCGCGCAGGCGGCGGGCGCCCATGGGAGTGGCGGTGCGGTCCATCGCGCCCAGCAGGGTATGTTCGGGGCCGCCGCGGGATTGGACGAGGTCGAGATTCGAGCGGCTGGCGGCGTCGATCAGGACGGTAGTGTCGTCGGTGGCGGTGCGCAGGCGGCGGAGGTGATCCACTTTGCGGCGCAGCACTTCCTTCACATAGTGGAGCACGCCACCAGCGGCACAAAGGCCCGCCTTCATGCCGGTGCAGCCATAACCATCGAGGGACTGCACCTTGAAATGCGTCAGGAGGCTGTGTTTCGCCTGATCGTGGAGGAAGGGCCAGGCTTCGAGCGGCACGGCGCCCTTGATGCCGCCGAAAGTGGCCAACTGGTCTTCGGCCACGAGGGTTTCGGCCGGCGCGACGCGGCCGAGGGCTTCCATCAGGGCGGTGTGGTCAGGATATTCCGCGACCCGGAACTCGCCGGTGGTGTGGTCCAGCCACGCGAGGCCCCAGCGGTTTTTCTCCTGCCAGACAGCGGCGAGGAAGTTGTTGCGGCGGCTTTCCAGCAGATTCAGATCCATCACGGTGCCGGGCGTGATGATCTGGGCGATTTCGCGCTCCACCAGCTTGCCGGGGATGGGTTCGCTGGTTTGTTCGGCGATGGCGACGCGTTTTCCTTCCCGGATCAGGCGCTGGATGTAGCCTTCTGCGGAATGATAGGGCACCCCGCACATGGGGATGGCGTTCCGTTTGGTCAGCGTCAGATTGAGGATGGCGGAGGCGGTGATGGCGTCTTCGAAGAACATCTCGTAGAAGTCGCCGAGCCGGTAGAACAGGAGCACGTCGTCAGGCAGCGAGCGTCGCATCGCCTGGTATTGCCGCATCATCGGCGTGAGCCCGTCATCTGCCATAAGGGTGCGAGCATAGCGGTGTGCCCTTCGTGCGCAAGGCGATGCGTCCAGGGAAGGGCCGGGCTCGGGTAGCCGGGATCGCCTCATTCCGGCGCCAGCGGGGGCAGTAGGCGGGCGAGGCGTTTTTGGAGTTTGCCGGGGGTTTTGGTTTCGCATTCCCAGACGGTGAGGACGCGCCAGCCGAGGCGTTGGAGGGCGAGTTTGGCAGCGGTGTCGCGCTGGGTGTTGCGGGCCAGCTTGCTTTCCCAGAAGGGACGGTTGCCGGTGGGGATGCGGCCGGCGGGGCAATGGGCGTGCTGATGCCAGAAGCAGCCGTGGACAAAGATCACGGTGCGGCGGGGGCCGAAAACGAGATCCGGTTTGCCGGGCAGGTCGCGGCGCTGGAGCCGGTAGCGGAGGCCGAGCGCAGTGACCAGCTGGCGGACGATTTTTTCGGGTTTGGTGTTGTGGCTGCGGATGCGGGCCATGTTGCGCGACCGTTCCTCCGGGGTGAGCCGGTCGAGGCGTTCGGCGGAGGACGGGTCGGCAGGTGGCGCGGGCATGGGGGAGGAACCACGGAGGATACCGGTTTTACGGATGGAACGGATGATTTTTTGAGTTGGATTAGCGGTTTTCGACGGGGGAGAAAAGGGAGAGGATGGCGGATGACGACAGAACACGACTACGACTTTGCGGTGATCGGGGGCGGCAGTGCCGGGTATGCGGCGGCGCGCACGGCGGCGGGGCTGGGGTTGAAGACCGTGGTGATTGATGGCGGGGAGGAATTGGGCGGACTTTGTATTTTACGCGGGTGCATGCCGAGCAAGACCCTGATCGAAACGGCCAATGCGGCGCTGAAGGTGCGCCATGCGGCGGAGTTTGGGGTGGAGGCGGAATTCAAGGCGGTGGACACGGCCGCGGTGCGGCGGCGGAAGCGGGCCTTGATCGCGGAGTTTGCAGGCTACCGGCAGGGGCAGTTGGCCGATGGGCGGTTTGCCCTGCTGCGGGGAACGGCGATGTTTACTGGATCTCATGAGCTGTCGGTGACGCTGCGGGAGGGTGGGGAAAATCTGACGGTCCGGGCGAAAAGCGTGTTGTTGGCCACCGGATCGGTGATCGCCTGGCCGGAGGTGCCGGGACTGCGGGAGTCGGACGTCTGGACCAGTGATACGGCCCTGGATGCGGAGGAAGTCCCGGCTTCATTTATCGTGCTGGGAGGCGGGGCGATTGCCTTGGAGATGGCGCACTATCTGGAAGGGATCGGGCGTACGGTGACGGTCATCCAACGCGGGAAGCATCTGCTGCGGGGGATGGATCCCGATGTGGCGGCGGTGGTGCAGGAGAGTTTTGGAAAACGCATGACGCTGCACACCGGGACCGGTCTGGTGAGGGTGGAGCGCACCGTGACGGGCAAGCGGGTGGTGTTCACCAAAGATGGCACGGAGCACGCTGCGGAAGCGGCCGAAGTGCTGCTGGCGCTGGGACGGCGGGCGGCGGTGGACGGGATGGCGTTGGAGGCGGCGGGGGTTGATCTGGCGCGGCAAGGACATGTGAAGGTGTCGAAAACCATGCAGACCAGCAGCCCGCATATTTTCGCGGCCGGGGATGTCTGTGGGGAAGCCGAGGTGGTGCATGTGGCGATCCAGCAGGGCGAAATGGCGGCCCGGAACGCCGCCCGGATCCTGCGCGGGGAAGGCGGGATGGAGGAGATGGACTACCGGCTGAAATTATTCGGGGTGTTCACGGAACCGCAGGCGGCGGCGGTGGGGATGAACGAGGCGGAAGCGGTGGCCTCCGGACGGCCTTGGAAGGCGGCGTCCTATCCCTTCAATGACCATGGAAAATCCATGGTGATGGGTGCGGTCGAGGGGTTTGTGAAAATGATCGCGGACCTGGAAACTGGCGAGATTCTGGGCGCCTCGGTGGTCGGTCCGGAGGCGGTGGAGCTGATTCACGAAGTCTGCGTGGCGATGCACTTCCGTTGCACCGTGGCGGAGTTCGCCCGCATTCCGTTCTACCATCCGACCCTCAGCGAGATCTGGACCTATCCGGCGGAAGACTTGATGTGAAGGGATGGTTGTCCTAGCGGAAGTCGTTGCTGTCCACCCATGCCAGCCAGGCCTTTTCCAAGGCGGGGCCATCGTCGAGGCTATAGATTTTGGCGATGCTGTCCAAGTCCGGAACCTGCCGGGAGGTGCTGATGCGTTCCATCAGCTTGCTGTAGGCGGTGTGCCGTTCCGGGGTGCTTTGGAGGAAGCGGGAAAAGCTGTAGGCCATCGCCAGATCGTCGGGCTGGGCGTCGTTGGAGGAGCTGGCAAACAGGGTAATGAGGCTGGGTTTGAGTTCCCCTTTGCGGATACGGCGCTTGAGTTCGCCCGGCCAGTTTTTTCCGTTATCGTATCCTCCGGCGGCGGAGGTTTTTTTCCCGGTCTCCTGGTGGAGGATGCCGGTGACGGTCTGGCCGGTGAGGTCGATTTCCTTGTGGAAGGCGTGTCCGGTGAAGATGGCAAAGATGCCCTCCTTGGCGAAGCTGGAAGTGCCGCCGGCCTGGAGGGCAAGGAAATGGCCGGCCAGGGTGTGGGTGCGGAAGGGCGCCCAGACGCCTTTGGCGCTGTCCACCAGCGGGCTGGGTTTGGCGCCCCGGCCGGCGCTGCGGATCACCGTGGCTTCGGTCAGGAGCCCGTTTTGCCCGGCCAGATCCGCGGGCAGGTTGATGGCACTGGAGCTGGAGTTGGGCCAGCGGGACTTGAGGTCGGCGGCGGGTTCGGTATTGCCGGCGGCGTTGAGGATTTCCACATACCAGGCGCCGAGTTCCGTGAAATCCTTCTCCGGTTCTGCGAGGATAATGGCCATGCGCCGGTCCTTGAATTTCCCGGCGAAGCTGGCGTGGAAAAACGCCATATCGTGCCAGAGCCGTTCGGCGAGTTCGGCCGTGTCCATGGGATCGACTCCTTTGGAGGTGAGAATCTTGAAGCGCGGCGTTTCGGTGACCTGAAACGATAACGTTCCCAGCTTGATTTCCCCGGCGTCCTTTTTGACGGACTTGGGGCTGAACTTCATCTCCTTGGCGGGGTTGGGGACTTTGGCCTTGCCGGCCGGCTTGCTGCCGAGGGAGGACTTCTTTTCCTCAGGGCCGTATTCGGCGATGTAGTCCAGATCACCGAAACTGAGGGAGCTTTTGGGAACCTTGAGCACCCGGCCTTCCTTGTCCTTCAATTCCACGATGTCGCCATCTGTTTTGATCAATTCGGCATCGATGGTGCGGCCGTCGAGGCTGATCCAGAGGCGGGGCTCAAGAGCCGGGAGGGTGTTGAGGAGCGCGAACAAGGCCGCTCCGGTGAAGAGGAGCTTCCGGTTGGACAGGGGCGGACGATTCATCATAATGATGGAAATAAGCGGTGCGGCCGGAGGATTGTCCATTAGTTTCCTCAGCAGCGCTTTTGTGGCGGACTTCCGGCCGGGCGCCTTCCTGAACGTTATGAAATCAAGCCTGTTTCCCGTCCTGCTGATGACCACGGTCTTCGCCGTGGGTTCCCTGATTCCCCTCCCGGCCCAGGAGGCGTCGGTTTACCGGCGCTTCAGCACGCGGGACGGCAAGGCCTTCTATGCGGTGGTGGTGGAAAAGACCACGACCTCGGTCACGCTCAAGCTGCAGGATGGCAAAAAAGTGACCCGCACCCTGCGGGAACTGGCGGACCCGGATCAGAATTTCATCCGGAAGTGGACGAAATTCAAAGACGACCTGCTGAACAATGCGGAGTTCGCCAAGCTCACCGTGAAGGAACTGCTGGAGCTGAGGGGCTATCAGTCGTTCGAATTTGATATCGAGGGCAACCATATTTACGTGGAAGGCCAGGTGAACGGCAAGGAAATGCGCTTCATGGTGGACACCGGCGCCGATACCTCCCTGATTCATGCCGGCTCCGCGGAAGCGGTGGCCTTGGAAATGGGGCCGTTTGACCAAAAAATCAGGGGGGTGGGGGGGATCGCCATGGCGGCGGTGACGGTGGTCCCCAGCATCAAACTGGGGGATGCGGTGATCGAAAAACGCCGGATGCTGGCGACCGACCTATTCCGGAATGGGGAGTGGAAAAAAACCCATGACGTCATTTTCGGGGCGGATTTCCTGCGGGAACTGGACGCCGTCATCAGTTACCGGGAGGGCCGCATGTTCCTCAAACCTGACAATATCAACAAACCCGCGCAGCCCAAAAGCGAGGCCGGAGGGGCCAAGGAGGAGTTCCGCCGCTGGACCCTGGCCGATGGCAAATCCTTCACGGCGGCGCTGGCGGACAAAAAGGAGGCGGAAAGGCAGGCCCTGTTCCGGTTTCAGGACGGACGGATCGCTCCCCTGGAATATGCCAGACTTTCCGATACCGACCGCCATTTGGTGGAGCAATGGAGCAAACTCCGGGATGATCTCGCCAAGCAGCCCGGGTTCCGCAGCTTGACGGTGAAGGAATTGCTGGAACTGAGGAATTACCAATCCTTCGATTACCGTTTGTCCGGCAATCAGATTCTGGTGGACGGGACGATCAAGGACATGAAGACCCGGTTTCTCATTGATACCGGTGCGCACGGATGTGTGGTGCACCTGGAGTTCGCCCGGAAGGCGGGGCTTGAGGTCGGTCCGCTGACGGAGAAGATTTATGGCATCGGCGGAGAGGCCCCGGCTGCCCGGGCCAAGGTCCCGGTGATGAAGCTTGGGGAGGCGGTGATCGGGAACCGGGAGGTGCTCAGTGCGGATCTGTTCAAGGATGCCGGGACCCTGGAAGGGCAGGGGGAATTCGATGCCATCTTCGGGGCGGATTTCCTCCGGGAATTGGATACTGTGATCAGTTACAAGGAGAACCGGATGTTCCTGCGTCCCGAAATATCTGATAAGCCGGGCGATCCTTCAGGGGCGAAGTGAAGCGGCAGCGGCGCCCTATTGACAAGGAAAGGCTAGCTGCAATACTCGCGGCCTTATGAAGCCTACCCTGTCGTTTGCGCTTGCTGCCATGGTTCTCGTGGCCGGTCTCACCGGATCCATGCTGCAAGCCGAGTCCCGGATGTGGACCAGTGCGGACGGCAAGTTCATCCAGGCTGAATTGGTGGACGTGCTGAACGGTGAGGCCGTTCTCAAGATTCCCGGCCAGGCGGCTCCGTCGCGGGTGCCTTTTGCGCGGCTGTCGGCGGGAGATCAGGAGTTTGTCAAACAGTGGGTGAAACCGGGGGCGCCTCCGGCCAAGCCGGCTGGACCTGCCAAACCGGCTGCCGGCAAGGAGGAAGCCGATGCCGAAATCCTGACGGACGCGACGGGCTTCCCGATCGGGCTGAATTCCACGGTGAAGCGGGACAACCACGGCTGGCCGGAATTGGTGGCGTTGAAGGACAAGCCGGCCTTCACGGTGGTGAGTGAGGACAAGACGAAAAGCGAGTTCATCTACCGCAGCGATCACTTCGAGTTCATTTCCACGGAGAAACTGAGCGGGGAAATTGTGAGGGAATTCAGCCGGTTGTTCGAGACGACCTTCGAAGCGGTGGTGGCCCTGCCGTTGCGGCTGGATCCGAAGCTGCCCAACGGGTTTCTCAAGGTCCGGCTCTACGAGACCAAAGCGGCTTATTTTGCGGCGGGCGGTTTGGAGGGATCGGCGGGCATGTATACGTCGAGGACCCGGGAAGTGATGGTGCCCCTGCCGTTTCTGGGGGTTAAAAAAATCGGCGACCGCTGGATCCTGGAGGATGGGGATGGCAATACGACGCTGATCCATGAAGTCACCCACCAGGTGATGAATGATTGGCTGGGACGGCTGCCGGTGTGGGCGGTGGAAGGGGCGGCGGAATACGTCACCGCCGGGCGCTACACCAAGGGAAGGCTAACGCTCCGGGGCCATGGGAAGAATATGACCGAATACCGCCACCTGGCCAACTCGGGGGTGGAGACCGTGCCTTTGGAAAAGCTGATGAAGATGGATGACCAGACTTGGGCAAATGCCCTGAGAAACGACAATGCCGGCATCAATTATTACTCGGCCATGCTGCTCTTTTATTACTTCTGTCACCAGGACGGGGATGGCACCGGGAAGGGCCTGATTGATTATTTTGCCGCGAGGAGCAAGGTCCGCAATGACCAGGATGAGGCCCACCGCGAGCAATTTCTCGTCAGGGGAAGGGATGCCCTCACGATGCAAAAGGACTTCCGCAAGGGAATGGCCTCCGCAGGCATCCGTCTCCAGTAGCGACGTGGTAGCGGGCTCAGGCTCCGTGGTCAGGAATCCGTGGCGGAGCGCAGGCGGTTCAAATGAACCTTTGCCGCAGACTTCATCCGGGTCAGCACGTAATAAACCGTCTGGCTGCGGACGCGGACCAATTCCGTACCTACGATCTTGGTGACGAAGTCGGCCGGGACTTCAAGGATACTGGCGGCGGTGCTGCCATTCAGGCCCTGGCACAGAATTGACGTCATGGCCCGGGTGAGCGTCTGCACCTGCGGCCCCAGCGAAATCTTGTAGCTGATGGTGCCATCGGCGGCGGCAGTGAGGAACACGCCCACGGTGTCGGTGCACTCCTCATCCTTCCGGATATCCTCCAGATCGAAGGTCTCTCCCTCCGCCGGGGCGTAGAGCGGCGCGGTGTCCGCCATGTTGATCAGCATTTCCCGCCGCTCGGTTTCGGGCAGGCCAGCAAAGAGGTCGATCAGATCCTGGAGAGGCGGGGGATACATGGAGTAAGGAGGTCAGGGGGGCAGGAGCGGGGGCTTTCCTGAAAGCGGAGCTCTGCCGGTGGAAAATAGTTCCCTAGCTGCGTTCGATCGGGGAACGGACCATGTTGCCCCATTCGGTCCACGAGCCGTCGTAGTTGCGGACATTTTGGTAGCCCAGGAGATATTTGAGGACGAACCAGGTGTGGCTGGAACGTTCGCCGATGCGGCAGTAGGCCACAATGTTGTCGTCCTGTTTCAGGCCGAGGGTCCCGGCGTAGAGATCGCGGAGTTCCTCTGCGGATTTGAAGGTGCCATCGGGATTGGCGGCCTTGGCCCAAGGCATGCTTTTGGCGCCCGGGATGTGACCACCGCGGAGCACGCCTTCCTGCGGATATTCGGGCATATGGGTCACTTCGCCGCTGAATTCACCGGGGCTGCGCACGTCCACCAGCGGGAGGCCGGCTTTCATGTGGGTGAGGGTGTCCGCGTAGAAGGCCCGGATTTCTTCATCCAGCCGCCGGGGCGGGACGGGATAGGTAACCGGGGCCGGTTCCGGAATCGCGCGGGTGAGCGGACGGGCTTCCGCCACCCATTTGGCGCGGCCCCCGTCGAGGATCCTGCAATTCGTGTGGCCGAAGAGGTGGAAGACCCACATGGCGTAACAGGACCACCAGTTGGATTTGTCGCCGTAGAAGACCACGGTGGTTTCCGGGGTGATGCCATAACGGCTGCACATGGCGGCGAAAGCTTCCGGGCCGATGTAATCGCGCACCAGCTGGTCATTCAGGTCGCGCCGCCAGTCGATATGCACCGCCCCGGGGATGTGGCCGGTATCGTAGAGGAGCAGGTCTTCATTGCTCTCCACGATCCGGAGGCCGGGGGTATCAAGGTTTTTATCAAGCCAGTCCGTGCTGACAAGGGCATCGGGATGGGCGTAGGCGGCAAATTTTTCACTCATGGCAAACAAGGCGGTGGAGGAACAGCGGACCACACGGCCCCGGCGCAATCAAGAGGGTTTCCCTTGTCCGCAGGCAACCCGCCAGCAGGCCCGGCTTCTACAGGGCGGGCGGCCCGTGGCCTCCGGCTCAGGGGAACAGCCGGGGCACGAAAGTCACGAGGTAATTCCGCCAGACCGGCCAGGAGTGATTTCCTTCTGTCACCGTGTATTCGTGGTTCAGGCCTTTTTCCTTGAGGAGGGTATCGAAGGCATTGTTGGCGTTGAAAAGGAAGTCTTCCTTGCCGCAGGCGATCCAGAGCAGTTTCAGGCGTGCATTGACTCCGGCAGGATCCGCCAGGGCGGCTCCGATGAGTTGTTCGCCGGGCACCGCCGAGCTGAAGGCTCCAATTTGGGAGAACCGGTCATTCAGGGTGAGGGCTACCGTCAGGGCGTGGTGGCCGCCCATGCTCAGACCGGCAAAGGCGCGGGCGGCCGGATCGGGATTCACATGATAGGCTTTTCCGATCAGCGGAATGACATCCGTGGTGAGTTCCTGACAGAAGGCTCTGGTGTTGTCGCCCGCGTAATCATCCTTCCAGCCGGCGCCGGGTGGCAGGGCATGCGCGTCGGGCATCACCACCAGCATGGGCTTGGCCTTCTTTTCCGCAATCAGGCTGTCGAGGATCCAGTGGGCTTTTCCATGGACCGTCCACGATTGGTCATTGTCGCTGAAGCCATGGCTCAAATAAAGCACCGGCAGGGCCGGGCCGTCTGCCCGGTAGCCGGGAGGCGTGTAAACCACCAGCCGCCGCCATTTGTTGAGGACGGTGGATTGATAGTCGAGCTGGGAAACCGTGCCGTGCGGGATATCCTGCAGATCCCATGGCGCCGGTGGAGTGGCCGGAATGTGCAGAATGCTGCTGCCTGGCGCCCGCTGCGGTTTGATCATGGGATTCAGGTGATCAATGATATTCATGCCATCGACCTTGAAGCTGTATTCAAACACCCCGGCGGCCACCGGCCCGGTGGTGCCGGTCCAGAATCCGCCTTCTCCCTTCTCCAGCTTCAATTCCGGGCCAAATTGCCCTGACACCTTCACCTCCTCGGCCTGCGGCGCCCGGCAACGGAAAGTGACCCGTCCATCCGGCAGCAATTCCGGTGAAGTGGGAGCCGGGTTCAATTTCGGGCGGGCAGGCGGGGGAGTATCCGCGATGGCAGGAAGGCAAAGCGAAGCGAGAGCGAGGGCTGGCAGGATGAATTTCATGATCGGGAATGGGACAATCCGGGCGCAAAGGGGTTCAAAGTGAGGAAATCCCAGGGATTTCGCCTGATTCGCGGAAGGATCAATTTTATTTTGCATGCCTCGGCAGGGAAGACGGGTTATTTTCAAGGAGTGGATCAAAACCACCCGGCAGCTGCGGCTGGACCGCCTGATGCCGTAACGGCGACGGAAAATGAGCGGCTACTGGAACTACTTCGGCATCAGCGGGAACTTCGGGCTGAGTAGATAACAAAATGGGCGTTCGGTGTCAGATTGACACCGGGACCATAAAGCAGAATACCGTTGCCGGATTGGCAACTTTTTGAAGAGATTTTTTTGACCGCTGCCGCCCTTGATCCTAAATTGCGGATCACCGCCCGTGTGACGACTTCCGTCCAGTCCATGCTGGAGGAAGCCGCCGCGTATCCCGGCGTGCCGCTCAATAGCTTTCTTGTCAGTGCCGCTGTCGGGAAAGCCGGTGATGTTTTGGCCAAAGAACGCAGCATCAAGCTCACCTCCCGGGATGCTGAATTTCTGTCTGAGCTCCTGGAAAATCCGCCGGAGCCGAATTCCTACCTTCTCAAGGCCGCTTCAGTTCTGAAATCCCGGGTGGCTGAATGAACCGTCTTGAGGCCCTTGATTCCAGCCATGACCGCAGTGGTTTCGACTGTGGCAGCGCCCCGCTGAACCACTACATTCAGCAAGTGGCGAGACCACACGCGGTGCGCGGTATTTCCCGCGTTTTCGTGCTGGTCGATGAGTCCGCCCAGGCTCCGAAACCTTTGCTGGGATTTTTCTCTCTGGCAGCCTGCGAAGCGGAAAGTGAATTGCTGCCGGCAGCGATAGCCCGCAAGTTTCCACGAAAGATTCCCGCCGTGCGACTCGGGCGGCTGGCGGTTAACAAAGAACAGCAGGGACGTGGTCCAGGAAAAGACCTCGTGCTGCTGGCCATGAAAAAGACGGCCGAAGGTGCTGCCATTGTCGGCCTGGCAGGGCTTTTTGTGGACGCCAAGGATGAAAACGTCGCCGGATTTTACGGTCGCTTCGGATTCATTCCCCTGCCGGATCAGCCTCTGACCCTTTTTCTGCCGATTCAAACGCTGCTCCAGATTGCGGCCTTGGGGCGTTGATCTTTTCCATTTTATCGGCCGTCATACTTGGCACCAGCTATGAAACTCATCTCCTTGGAGATGCGTCAGTTTCAGCGCGTTGCCCAGGGTTAAACCCCAAGCCGATGATGGTTCAGAATCCATCGTTGTTTGCGCTGCTGATTCCAGCGGCCGTTGGCTCCGGGAGGCGATCATCCGGCTGCAGTCCGGAAAAACCAAGAAGCCAAAAGGGCAGGGAGTTTGAGCAGTTGGGCTACTGGGGCAGGGGCTCAAAGCGCACCCAGTCCAGCGGCATCATCTCCCGGTCGACCCCAGGCTTGAGGAAGATCAGAAAAACGTCGGAGCGGGGCTGGCCGGGTGGCAGCGGCGCGGTGGTTTCGATCCAATGGCCGGCCGCGCCGGTGGGCTTGATCTCAAGGCTGGCGAGGAGTTCCCCGTCGGGCTTTCCGGCACGGACCTCGATGGTGCCGCCGGCGCCCCCGCTGGCGGTGCGGCAGGTAATGGCACCGGACTGGTCGAGCGGGATGCCGGAGAATTTGAGGGAATGAAGATGGCCGATGCCGCCGATGGCTTTTTTGCCGCTGGCACCCTCAACGTCCTGGATGGCCGCGCCGCTGATGCCGGTGGCCTGCTCGGCCTCGATGCGGCGGGATCGCAGGGTGATGCTGGTTTGTCCGACGATGGCGGGCACGGCATCGCGGCCGGCATCAGTGAAGCTGGCGTCGAGCACCGCACTGGTGATGTCAGGATCCGCAGGGGCCGCGGCTTCCCCAGCCAGAGCCCGGGTCAGACCGGGGCTGCCCTGACCGGGTTCCAGGCTGAAAATATACCGGACCATCTGATGCAGCTCGTCGATGCTGTGCTGGGGATGGGGCAGCATGGGGAGCGGTCCCCAGATGTTGGTGGATCCTTTGCGGACCCGGTCGACGCTGACATCTTCTGCCCCGGCCTGAGCCCGGTATTTGCCAGCGATATCCATCAGCGACGGGCCCACTATTTTCTGCTCCACGGCATGGCAATTGAAACAGTCACTCTGTTTCATGAGGCTCAAGCCCGGGGGGAGATTGGCGCGGTCGCCCTTGAGCCAGGAGGTGCTGACAAGGGTGCGCGCGCCAAAGGAGTCCTGATTCGCGAGGGAATCCCCATCCTCGGTGTCCTGCACGCGGACTTTCCAAAGCACGGGGCGTCCGGGAGTGAAAAAGTCACCCTCGCGGGGCGATTCAAATGCCACCTTCGGCGGGGCATTGCCCACGGTGACCGGTACGTTGCTGGTGGCCACCCCGCCTTGCCCATCCTGGAGGCGGAGCTCGATGGTGTAGGCTCCTGGCTGGGTCAGAACGGTTTGGGTGTCAGGGTCCGTGCTGAGCAGGGTATCGCCGGGATGCAGCCGCCACTCCACCTTGAAAGGATCCCCATCCCGGTCGGAGGAACCGGCGCTGCTGAGCTGTACGGTGAGGGGTTCGCGTCCGGCGGTATTTTTGGCAGTCAGTACCGGGGCCGGGGCGAGATTGCCCCATTGATAGGAAATGCGGATGAGTCTGGCGTCCGGGTTGACCCCCCAGGTTTCGCCGTAGTCCAGCAGGTAGAGGGCGCCGTCATGGCCGAAGGTCATGTCCACCGGCCGCCTGATTTGGAAGCGCTTGCTGGCGTCCTCCTTGCCCTGGGCAAGGCGGACGGCCTGGGTGAAGGGCAGTAGTTCGGTCAGCCGGCCATCGACTCCGAGACGGGCCCACACCAGGAAGGGGCGCTGCCAGTCGTAAATGAGGAGGCAGTTTTCGAAATAGGAGGGGAAACCACCGGTGTCGCGGAAGGTATCGGAGAAGTGGAAAACGGGACCGGCACAGGCCGTGCGGCCGCCCGAGCCGAGGAGCGGAAAACGCTCCGAGGCCCCGCTGGGGTACCAGATCAGGGGGTCCTGCACCGGGGGCAATTCCTTGGTTCCGGTGTTGTTCGGACTGGTATTGAGGGGTTTCTGCGGGTCATAGATGGGGCCCGGGGTGCGGGTCACAAAGTCGAACTCGCGGTAGGCTTCCGTGCCCCGGACATACGGCCAGCCGTAATTGCCCGCCTGCCGGATTTGATTGATGGTATCGTAGCCCTGCGGGCCCCGGTCCTGGTTGGGGCCCCCGGCGTCCGGACCGACATCCCCGGAATAAACGGTGCCGGTTTTGGCATCGATGTTGAAGCGCCAGGGATTGCGCAGGCCCATCGCGAAGATTTCCGGTTTTGTCAGGGGGGTGCCGGGTTTGAAGAGGTTCCCTTCGGGGAGGGAATAGCCGCCCTCAGGGGTGGGGCGGATGCGGAGGATCTTGCCGCGCAGATCATTGGTATTGCCCGCTGATTTCTGCGCGTCCCAAGGGCGGCGGTCCGGCCGCTCGTCCAGCGGGGCGTAGCTGTCGGAATCGCCGAACGGGTGGGTGTTATCCCCGGTGGAAATGTAGAGGCAGCCATCCGGGCCGAACCGCATGGTGCCGGCATGGTGGCAGCATTCCTGGCGTTGTTCCTCCCATTTCAGAAGATCCTTGCGGCTGGCGGGATCCATCCGGTTGCCGGTAATGGTGAACCGGCTCAGCATCTGACCGGGATAGTCATGGGGGGAATGCAGCAGGAAAACCCAGCCGTTCTGGAGGAATTGCGGGTCCAGCGCCATCCCGAGCAGCCCATTCTCATTGGCCGTGGTCACGGCGATGGTGCCCACTTCAGCGATTTGACCCGTCTCCGGCAGGAGAACCCGGACCTTGCCGGCGATCTCGGAAAAAAAGATCCGGCCATCCGCAAGGCGGGTCAGGTGCATGGGCTGCGGCATCCCTTCCGCCAGCACCTCCACTTTGA
>CAIZWU010000022.1 GCA_903936775.1 uncultured bacterium | reverse complement strand
CGGGACCTGCAAAACGGCCGTCCGGTCGGCTCCATCATCGCTTCCTGGCAGCCTTCAGTGAATTCCTTCCGCTCGGCGCGTCAGGGCTTTCTCATGTATGGATAGACGGCTGGCGGCTGCACTGCCCCTCCTCCCGGGAAAAAATGAGCGGGAATCCCCAAGGCCATCCGCAGGGGCGATTCCGTGGTCTTTTTCCGTATCACCCCCGCACGGGAGTAGTCCGCCAAATTCCTGGTTTACCTGCTCAATCTGTGCTATCTGCCAAACTAGTCCTATTTTCCCAAGCCTCCATGCCCGTTAAAAAGAAAGCCGCCCCGGCCACTCCTTCCGCTGTCCCCGCCCGCAAGACCGCTGTCAAAAAAACCGCTGCCACCAAGCCTGCGGCCAAATCCGCTGCCAAAAAAACTGCCCGCCGCACCGTCGTGGCGAAGGACCTGCCGCCCGCTTCGTCCTTGCCGCCCGCGGTGCTTCCTCCTCCTTCTGCCAAGGCCACCCGCGCAGTGGCCCCGGCCCCTGAGACCTCCGGCAGCGCCCTCGCCCGGGCCATCGCGGATGCCGCCGACATGAAAAAAGCCGAGAACATCGTCATCCTTGACGTGCGCGGCCTCTCCATGATCACGGATTTCCTCGTCATCGCCAGTGGCTCTTCCATGCCCCACCTCCGTGCCATCCGGAATGAAATTGCCGAGCGCATCCGCGAAGACCGGGAGGAAAAACCCCACTCCGCCCAGGGCATGGCTGAAAGCCAGTGGATGCTCCTCGACTACGGCGACGTGGTCACCCACGTGTTCCTCAACGAAAAACGCGAGCTCTACGCTCTCGAAGATCTGTGGAGTGACGCCCCCCGCCTCGACTGGAAACCCTCCTGAAACCAGTGGGCAGTGGTCAGATGTCAGCAGCCAGTCCTGCATTTCCAACCCTGAAAGACCTGACGTCTGATTTCTGATAACTGAACACTGCCTTTTGACATCTTCCCCATGGGCCGCATCGCCGAGATCTCGATTCAGCAGGTCATCGCGGCCTGTGACATCGTGGATGTCATCAGCACCTACTTTCCGCTGAAACGCGCCGGCACCAGTTTCAAGGCCAACTGCCCGTTTCATAACGAAAAATCCCCCAGCTTCCACGTCAATCCCTCACGCGGCACCTACCATTGTTTCGGCTGCGGCGAAGGCGGTAACGCCATCGGCTTCGTCATGAAATATGAAAGCCTGCCGTTCATCGATACCGTCCGGAAGCTCGCCGCCAAATACGGCATCACCCTGATTGAGGAAGCCGGCACCCCGGAGCAGGAAGCCGCTGCCGGCCGCCGGGTCAAACTCCTCGCCCTGCACCGCGAAATCGCCCAGTGGTTCCATCAGCTGCTGCTGAAAAGCCCCCTCGCGGCCGATGCCCGGGCCTATCTGAAAGCCCGGGGCCTGACTTCGGACACCGCCCGGAACTGGACCATCGGCTACGCCCCCGATGATCAGGGCTACTATCACGATTTCGCCAAAGAAAAGAAGTTCGCCGACGATCTCATGATCGAAGCCGGGATCTTCTCCCTGCGCGATGAAAACAACCCGGGACGCGGCATCTACGCCCGCTTCCGTCATCGCATCATGTTCCCCATCCGGAACGATCACGGCGACACCATCGCCTTCAGTGGACGCGTTCTTCGCAGCGAGGATTCCCCGGCGAAATACATGAACTCGCCCGCCACCTCCATTTTCAACAAGAGCGAGGTCTTCTTCGGATTCGACAAATCCAAACGAGCCATCCATAAAGCTGAAAAAGCCATCATCTGCGAGGGGCAGATCGACATGTTGATGGCCTTCGAGGCCGGGATTGAAAATATCATCGCTCCGCTCGGCACCGCCTTCACCCCTCATCACGCCCGCCTCCTGAAACGCCATACCGACCAGGTGGTGCTTTGTTATGACTCTGACAATGCGGGCTACAAGGCTGCCGCCAGCGCCTTCACCGAACTCAGCAAGGAAGGCATCTTCGTTCGCGTAGCCGCTCTCCCGCCCGGCGAGGACCCCGATTCCCTCATCCGCAAGGAAGGCGTCGAGGCCCTGCGTGAACGTTTGGATGGAGCGAGGGATTTTTTTGATTTCCAGATCGACCTCCGCGCCGCCAAATCAGATCTTACGGACACCCGCGAACGCATGAAGGTGCTCCGTGAACTCGCGGAAAATCTCGCCAAGCTCAGGGATCGCCCGATTCTCGATGCCGCCCTCACCCGCTGTGCCAACCGGTTGAATGTGGGCCCTGACGAACTCCGGAAAATGGTCCAGGCCCATCTGGCCCAGCAGAAAAAATACGGTGACCGCGCCGCAGAGCGCGATGCGGGGCAAACGCATGCCCCCGCCTCCGGCCCTGATTCTGACGAAGCCCCGGAAATCCAGCACCCCGGAGTCCGGCTGCTGCTGCAACTCGCCATCACCGATGCCGCGGCCCGCCGCTGGCTGATTGCCGGTGCCGACGGGCCCGCCTGGTCCACCCTCAGCGGAGGCGATTTCCTGCAACGCATCCTTGATGCCCCTCTCGACCCTTCTGAACCGTCCAGCATCACCACCTGGATGACCACCTTGACCTCTGGAGAAGCTTCTGTCCTGGCCGGCCTCCTCCACAAAACTCCCGGCACCACCGACGGTCTCACCTCCGCCCGCCACGCCGTTTCCAGCCTCCGGGTCTCCGCCGTGACGGCGGAGATCGATCTGCTCCAAAATCAACTCCGGCAGGGGAGTCCATCTCCCGAAACCGTCATTGGCCTGACCACCCGTCTGATCGCCCTCAAAAAGCAGCTCAACGTCCTGCACGCCCAACTCCGCGAAATTCCGGAATCCTGAGTAAAAGGCGCCCGGATTGACAAAGGTGACACTTGGTGACACTTTGATTCATGACAACGATTACGATCAAGGAGCTGCACGCCCGTACCGGCGAATGGGTCCGGAAAGCGGGTCAGACTGGAGAGATTACCGTCACGGACCGGGGCCATCCGATTGCGGTGATCCAGCCGGTTCCAGTGAACCCCACCACACTTACGTCCCCAGTAATTCCGGGGCTGAAGCGTAAAATGTCTCCTGAATGGGAAGCTCTTCAGAATCGATTGATGGAAAATGCGGATTCCGATTCTCCACCAAAAAGGGAAAATCCATTTCTAACCCGCAAACTGCTTCCCGGCTTCGCCGCTTTGCAGGAACGTCTCACGGGCGGGACGGATAGCACTGAGATCATTTCAGAAATGCGCGACGGCCGATGATCTATTTCGACGGTTGTTACATTGCAAAATACTATCTCGCTGAACCAGACAGTGCGATGGTGCAGCGCAAGGCGGTTGAGACCGGTGCCATTGCCTGCGCGTTGCACGGCAAGCTGGAGACCGCCTCCGTTTTTCACCGCAAGCTGCGGGAGGGCAGTATGACTCAATCCGAATATCACCTACTGCGGGCTCAATTCGAAACCGACATCAGCAATGGCCTCTGGTCCTGGCTGCCTCTCTGCACTTCGTTGGTGGACAGCTCCATCCGCCGTCTCGGCATCCTCAGTCCTGACGTATTCCTGCGCTCCGCCGATACCCTGCATCTCGTCAGCGCCGCCGATCATGGATTCACGGAAATCTACTCCTCCGACAGACATCTCCTCACCGCCGCCCCGCACTTCGGGCTGAAAGGGATCAAGCTGTAGGGCCGTCGAAAACTTTCAGGAAGCCTGGTTCAGAAATCCGCCGGTGAACCGGCAAACCTCCCCGCTTTCCTTTTTCCGCTTCCTGTCCTTCGTGAGCTGCTGCTCCAACTCTTTTTCCAATTTCCTCCCAGAATTCAGACTTCTGTCCCCTGACCGTTGACCCCTTTTCCCTATGAACGACCGCAAGACCCTCGAAGAACGCGAACAGATGTCCGATCTGGACCGGCTGCGCCACTCCTGTGCCCACCTCATGGCCACCGCCATTCTCCGCCTCTGGCCGGACGCGCAGTTCGCCTATGGGCCTCCCGGGGACTACGGATTCTACTACGATTTCGACATGAAACACCGGATCACCCCGGACGATTTCCCTGCCATCGAGGCGGAGATGAAAAAACTCTCCAAGGAAAACCAGAAGTTCGAAAAGAAAGTCATCAGCCGCGATGAAGCCAAGACCATGGCCGAAAGCGGCCGTCTCGGCGGCCTGACCGGGCGTCCCGGCAATCCCAGCCGCTTCAAGCTCGATTTGATCGACAAGATCCCGGAAGGCGAGGAGATTTCCTGCTACCAGAATGGCGATTTTATCGATCTCTGCGCCGGCCCT
>CAIZWU010000021.1 GCA_903936775.1 uncultured bacterium | reverse complement strand
TCAGTATCACCACCTCACGCTCCTCGTCCCCGGGGGAATCCCCGTCGGAGGCCCCGCCCATCCGATTCCGCACGCTCGCTTCTATGGTATATTCCACCTTGCACTGGGTGCGTAACCGCACCTCCGGTGGCAGGGCGGTTTGACGGGGTGCGCTCAAAGCGCACAGACTGGAGGGCTGGGGAGGGAGAGAGCAGGTGGAGGTGTTCATGTTGGTGCTGATCAGATGAGTATGGGAGTTGTGCAGGGGCGCCCAGGCAGGGTTCAGTTCACTTTCACCGAGATCTCCCTGGCCTGAGGGGTTTCGGTTTTTGGTACGGTGATGGTGAGCACTCCTTGCTGATAGGTGGCGGTGATGGCATTGGCGTTGGCATCTTCCGGCATGGAGAAGCAGCGCTCAAAGCGGCCGTAACTCCGCTCGATCCGGTGATGTTTCGCATCCTTTTCCTCCAACTCGGATTTCCGCTCCCCGGTGATTTCCAGGACCCCGTTTTTCATGGTAACCTTGAGGTCCTTTTCCTGGACTTCAGGCATGTCGACTTTGACGCGGTATGCTTTGTCGGTCTCGGAGATATCCGCGGCGGGATTCCACTTGGAGAGGGTTTCCTCCAGCTCCTGGGAGGGGGCGAACAGGCTGTAGGCGGGTTGGAAGTCGCGGGGAGAGCGCGCCATCAACCGGTTCAAACGCTGGCCGAAAGAGTCGAGTTCACGTAGGGGATTCCAGGGCATGATCGCGTTCATAATATTTGATTTTGGTTTTTGGGTTGGGTTGGGTTGCCTTCGAGTGATTGGTCAGCGAAAGAGGAGGGCTGCCTCCCATGCGCGGGCGCACCACCAGCACCGGACAAGGAGCATGCCGCACCACCCGACCGGCCACGCTGCCCAGCCAGAGATGCTTCAGCCCCGAGCGGCCGCGGTTGGACATCACCACCAGATCGGTTGGATACTCCGCGGCAAAATCGACGATGCAGTGCCACGGGATGCCCAATTTGATGACCGTATCCACCGGCACTCCGCCAAGGGTCCGCGCCACCAGCGCATTCAATTCCTGCCGGGCGGCTTCGATCAGATTCTCACTGTAGGTAGCCGACATGGGCGCCATGGCCGCCACCAGGTAAAAATCTCCGGTCGGCGGCAGCACTGGCCCCACCACATGAAGCAGCGTCAGACGGGCGGAAAACTTCCTGGCCAGTTCCACAGCGGTGGATACCGCGGCAGGGGTTTCCCCGGAAAAATCCACCGGGACGAGGAAGTGCTGCAAAGTCATGTGACGCGGTAGTGGTAGTGGTAGTGGTGGCGGCAGTGCTGCCGTGCCCCTCTAGTTCTGCCATGACCCCGGGCGGCTTACTAGTCTCTGGTGATTCAGCTGCAGTTACGGGGGCCGCTGAGGGAACTAAGGATTTCACCTAGCCGGTGCCGTCATTCCTTCATCCAATCAAGCCGGCCGCCCCCGGCCATCCCACCGATCCCCGGGCTCTTACCAGGTCAGCCCCCCACGCCGGATTTTTACCTGGCAGAAATCCCCAGGACCGGTCATCATGGGCTACGGACCTTCCCTGCCACCTTCTTTTTCATGCTGGAAACCGATCAGAAACTTCAAAGCATCGGGGGTGGCTCATCCTGCTGGCCCCCGGCATCCGGAGCGCCCCGGTGAAGCTATTCGACTACTCCGACACCATGGCCTCGGGGGGATTGGCGTGGTGCTGCTGATCGGATTGTTCTTCAGCAGGCACCGGCATTTCCCCTTGGCCTTCACGTTATACGCCGGCTGGATGGTCGAGCTGAATCTCACCAGCTTTTATGTGGTCCAGTCCACCCCCGCCATTTCCGAGCGGCATGGGGGCTCCGATGTAGTGGCCCTGGGCGCCATGCTGGGATCCACCGCCTTGTGGACCGGTTACCTCTGGTATTCCCGGCACGCCAAACTGACCTTCATCCGCCGGTTTTATTTCTTAACGGTTTTTCCCTTCTCCAGCATCCCCTGGCATTCATCACTCCCTGGTGCATCATCGGGAGCAGGCGGCGATGGCTTGGTCCAGGTCTGCGGAAAAGGCCGCCTCATCCTTGGGGCAGATTTTTGCCCGCAGTTCCAAAAGCAGGGGTAACAACTCCGGGCAGCCCAGCAACCCGGCCGCCTCCAAACACCAGGATCCGTGGAAGGAGCCCGCCAATTCCCGCAACAAGGCCGGCGCAGCTCTGGGATCGTGGCGCTTGGCCAGACCGATCAGGGCTTCCCCGCGGATCTCCGCATCCGGCTCATCGAGCAATGGTGCCAAGGCGTCCCTGATCTCCGGCGTATCCATGTCGGAGAGGCTCCCCAGCCCAAACGCGGCCCAGTTGCGGACATCACGATCGGCATCTCCTGCCAGTACGATCAAGCCTGCCAGGGCCGCCCCCTCCTCCTGACCGCTCAGCGCATGGACCACGGCATACCGCACGCCGGCATTCGGATGGTAAACCAGGGGCAGCACCACCGGAATGCCACGCGCCGACCGGCGGTGCCCCAAGGCGTGGGCCGCCGCCACTATCACCCGTTCATCCGGATCTCCCACCAGCGGCAGCAGCACCTCCACGGACTCGTCGTGGAAGCAATCATCACCCCAGCCCAATTGTGCCAGAACATCGGCCCCGGTCACCCGGTCCAACGCATCATGGCTTGCGGCATAGTAGCAGCCGAGATCGAATTCCGTCTGTCCGCCCCGGTAGTGAACGACCCCCAGCGAAGTTCCGCGGTCATCATCATCGGAGTCCAGCGCCTGCCGGCAAGCCTCGACGATTGTCGCGCTGGCGGTAGTTTCCGCCTCGTATTTCGCATCGTATCTTCTGGCCATTGGCTTGGGGGTGAATGATGTTAACACAGACCTACGGCAAGTTCACGCCAATTTCCGGGTATGCTGACTTTTACACCGCCCCCCGCCGCTGCGCCACAGGCCGTCACGCAAGCCCGCCTGCCGCAAACCCTTCCACCGACTTCACCCAAGCAATTGGAACAACAACGGCACCAGCACCTCAGGCTCACAGCCCACTGCCGCCGGTGCCTTAACCACCAGCATCCTGGATAACACCATTCCGGCCAACCCTACCCTCCGCTTCTACCGCGTCTTCCCTCAGTAAAGGACTTGCCCCCTCCAAGTCCCCCCGCCGTCAGGCAGGGACTGGCCGGTTGGTGATGAATTCGGAAGGCTCCCCGGCCTGCGGATTCCCATTTTCAGGATTCCCCCAATCCCTGACCTCCCGCCCCCTGACGGCAGCAGGTCCTGCACTGGCAAGTTGCCACCCTGAAGATAACACCGTGCCGCACTTTGCAGGCCGCACCGCCGGGTCTCCCCCCTGCGCTTCCGCTCCGTCGGGCCCCTCGCCCACGCTGGCACGGGCCGGAGGTGCTTTGGTCAGGGCATTTCCCCGGAATCGGCCGCCTGGCATTTTCCCTGCAAAAGAGTGCAGTCAGGTTCCGCTTTTTTTATATTATGAAAACCACCGAACACACCAACGGAATCCTCGATTCCCTCCTGCGCGGCGAACTCTCCGCCATCGAAACCTACGGCCACGCCATTCACAATTTCACCGGGTCCCCCCTGCATTCCGTTCTTTGCGGGATCCGCCGGGAACACATCAGCAGTGCGCAAATCCTCCGGGACCTCATCAAGCAGCACGGCGGAGAACCCTCCACTTCTTCCGGCTCCTGGGGCAGCCTCGCCGGCACGGTCGAAACCGTGGCCGCTTGGTTTGGCGAGGACTCTGCCGTCGCCGCGCTGCGCCAAGGCGAAAAACATGGCGTCCGTGAATACCACGAAGCCCTGCTGGCCCATAACGTTGGCCATGTGGTCAAGGATGCCATCCGGGATGGACTCGTGCCGCCCCTGCATCGCCACGTGGAAGTCCTCGCCTACCACTGACCGCACCGGCCCGCGTAAAGCGAACGATCCAGCAGATCCCAGGGTGGACGAGGGTCCCCGAGCCCTTGAGAATTTACCAAATGCTTTACATACACGCACACTTTCGCTGCCCCCGGCCTTGGACTGCGTGCAGCCCGCTGCCGCTTTCCGGCCGCAGCCCTGCTGCGCCGCCCGCTTAACGCAGGATGAACTGCTCGCGCCCACCTCCCGTCAATAGCTACCCACAGAAATTCAGTCTTCTGTTTCCCCGGCCGCCAGACGTCTTTCGCGGTCGGCCTCCTCATTCCCGGCTTCGACCAATCGTTCTGCCTCCAGCGTTCCGCCATCCCTGCCCTCCCGCGGGGTCCAGGTTCCCGATGTATCGGCAGGCTCGTCCCATTCCGTCAGCGTCTCGGTTCCCCGCACGACCTCAGGCGGAACCTGGTCAGGGTGGCCCACCGAAGCGGCGCCAAGCACCGTTTCATCCAAGTTGTCGGTTTCGATGATCGGCACCCCGCCCAGGGAGTCGGTATCTTTATCTGAATTGACTGGAGTGTTCACTGGCGCAGGCGCCGCTTTATCTTGGAAGTGATTCGTTTTCATAGAGTTAGGTTTCGGGGTGATATGGGGTTCAGACGTACTGCCGGGCCTTCAGGAAATGATCGGCAATCTCCGTGGCGGGAATTTTCACCAGATCCTTGGGCAGACTCAGTTGGTGGCGGCGGGTGACTTCCGCGGACAGATGTTCCAGGACGGGATGAAGGATTTCGCCCGGCGCGGCCGGCTCAGGCGGCGCTCCGGGAGGAATCTCACATTTTGTCCTTGGCATGGTCCATGGATTTCACGTCGCTGGTGGAAACAGAATCAGGTTTACCTTGGTTGGTGGGGGAAGCGGTCTCCGGTTGGCGGGTCTGGCAGGACATGATGCCCAGCAGGCAAAAAAGCTGAACAAGGATCCGGATGTAGCGGGCAGGAAGTTTCATGGCGTCTGGAAAGATGGCATCTCGATTGAATGATTCATTCCTGCTTCTGCCGGAACCGGGCCAAAGGACTTCCACGGGAGAAATCCGCCTCCTGGCGGTTCCCTAAACTCGCATCCTGCCCAATCCCGCCGCCGCCTCCCGGGCATTCTGCGGCACCGGCCGGAGGGCCGCCCCCGCTGCCCTTTTTGCCGGAAACATCACTTTTTCAATCCCTCCGGCAGATCTTCTTTAGACCGGTCAGACCCGATAAGTCACCCGGTCCTTTTCTTCCAGGATGAGGTGTCCGCCCTTCTTCAGTTCCACCATCAAATCCAGCACGTCGGTTTCGGAGGCTGTTTTGCCAAGCAGGCTTCGCAGATGACTGATCAGGGTTTTCTTCCGTTTCGGTCGGTTATTGGGGTTTCTCCTGAGATGTTCCAAGGCCCGCTCCAGCGGCTCCCCGGGCAGCGTGGAGGGGGCCTTCCCGGGAGCGGAAAAAGTCAGGGCGCTGAAATCATCATGGCGGTGGGCCCGGATGCGCCGACTCCGCAGATGTTCGATCAGCGGATCAAACCCTTTATCCTTCGAGACAATGTAGAAATAACCCGTGGGATCTCCCACCGCGGCCCGCCCCAGATAATAGGCGAGGGCGAAATCGAGGGCGTCCTTGCCTGATGAAGTCAAGCGCACCAGTTCCACGACGTCGGCATTTTCCAACAACTGCTCGACCAACGCAACGTCCATCCGGGGCTGCTTGGCCCCCACCAATAGCGTGAAGTGGACCGGATTGGACCCCATCACCGAAAAGTCGATCTGGTGGACATTCTCAAAGTCCACAAAAACATGAGTGAGGGGCAGAGGGAGTTCGCTGGACGGTCCGGACATGACAGGAATAACAAAGAATGCGTTGACGCTCAGAACAGATGGTCTACAATTACTAGAATTACCATGGCTAAATTTTTCAACACCAGCGCCACCCATTACTTCCTGGAGGAGATCATCAAAACAGCCAAGGACCGGCTCAACGCCACCACCACCCTGCGCCTCACCCCCGCGCCGCTACATTCCTGACTTGGATCTGACACCAAACCTCCCTTCCTATCTCCATGGCCTATCCCCGTTCCCGCAAGTCCAATGGCGGGCACCTCATTGATGGCCTGATTGCCCTGCCCTGGTGGTGCAGTCTCCTCTTTGGCCTCATCATCTGGGGAGCCGCTTCCCTTTTTGCTTCGTACTACCCAAATCATATCCTTGTCATCATGCTGCAGCCGTCCTGGCCCGTGCTCCCCTCGGTGGTAGGATTCACGGCCCTTGCTTCCGCCCTGAAAGCCCGACGGTCCTCTAAATCACTTAAAAAAATCAAGACTCTGCAGGACATCAAGGACGTCCCTTGGCAAGAGTTTGAGCACCTCACGGCGGCCTACTATCGTGAACGGGGTTATCAGGTCGACCATACTGGAAAAGCCGGACCGGACGGAGGAATCGACCTCGACATGAGCAAGGACCGGAAACGGATACTGGTACAGTGCAAAAGATATAATAGCACCGGCATCGGCGTCCACGCTGTCCGCGAGTTCTTCGGCGTCGTGGTTTCCAAGAGGGCCGATAAAGGCATCTTCATCACCACCAGCGATTTCACTCCGGAAGCCATGGCCTTCGGATTGAGTCAGGCCAGCCTTGAGCTCATCCCCGGCAACCGGTTCGCGCAAATGGTCCACCACCTGCGCACCGGAACGCCCGCCCATCAGGATATCTCCTGGGAGATTTCCACCGATACCCCGGCCCAAGCCTACCCCCACGCCGGTCCGGCGACGATACCGTTTTGTCCAAACTGCGGCGACCGCATGGTGGAACGCCAAGCCAGGAGGGGCAGCAACATTGGCGGGATTTTCTGGGGATGTTCCCAATATCCCAACTGCCGGGGAATGCGTCCGGGGTCCCTCACCAAATAGGAACGTTCCGGAAAGCCCCCGGTGATTGTTGAAAAAAGCCTCCTCCCCGGGAAAAGTCCCGGTGTTATTTTTCAATAATGATTCCGCAGTTCCAAGCGTCGTGCATTTCCTCGAGGGAGGGCACTTTGAGGGGACGGACCACTCTGAATCCCAGCCACTGGGCGCCGGTGTGGAACCAGCGGCTTTTCGGCAATTGAGGATCCATCACTTTCCAAACGTCCTTGGATCCCCGACGGCAGGCACTGCGGAGCTGGTCCGCATCGTCATCCCACGATCCGCCGCGCACCACCCGGGGGTAGGGTGTCACCGGTTGGTTGAAGGGATTGGCCACCGTCCCTCCGTGAGACTGGGCAGTAAGGGCCGCGTAGAAGTCAGGGCGGTATTGGTCCAGCACCCACTCGACCACGTTGCCATGCATGTCGTAAAGCCCCCAGGGATTCGGCAGCTTTTTCCCGACCGGATGAGTGGTCGCGTCGCTGTTCTCCCAATGCCAGGCATATTCCCCCAGCTTCGAAACATCATCGCCGAACGAGTAGGCCGTGGTAGTGCCGGCCCGGGCAGCGTATTCCCACTCCGCCTCCGTGGGCAGCCGGTAAAAGTGCCCGGTCTGTGCGCTGAGCCACTGACAGAATTTATTGGCGGCGTGCTCCGTCATGCAAATCGCGGGATAACCGGACTCTCCCATCCCAAAGGTCATGTCCGTGTAGGGCGCGGTGGGACGGCTGATCGCATCCACCGGCTTCTCATCCGGCACCGGCTCCTTCTTGCTGCCATCCTTCCAACGCATCACGGCCGTGTCCATAAAGGGCTTGTAGAGATCCCACGTCACCTCCGTCGCCCCCATCCAAAAGGCATCCAGTTTCACTTTCACCTGCGGCCCTTCGTCCGGATGGCGCTTCGCTTCCGTGGCCGGACTGCCCATCAAAAACTCCCCCGCTGGAATCGGCACCATCGCAAACCTCCGGGGAACCGCCATCTTGGTCATCCAGCCCTCGTAAGCCTGAAAATCCGCTCCCGTGTCCCCACCGCTGGTCTCCACGATATGATCCCGGATCTTCCGCGTCAATTCGATGGTGTCCGGCGAGTTGGGATTGATTCCTTTAGGGCGCTCTGCCGCTGCGGTATCGCGTGGACAAGTGCAAACCCCGACGGATAAACCGGCCAAAAGCGATAGGAAAGACCAGCGAAGGAAAGGCATAAGGCCTCAAACGCGAACGGAACCCGGGGCCTTCCACCCCCCTTCCCCGGATGTCTCCACCACCCTCCCGAGGAACGCAGCCCAACAGGCTTTGCAAACCATTCAGGGGAAACGGCAGTCTCCCCCCCATCAACCTCCCCCTCCCCACCGTCCCGGCAAATCGCGGTTTCCGCCCGCGCTTCCTTGTCCCTTTGTGGGCCGCGCATGACTCCTTTCCCCCTGCCCTCCGGCTATCCCCGCATCAAGCTGGTGCATAGTTTCCATGAACTGGTGACCACTCCGTTTGAAAACGGCGTGAATGCGCTGTGCTGGGCGCGGACCCTGCCGGGGGATTTCAGTGAGGTGGTGTCCCAACTGGGGGGCAATGGAGGGATCACGACGCTGGATGAGGAACGGCTGGAGGGATTGACGCTGAGCGCGGCGGGCCGGGTGGCGGTCGGGATTCTACTGGAGGACCAGCGGCGGCTGCGGGAGCAGGGGCTCTCCCCGATCCTCGACTGCATCCAGAGTTATCCGCGCGAGGAGGAGCCGGGGGCGGTGCGCACGGATGTTTATTCCTTCCACGCGGACAGCGCGACGGAGGAGGCGGATACGTGGCTGTGCACCTACCATGGGCCATCAAGCGAGGGCCTGCGCAACGAGGAGGCACAGCGATGGGTGGACGTGCCGGAAACCCGGGCCGAGCTCCTGAAGGAATACGGCGGGGAGGATGACGGGGACTTCCTGGAATACCTGAACGAAAATTGCTATGACCTGCACTACGCCCCGGCCCCGCAGGCGCAGCCCTTTTCCTTTGGCCATGGCAATCTGTGGCGCATCGCGGTGGACTATCCCGGCAGTCCCGTCCCGCCCTGCATCCACCGTGCACCGGAGACCCTGCCCGGCCAGCCGCCGCGCCTGCTGCTGATCAGCTGATCTACTTCCAGCTGTCCAGTCCGTCGAGGTGCTTGACGATCTTCCGCTGAAGGTGGCGGCGGGCGCTACAGAGGGTTTTCCAGAGGCTGGGCGCGAAGCGTTGGTTGAACCCGTGATCCTCCAGCCAGACGGACAAGATGGCGAGGTCGTTTTCATGGCCCAGCCATTCGGCCAGTTCATCCATCGGTGGATGGGAGAGGGCCACTCCCGCTGGCAGGAAACCGACGGCCCCGAGCCAGGCTTTCACAGCCTTGCGGGCCTCGTGAAAATCGGCCCCCACCCCGTATTCCAGCCGGGCGCAGCGCTGGCGGACCCGCCGGCGCAGCTTGGCGAGGCCTTGGCGGAGACGCTCCGGGAGTTCGTCCGCCGGGACATCCTGCAAGGTCTGCTGGGCGGCGCCCACGCGGTCGGCACACCAGGCGATGGTCTCCGGCGGGGGACGGCGGGCGGCAGAGTGGGTCTGCTGTTGCAGCAGGCCCGCCACGGCGGCGGCCAGTGGGGGCTCTCCGTGCCATTCCAGCTTGTTCCAGGTGTGCCAGCGGGTCACGGCGTCCCGCGGCCCGGACAGCAAACGCCCCACCGCCTGGATTTCCCGGCCGGCTGATTTTTCGAGGCAGAACATGGCGAGTCCACCCCGCACGGATTTGCCGAGCTTCCGGATGGAATGGACCTCCTCTTCGATCCGCCCTTTGTTATCCAACAGCCCGTGCAGCAGCTGACGGAGGGTATCGCAACCGCCGGAGGTCTGCACCCTGGCAAAGATCGCGGCCGAATCGTGGAACGCCTTCATTTGCCAAAAGCGTACCACGGCTCCCGCGCCTTGTCAGCGGGGATCACGGGGAGGATGGGCCGGCCCGTGGAGCGGGTGCCTTTGACCTGGGAAGGCACTGGAAATTCAGCGCGGAAGCGCCGGGGACGACGCTGGTAAGGAGTGATACAGAGGGGTGCCTGAAAGCGTATTGGCTGGGAGCTGGACATGGTTGATGCCCGGCGACTATCACCAGGATGCCCTTACAGCACTTTTCACAGACCCCGGCGGCATGGCATCCGGCGACGGGCCGGGTTGTGTCCGGCCTGCTGGGGCTGCTGTGCGGCGCCACTCTTCTGCCAGGCGCCGCCGCCACATTTCCACCGGAGCAGATCGAATTTTTCGAATCAAAAATCCGGCCGGTGCTGGCCACCCAGTGTTATGACTGTCATTCCGCCCAGGCCAAAAAACTCAAGGCGGACCTGAGGCTGGACAGCCTCGAGGGGATGCTCAAAGGGGGCGGGAGCGGGCCCGCCATGGTGGTGGGCGATCCCGCCGGGAGCCTGCTCTACCAGGCCATGAAATACCACGACCCTGACACCGCGATGCCTCCCCGGGCGAAGCTGGATGAGGGGATCATCGGCAACTTTGAACAATGGGTGAAAATGGGAGCGCCCTGGCCGGTAGAGCAGCCTCCCGGGTCCATGGAGCAGGTGACATGGAACTGGGACGAGCTGCGCCAAAAACACTGGGCCTTCCAGCCGATGCAGCGGCCTGCACCACCATCAGTCAGGAATACCGGCTGGCCCCGGGGTCCGGTGGATGCGTTCATCCTTGCGGGCTTGGAATCGGCGGGACTTTCGCCCGCCCCGGAAGCGGACCGTCTGACCCTGATCCGCCGCGCCAGCTATGATCTGACTGGCCTCCCTCCGACGGGGGAGGAGGCGGAGGCTTTTGTGAACGACCCGCAGCCTGACGCTTTTGCGCGGGTGGTGGACCGCTTGCTGGCGTCGCCCCACTATGGGGAACGCTGGGGCCGGCATTGGCTGGACGTGGCCCGCTACAGCGATGGGCTGGGTGGTTTTCTGGATGGTCAGGGCAAGCGCAACGAAGCGTGGCGTTACCGAGATTGGGTGGTGGAGGCGCTGAATCGCGACCTGCCCTTCGATCAGTTTGTGAAACACCAGCTCGCGGGCGATTTGATGCCCGGGGGCAACGTGACGGCGACGGGGTTTCTGGCCCTCGGGCCAAGTTATATCTCTGATGGCAACACCGACGAGGGCAAGGCGGTGGCCCAAGCGGAGACGCTGGACGACCGGGTGGATACCGTGACCCGCGGTCTGCTGGGATTGACCGTGTCCTGCGCCCGCTGTCATGACCACAAATTCGACCCAATCCCGACGCAGGATTATTATTCGATCGCGGGGGTTTTCCAAAATACGCGGAACGACGACCGGAGCGCGCCGGGGACTCCCCAGGCGGTGATTGATAGTTACGAGCGGAGCCAGGCGGCCATCCACGAATGCGAAAAGCAGCTTAACGTGCTCAAGGAAGCCGCCAAGCAAGCCAAGGCGGAAGCCGGAGGCGCGGAAAACGAGGCCGTCGCGGCCAAGGAAAAAGAACTCGCCACCCTGCGGATGGCCGCGGCACCGCCCTATCCGGTCGTGCATGCGGTGGCGGACTCCGGGAATGCAGACATGAAGATTGCGCTGCGGGGCAATCTGCTGAAGCCGGGTGAAAATGCCCCACGCCGATTCCTGCGCATTGTGGCGGGAGCCTCGCCGCCTCTCTTCACCCGCGGCAGCGGACGCCTCGAACTCGCCGAAGCCATCGTCGATCCGGAAAATCCCCTGACCGCCCGGGTCATGGTGAACCGGGTGTGGAGACACCATTTTGGACGGGCCCTGGTGCGGACTCCTGACAATTTCGGCGCGGTGGGCGAAAAACCCACTCATCCAGAATTACTGGACTGGTTGGCGCGCCATTTTATCGATTCCGGCTGGTCGCTGAAGAAGCTGCACCGCACCATCCTGCTGTCAGCCGCGTGGCAGATGGGCACGCGGAGCGATCCCCGGACCATGGAACTGGATGCCGACAACCGGCTGATCTGGCGGATGGAACCCCGGCGGCTGGATGCAGAAGCCTGGCGCGACGGCCTGCTGGCGGTCACCGGGGGACTGGATCCCACGCTGGGAGGGCCGTCCACGGAAACCATCCTGCAGAGCCCGCGCCGGACCCTCTACAGCATCATCAGCCGCAACGGCGACCGTTTCGAATCCGACGATTTCCTGCGCCTCTTCGATCTGCCCAGTGCCCGGGCCACCAGTGCCGGACGCACCACCAGCATCGTGCCCCAACAGTTTTTGTTCATGCTGAACAATCCCTTCATGACGGCCCGGGCCCGGGCGCTGGTGGCCCGCCTGACCGGTGAAACGCCCGGGGCCCGCATCGCAGCGGCCTACCGCCTGCTCCATGGCCGCCTGCCGGCCGGCCCGGAGCTGGAAGCCGGCCTCGCTTTCCTGGCAAGGGATCCGGCCGGCGGCCCTCCTCCGCCGGCGGCATGGGAGGAATATGCCCAGGTGCTGCTGAGCAGTAATGAATTCCTCTTTGTCAGGTAGCTTTTCCGCTTATGCAATATCTTCCCTTCCATCAAAACTCCGGCCTGTCGAGGAGGGCCATGCTCCGCCGGCTCGGAGCAGGCCTGGGCTCGATCGGACTCGCCGGGGTCATGGGACAAGCCGGGGCCTTCGCCAGTCCGGCCAGTGGTCCGGCCTCTCCCCCGCTGGTGCCGCCCTTCCCCGGCAAGGCCAAACGGATCATCCAACTCTTCATGCCAGGCGGCCCCTCCCATGTCGACACCTTCGACTACAAGCCTGACATTGCCAGATTCGAGGGGCAGCGCCCCAGCGAAGTGGATTTCAAGTCGCTGCGGAACACCAAAGGAGGCCTGCTCAAATCCCCCTTTGGCTTCAAACCCTACGGCCAGTGCGGCAAGTGGGTCAGCGACATCTTTCCCCACGTGGGCAGCTGCGTGGACGACATCTGCTTCATCCACTCGATGCATACGGACATTCCGGAACATGCCAGCGGCATCATGATGATGAATCTCGGGGCCCTGCAGCCGACCCGTCCCAGCATGGGTTCATGGCTGGTCTACGGCCTGGGATCGGAAAGCCAGGATCTGCCAGGATTTGTTTCCATGTGCCCCCGGGCCGAACCCCGCGGCGGCCGGGCCAACTGGGGGAATTCGTTTCTGCCCGGCGAATACGGCGGCTGCCATGTCAATCTGGGGAAGATGACGCCGGAATCGATCCTGCGCGATCTCAACCCGAGCGCCCCCCGGACGGTGCAGCGCCAGCAGGCCGACCTGCTGGCCCAACTCAACCGGATGGACCTCCAACGGGAGGAGGGCGACGCCGGTCTCGAAGCCAGCATCGGGGCTATGGAAATGGCCTTCCGCATGCAATTCGCGGTGCCCGATGCCTTCGACACTACCAGGGAAAGCGCGGAAACCCTGGCTTTGTATGGACCGGGCGATTTTGCCAAGGGTTGTCTGATCGCGCGGAGGCTCTCCGAACGGGGGGTGCGGGTGGTTCAGCTCTCGATTTCCATCGATGACTACGACATTCCGTGGGACACCGGCCATGATGATATTGTCGGCGGACACCAGCGGCTGGCGGACTCCTGCGACCGGGGCATTGCCGCCCTGCTACGAGATCTGAAGGGTCGCGGGCTGCTGGATGAAACCTTGGTGCTGTGGGGCGGCGAGTTCGGCCGCGCGCCGACCTCGGAAGGCGTCAAAGGCCGGGATCACAATCATTACGGCTTCACCACCTGGATGGCCGGGGGCGGCGTGAAGGGCGGCCTGAGCTTCGGGGCCACGGACAATTTCGGGATGAGGGCGATGGAAAACCGGGTCCATGTCCACGACCTCCACGCCACGGTGCTCCACCTGATGGGGCTCGATCACGAGAAGCTCACCTACCGTTACAGTGGCCGGGACTATCGGCTGACCGATGTCTCCGGCCGGGTCATCCGCGATATCATGGCCTGACGAGGCGGCCTGTAGCATGATAGCCCATGGGGCGGACCAGCGGCCCGGGGAAATGGCTCAAGGCCGTCAGACCCGCCGGTTATGGAAG
The DNA here is from genome assembly GCA_903936775.1 of uncultured bacterium. GTDB lineage: Bacteria > Verrucomicrobiota > Verrucomicrobiia > Verrucomicrobiales > V1-33 > CAIZWU01. Next base: position 28,737 of record CAIZWU010000021.1, on the reverse strand, counting down.
ACATGCACCATTACGGCAATGCCGAGGACCGGCGCCAGCAGATTGACCACGGGCACCAGACCCAATCCCGCGATGCAGACCCCGGCCAGGAAATAAGCGCCGCGATTTTGACGCCGGGACGCGTCCATCTCCTGACGGGACATGCGGCGCAGGGCAACAATTTCATAATACTCCCGCCCCGCCAGCATTCCATTCACGGCAAGCATGAGAAGGGCGCCCGATCCTGCCAGCCACATCAGGGCGAGATAAAACGGCAGAGCGATCAAATTCACCGTGATCATGAGCAGGAAAAATCGTGCCGCGGCCACCACACTGGTCTTCAGCCCCGCGCCATCGGCATTCCCCAACGCGGGATAATGACGCGCCTCCACCGCATCGGCCACGGTCTCCTGAAAGAAGCTGGCCACGAGGACAAAGGTCGCAGGAAACAGGAGCAGGGCGGTGAGGAAACCCAGGGTGCCCTGCCCCCACTTGAGCCAGCCGGCATACTTGGGCCAGTGCTCCGCGACCCACGCCACTCCTTCCCGCACGCCCCACCAGATTCCTGTAAAACAGAGCAGGGAAACCACTGCTGAACCGGCGATGACCAACCACAGCTTCGGGTCGGTTACGAACTGGGCCGCTGCTTTCAGAATTGCCTTCACCATCGCGCACCTTGGCACAGCCCCCCGATCCGTCCAGCGCAGCGGCATGTCACAATCTTCATCCTAAAGCCCGTTTTAGGCGATTCCATGAATTCAATTCATCAAACCAATGATGCATTTTCACAGCTAAAGCCGGCATCCTCCCGGCCATGGCACCGGCTATCTTTAATGGACTCGGCGGCAAAGCTCCGTGCTCTGCAGCCAAGTCAGAATGAAGAGGGTCCGCTCGATACGCCCCACCTCGCCTCCTTGTGCAAACCGGCGTTGAACGCACGAATTTGCTCCACAGCCTCCATTACCGCTTTCCCGGCGGGAGCGGCGTTCAACTGTAGAACCTCCAGCAGGGCCGGCGCATAATGGCGGATCGTCGTTCACCAGCGCCCGCCCGATTTTTCCATACAACAGGAGCGGATCATTAATCTTCCAGCCAGACTGCAGGAAGCGCTGCTGATGTTTGTGCCGGGCCGCGTTGAGAAGCTTTCCGATGATGCGGTCAGGCAGATCGATGATCTGATCGATCACCGTGCCTGTCCCCTCGATGGCCAGCGCCACCAGCGTGGCATTCTTCCGCCGACTCTCGAATTTACTGAGATTTTGCGTGGTCATCTGGCCTCCTTCACGGGCCATCCTGAGCAGGCGGTTTTGGTGAACCCGACGTTCCAAGCCTTCCGGAAGAGCCAGCCTTTGAAATTCCCGGAGACGTTCGATGTGCTCCATCATATGCCGCGCTTTGGGTTTCACGGGCAACTGCCGCAGCCACGACAGCCAGGTGATGCGCGTTCCCGGCTTCAGCGCCATCCACTCATCAAGTTTGGCGCGCTGGGCCGCTGATAAACCTAAAAGCCAGAAGGGCGCAAAGCCGCCGATTAGCCTGAGTCACCCGCCGCCGCGCGGAGCCGTTCCGTGAGATTCAGCGGAGAAATCATCACCTTCCGGTGCCTCCATTCCTCGAACGCTTTGGCCGCGAGCACCGCGCCCTTGTCCGTCTGCATGGCCAGCTCCGTGAGAAATATCAGGGACTGCCGGACATCGCCCGGTCCAATCGGACCCAAATTCAACCCGCCTCACGGTGTCATGAATTTTGAGTCAACCACCCCGTCTTGAAAAACACCTCCGGTGTTATTTTAATCTGAGTCATCGCGGACATTCTGGAAGCCGCCGTGGACGAATACCCCGGGTCGAAAGGATTCAAATTTAAGCGGGAGCGGGAAATCAGTTCTCCTGCCAACTGCCCCCCGGCTTCCATGAGCTATTGAAGGTCCGGCGTTCTGCTGCCGCCAACGCGGGAGGTATAAGAAACCCGGCAGCCAACGAAACCACCTGTTCCAAGCTCAGCATCGGATCGAGCTTCACGGACTTTCTCCAGAAGCTCTTCCACATGGCCTGACGCCCCGGATCATTCCAAAAGACGGCGCTGAATCCGGCAGGGATTTCTACCGGAAGCACCTTTGCTCGTCGCTCAAAAGTGGCGCGGATGGAATCGGCCAGCTCCTGTCCGTCGAAGGCACAGTGGTTCCCCAGAAAGTAAAAATCGTAGTAGTCCTTCATCCGGGAATTCAGCAACCCCAGGGTCACGGCCGCCTCATACTTTTCAGCTAGAGCGCTTTCCATCCGATAGGCCCGGATCCTCGCCCCCGGCATAGCCCCCAGCAGGCAGGGAAACTCCACTTCGACCGGCTGCACCGCCGTGGCATCTCCGAAGCCCACATCAATCTGGAGCAGCGTCCGGGCGCTCCCGATCATCCCTTGGATATTCAGCCGCAACCCGACAAAGAGTTCCTGGGCGCGGATCGGTTCGGCTTTGACAGAAGCACCATCAAAAATCACCCCGTCATCAGGCACCTGACAGGAGCTGATTTTGGCAAAAACCGCCTCCAACTCCTCGGCGGAGCAGTCGCCAAAGCCCAGCAGATCCAGATCCCGCGTCACCCGGTGCGGGGTTTCATTCCACAGCGCAAACAGCAGGGCACCCTTGAGCACGAAGCGGTTTCGGTATTCGGATTCCGAAAGCCTGAAGAGAAATCGCTCAATCGTATAACGGATCAGCAGCGTGTTGTAGTCCTGGCCGGTGGACGCCATGACCTGAGACGATCCCGCACCGAGGTCGCCACATTTTTGAGGGCATCCTTTCGGTCATTCATGCGGTCAGGCTTTCAAAGTAAGGTCTCATCACATTTCCCATCCGGCAGAGCACTGCCTGTTTCCACAGTTCATCCGCCGTCGCCTTCTTTTTCCGCCACGCATCGTGAAGCGCCTCCACGGCCACATTCAGTCCCACCTTGCTCCTGTATTTGAAGCAATCCACCACCGTCCGGGCCGGACTGGTGATCTGGACCGTCACCCCGCAGATGACGTGCTCCTCAATCCCGGAGGCTAGCATTTCCGGCTTTGACCACGACACCTCCAGCCGCGGATTGGTCATCCGGGGCCGTTTAGTCCCGACCGGCAGCATGATATAAATATCGGATGGATTCTCCGTCGTGAGTTCATGAAACCGCAGCGCCGAAAGCAGACCAATCACCGCTTTGGGCGACCGCGCCGCCACCTCCGCCAGAGAAATATGGGCATCCACCGGAAAATCCTTCGCCATGTAAAGCCCCCGTTGAGTCCGTTCCAGCACCCCCTCCGCCACCAGCCGCCGCAGTTGCATCCGCGACACCCCACGTGCTTCCAGTTCCTTCGACTGAAGGATTTTCTTTCCAGCGAGGCTCAGCACCTCACTCGTGGAAACACCGAATGACATACCGTCATGTTACATTATTACTCAACTTATTGTCAAGGTGAGTTATTTTGTAAAATGCTGACCCAACGTATGCGTTTGACGCGTGCCCATAGGAACCCCGCGTCTCAGGAGGGCATGGGCTTGGAAATTCGGTGTTCGAGTGGCTCCAACGGAGCCTTGCCCACTCCATGGGACACGATTCCCTGGGCTTTCCCTGGCGCCCCGTTGAGGCCGGGGTTCTGATCAGGTGTCTGCGACGCGTACGCAATTTCCTTTTTAAGTTAATCCAGCGCGTTTATTCAGCGTTCAGCCCTCTCGCCGATCCGGTGACTGGCAAATTGACCAACAATGGAGCGATTGCCGTCGGTCAAAGAGGGGTGGCGGCTGTTTTCGAGGAGCCACGGAGAGTGAAGCCTTGCCATTCCCCAACTTTTCAGCCTGGGCCGATTTTCTAATCGGCTGATATTTGAGGCTTTATAAAACTGGCGGACAGAGAGGGATTCGAACCCTCGGTTCGACCGCGGCCCAGCGTAAATCGCGACAAATCAGATGGACGTGACATCCGTGACATCCGTGACGTTGCCATTATTGTTGCCATTATTGTTGCCATTCTATGGCCTCCTTGCGACGAAAACCCAACAGCCCATTCTGGTTCGCGTGCTTCACCTTGCCGGACGGGACTCGCACCCAGCGTTCGACCAAAACGACCGACCGCCGGGTCGCGATCAAACTGGCCATCCAGTACGAGGAGGCCTCCAAAACACACCTCACCGAGTCCCAGGCGCGACGGGTGATCGCCGACATCTACAAGGCCCAGTCGGGGCGGCGGCTTGAATCGCACTCGGCCGAGGACTACCTGACCCGCTGGGCGAGTCTCCGGAAGGGGACGGTGGCGGCCACCACGTTGAAGGAATACGAGTCGGCCGCGACCGAGTTCATCGCCTCCCTGGGTGACCGGGCGAACAAGGATCTCGCATTCAGCACAACCACCGACGTCGCCCATTTCCGGGACAAAGTAAGCGCCCGGGTTGGGCCCAGCTCGGTCAACAAAAAGCTCAAAATCATCCGGGTCGCGTTTCAGCAGGCGTGGCGGGACGGCCTGATCGAGGAGAACCCGGCCGCCAAGGTCAAAACCTTGCGCCAGCCGGACGGCCAGCGCGAACGGCGCGCCTTCACCGTGGAGGAGCTCCGGAAGCTTCTGGCTGACGCCCAAGGCGAATGGCGCGGCCTCATCCTCGCCGGCCTCTACGCCGGCCAGCGGCTCGGCGACGTGGCCTCGCTCCAATGGGAATCGGTCAACCTCAAGACGGCCACCCTCACCCTGACCACCCAAAAAACCAGCCGCCGGCAAATCCTCCCGATACCGACTCCCCTCCTCCATTGGCTCAAGGAAGCCGAGTCAAAAGGCACAGCGGAAACCAAATACGTATTCCCAACCGCAAAAGCATGGCTCAAGGGCGGCCAGCGGGTGGGCACCCTTTCCAACCAATTCCAAAAGCTCATGGCCGACGCCGGCTTGGCCCCGAAACGCTCGCATACCCAAACCAAACAGGGCAGGAACGGAACCCGGGAGGTTTCAGAATTGTCGTTCCACTCGCTTCGCCACACCCTCACCAGCCTCATGAAAAGCGCCGGCGTTTCCCCGGCCATCGTGCAGGAATTCGTCGGTCATGACTCCAAAGCGGTCAGTCAAAATTATACACACATCGATACCGAGACGCTGAGGCGGGCCGCAGAGACTCTTCCGAACATAGAAGGCCCGATTGATGCTTCACAAAAATCCCAAATATGAGGAACTTTAGGAGCTGGCTCTTCATCGACTCTACCGCGGCCCGGTCAGCCGCCGGCATGGGCAGCTCAGACGCTTGCGATACGTTCCGTCGAACGGCTACCTTAGCCGCTACAGGCGTTGGTTACGTCGGGGCGAATCATGGGGGTGCTGCGCACCACAGCGGAATTCTGGCCTCGCGAGGCGTTGCAAAGAGGCGAGCAATATGTCCAGAAAAATGCTCGCAATCCGTAAGACGGACTACACTAGCAATCACCCAACTTTACCTGTGTTGCCAGTTTTAATACACGCCCTAATCAATATAGATACCGTTCTCTACATGAGCCACTCTCTCATTCTCAATTACTACGTCGTATCTTAAATGGCCGGTTGCGCCAACTTTAGGTTTTCCATAAGACAATCGAATCGGGATTGAATTCCCGGATGCCAAGCGAGCAACTTTCTTCGCATTCTCTTTAGATACATTCCGCAATTCAAAGCCAAGCTGACTTATTTCCCCGCTATCATTTACGTTTGATCCGATTAATAATGGCTCTCCCAAGCAATTATACACGGCATCAATCGACCATCCTTCGACCACCATCGACATCAAGTCTGGATCAAAATTTTCGGGAGTAATCGTTTGACGGCGCCGTAGCTTTGAAATCCCCAAGGGAACCGAAGCACCGAGAAAACCACCGATAACGACAATAATAACCGCGCGCTTCATTTTCAAAATGCACTATGGACCGCCAACGTATCCTCCTGGTGGTGGAATATCCCAATCGAAAGGGTCAAGCGGTGGCTGCAGAGTCACTCCAGGAGCGTCAGGATACGGTGGGAATGGTCCGCCCGGCAAATTGGGCCATCGACTTTCTTGTGGGGACTTGCCTCCAGGCCCCTGTTCTCCGGACGGCCAATAAGCTCCATTGCCCTTACTCGGGAACCAACCGGGACTCCACTTATTCTCAGGCTTTCCACAGGGACATTGAACGACCATTGTTCCAGTATTCCCAATTTTTGTGGCACCTCCAGGATAATATATGGCGTCTGCCTCCACACATTTGTCAGGTGAAGGCAATTCTCTTGGAATTTTGGGTCCTTCTTCTGCTGCACTTCCCGGAGCAGGTGGCTCCGCTTCCGCAAGATACATGTATCCTGAGAGATCAATGTCCTTGCAGTTAGGTGCCACGCAGATTTTTCCGTGCCCGAGAACGTCAATTTGGTTGACCGCATCATTCCCAACCATCGAATACAGGTTCGACCCGCCCCGTTCTCCGATAGGATCCCTATTTAGCCATCTGCCTTTCGTCGGTTCATAGATCCGATACCCAAAATAATTGAACCCACTCTCCACATTGGTGAACTTGGTGGAAAAGCGGTAGGGCATGTTTTTGACGTTGGGTGAGCCGACAGCGTCGTAGGAGGCGCGGAGTTCGCGGCCAAAGGCATCGTATTCGTAGATGGCGGCCATGGCGCCGACGGCCACGCCCACCACGGCCTTGCGGTAGCCGGTCACGTTGCCCAGACGGTCATGGAAGAGGAAATAGTCGTCATCGGTGGGATCGGTGGGGGCAGACCAACCCGCATGCCCGGTGAAGGTTGTGACTCCGTCGCGGATGAGCACCAGGCCTGCTACGCCCCCCGCAGCCTGCCAAGTCTGGCGGTCATACGGCAGGCTGGCCAAGTCCGGCCCCCACACGTTGGTAGAAACCCTGCCCCGCACGGTGGTGCCATTGTCTTCCATATGGACAGTCAGAATCTGGTTCCAGCCATCGTAGACGTAACGCTCCCAACTGGTCAGAAACCAACCCCCGGCCCCGGAATACTGAAGTTCCGTTTTCTTCTCGATCCGCCGGGACAGCCCATCGTAGCTGAAAGTGAGCCGCCAGCGATTGGCCGAGCCGGAGGTGTGGCTGGTCATCATGCGCAGGCGGTTTTCCGCATCCCAAGTGTAAGCCCACCGTCCATCGCTAGTGAGATTGCCATCGGTGTCGTAGGCCAGGGATTCGCTACTAGGCGGCACATACTGGCTCCCCACGGCCACAGTGGCGCCGTTCTCCTTGATGATGATGTTCTCATACGTGGTGCCGGGGGTGTGTGTGAAATTCCGCCACCAGTACAGCCCGTTGCCGCCCGATTGGTAGGTCGGGGCCACGGTATTGATCGTCACGGCGGTGGAGCTGTTGGGCCGGAAACCAGTGACGGACACGGTCTGATCGTTGGTGATGGGAGAGTATTGGTTTAGCACATTGGGGGTGTAGATCCGGGTGACGGGTGTGGCCGCATCGGAAACCCCGCCGCCATATTCGCTGCTGGAGGTGCGATTACCCATCAGATCGTACGCGTAGCCTGCCTTGGTCCCACCATAGCTCTCACCGGTGGGCACGCCCGAGCCATTGACGAATTCCTTCCGCGCCGCGGTCACCTGGCCCGCTGTGTCGTAGCCGTAGAGCCATTTCCCATCTTCACGCCGCACGCCCGTCACCAAGTCGCCAGTGTAGTCTAAATTGAACCGTTGGATCAGCGCGGACGAACCGCCATTGACTCCGTACCAGTAAGCATAGGACAGGCGCTCGGAGCTGAAATTGCGCTCCCCACGGGAGGTATTGGCGTAAGAACCGCCGCTTTTCACATCGCCATACAGCGTGGTCCAATAGCGGGTGTCCGTGCCATAGAAGTAACGGAGGCGTCGGTCATAGGTAGTGGTGCTGCCGATTGTGCTCACCTCAATTTCGCCCAGCCGTCCAAAATTGACGTTTTCGTAGGCGTATTTGATGGTGGGAGAGACGGCTGAGGAAGTAACCTGGGAATCAAGTTTTTCAAGTTGGCCCAGAGCATCAAAGGTGCGGGACACCTGAGCCCCCACCAGCAGGTTTTGGGTTCCGGAGCTGGTCGCCGTTGTCTCATCATCCACCCTTCCATCGGGCCGGTAGGTGATGGTGGTTTTTCCCGCTGCATCGTACCTCTCCGAAATTTGTCCCGCCGGATTGTAGGCGTAGGTCACGTCGTAAGAAGCGCCATTGTCCGGGCTGGAGGGATGACTGGGGTAATCAATTGAAGTGAGCCGACCGTAGCCATCGTAACCGTAGGTGGTGGTGATGCCGCCGCCGCGGCTCCAGAGGCGGGTGGCCAGTTTGCCACTGGGGTGATAGGTGTAGCGGGTTTTTTGACTGTCGGGATAGACTTTCTCCCGCTGAAGGGCCAATTCTCCCGCCGTGCCATAATTCCAAGTGGTGATTTGGCCGCCGGAAGAAGGCCAGGTGGCAGCGCCAAAATCACTGAGGGAACTCGTGTGATAGGTGGTCATGGACGCCATCCGCAGGAAGGTGTCGTAGGTGTATTTGACCGGTTGGGTGCCATTCCCCCATTCAAAAATCAGCGTGCCCACTGAATCATAGGCCCGGTATGCGGAACCAGTGCCCGCCGGTGTGGGGGTATCAATCTGGCTGACCAGCCCGCTATAGAAAGTGTTGCCGGTGTAGTAGTAGGAAGTTTTGACCACGGTGCCCCCTTTTGACTCCCGGTAGACACGGCCTGTGCCCGGGTAATAGGTCAAGGTGGGCGGGCTGCCGAGCGAAGCCGCGGAAACAAGCTGGATGCGCTCGCGTAGCGGCGAATACGTAAGGAGCGTGGTGGCGCTGGGATCGTACACGATCCGCATTAGGCCCGCGTAGGATTCATAAGAACGGGTATTCAGGCTGCCTCCCACGGCACCCCTTCTGTCAAAAAAGGTGGTTTTCTTTGCCTCCGGCTCCCGGCGCAGCTCAGTCTCCCAGGCCAGCCCATCGCTTTCGATCCGTGTCAGTGTCGTCACCCGATTAGCCACCCGGTCATTTGGGAAGGGCCCGAGGCAGGTCTTGGTGGTTTTGGCCGGCGTCGCTGAAGAAGATCCCAGCCGCTCAATGACCACATCCCACCATTGGTCGCTCGCATCTTTGACTCTCTTGGTAGTGGTGTGGCGGATGCTGGCCACAGGGGTGGTGCCGCTGCTCGTAGCCAGGCCCGACGTGGTGTACTGGCCAGTGGCGTCCGAAGTGTAGGCCAGACGCACACTGGGATTACCTCCGCCAGAGGAAGGGAGGGTGCGCGAACTCGGGCGGCCAAAATCGTCATATCCATAGGTCTCCGTAAACTGCATCGGCGTGCCAGTGGCGTCGTTGTTGAGTGAACTAGGATGCCAGCGGTAGGTGACCCGGCCCAGCCCATCATACTGTCTGGTGGTGACGGCGGCATTCGCGGTGGGGGCATCCCCGGGAACTATCAGAGTGGAAAGGGCTTCCTTTCGCTGCAACTGCCAATCAGCTGGCATGCGGTCCGCATACCGCTGTGTTTTGGTTTGTCCTGTATAAGAAAATAGCGACCCGGGCACGGGCACGCTGGGGTTTGTTTGGATCAGGCTTTCCATTCTGAGCAGCCTGCCATGCCTGCCATAAGAATCCCGTTTTAGCAAAACTGACGCCAGGCTGATCTGCTTCAAATAATTTCCAGTGGGGGCATCCACACTGTAGGTATGGTCATACACCCGTCCGGTTACGCTCTCGGTTCGGGCTGTGCGCCCGGCGAGATCGACGGCCAGAGTGGAAGCACGGCTCCACTGGGTGCTGCTACCGGAAGGTGCGATGCCGGTGAGGATTGTTCCTGCTGCGTCGATCCCATCCAACGTGGCGGTGGTGCGGTAATGCACGGTGCTGCCCACCGAGGCAGTGCTATAAGTGTATGAAACACGAATGTTGTTGTCGGCAGGCACAAGCCCCGCCCCTTCATAACCGGAAATTAAATCCCGCAAAGGTCTCCCGAATCCGTCCGTCTCTCGCGTAGTGACGATTCCCTTGTCGTTGCGATCGCGGATGGCGGTGCGGTGGAATCCGGACAAGCCTGTCATATCAGGGGTCTGGTATTCCCATTTCTGATTGAGGACACCGTCGTGAGTTCCATCGGGATCAATCCGATGTTCGGTGACACGCCACAAACCATCGTGATGCCAGCGTTCCTCCCGTAGAACCTCCTGCGTGATTCCGTTTTTTATAAGTGCCCTCGTCGAAAGCTGGCGTCCACTGGCGAGATGGGTGGCCACCCAGGTTGTCATAGGATACATTTCCCCGGTGGTGGTCATTGTGGTAGAAATAACCTCCACTGGCAGGGCTGCTGACAGCGTGGAAGACACCGTGGATGGATCATACCCTAATGGCTCGTTCGGATCATAAAATACGGTGTAATATTTATATTCCGTCCTCGAAACCACGTCGTGAATATTGCCTGGATCGGAAGTAGCGCCCTTTTTCAAATGCACCACGACAATGGGGCGCCACTCCAATATGTCGTTGGGAGCAAATTCAATATGCGTAGCGAAAAAATCGGAGGCACCTGCGTCAAAATAATTTTTCATCAGAGACGTCCGGCTCCCATCGTTAGTAGCAGTTTCGAATTTTTTGGACATTTTCCCGTCAATCAACGTGGAACTAGTCAGCACCGTGCCATTGATGTCGCTACCGCTATACTGATAGCTCACAGCCGTTTTCGCTCTTTCATTGGTGTTGCCCAGTGTGTCGAGCGCCGAGACGGAGGCGTTGGAGGCAGGCGCTGCGGTCAACGTGGACCAAGGGGTAACCACATGGCGCTCAGTAACCACATTGCTTTGGCCGTGGAGCTGCTGGGTAGTCCAAAATGCCGCCCAGGCCGTGGTGTAAGATTTGCGCAGTTTGACCGAGGCATAATTCGGGTCTGACGCTGCAACCGTTTCGTTTTCTCCCCACCACACGTATTCGGTGTCGAGAACAGCGGTTCCTCCCAAATGGACGCGATGCAGCGTCAGCGCCTCCCCCCATCCCATGTACTTGAATTGAAGGGTTTCATGAGTCGCTGTGATATTGCCATGCGTGCTCATCCCGCTGGATCGATTCAGCACTGTTGTATGCGTGATTGAGCGTGTGCTGCCTGTCTGCGTATTAATCCATTCATCCGTTCTGGTGGTCTGGTCTCCAGTGAGCTTGGCGACTTTCATCGTATAACGTGGTCCTGCAGCTTCCGGACAATTGCAGACACCCACTTTTTTGTCTGAATGACCGAAATTCGCGCGCTTGGTTCCGAACGTGGCGATCATGAGCGTTAGCACTAGGCCCAGTGAGGGGCCGCGGCCTGTCGTAGACCCGGCGCCAAGATGGGCGCAGCAAAGTAGGTGCGGGGGGCAAGTATGGGGTCTATACCGTCACCTGCGCAGGGTCGGCCGGATACAAGCGCGGGAGCGCGCCTATGAAAGTGGGCGCGATTCCGTGCGATGGGCGTTGGCCCCAGAAAGACCCAGCCGAGGACGTTAATACGCAGCCGCTTTGCTGATGCAGGGATGCGCCGCCCCGCGGTCGGTAGATTTCCAATGGCTGAGAAAAAATCGCGGACACCCACTCAAACTCTCAATCAGTCTCCCGCTTCAATGGGTGTCCATGATTTCTAGCGGTGATTGGCGCCCGGGCACCGCAGTCGCCGTCCACGCCCTGTTGCCTCCTCTCAATTGCCCTTGCCCTGGCAACCACTCCAGCCTAATTTTACTCGTTGATTCATGTTCAACGCTCTACCTGCGCGTCCATCAAAGGGCGCCCGGTGCGGTATTCCGAATGCCGGGATCTGTGCGGGGCGCGCGGGGTGACCGGTCTCCCTACATTAATTTGCAAGAAATGGACATTGGACTAAACGACAACTGGCTCTACGACCATCTCGTTGATCAGCGTTCACGGACAATCATCATTCGAATCCGGAGTACATTGCCACGGGGAATTCAGATATGAAAATGGTCATGCAGATTTTTTGTATTGTCTATATCGCGATGTGTGGGTTGTTAACTCTGGATGACATCCTGCCGGAACTCATAAGTAAGGAGGAGAGGTGGTATGTTGGCGTCAGGGGAGTTGTTGCGCTTATGATCATCGGGGGGTGCGCAGTTGCTTTAACGAAACGAGATAAAGTTTTCAAATGGTTGGGTGGCGGATTTTGGCGGCGGCGTTAAAAATGCGTAAACGTTCGGCGATATAGGTGCCTTGCCACGCATTTTAAAAAATAGTAAGAAATGGAAAAAATGGGGTCAGTGTGCAAATCTTGACAAAATCAACCTTCAGCCTGCCGCTTCCCACGCCTTCTGGAGGAACCCCCGCCTCTCAGGAGGGCATGGGATTGGAAGTCCGGTGTTCGAGTGGCTCCAACGGAGCCTTGCCCACTCCATGGGACACGATTCCCTGGGCTTTCCCTGGCGCCCTGTTGAGGCCGGGGTTCTGATCAGGTGCCTGCGACGGGTACTCAATTTCCTTTTTAAGTTAATCCAGCGCGTTTATTCAGCGTTCAGTCCTCTCGCCGATCCGGTGACTGGCAAATTGACCAACAATGGAGCGATTGCCGTCGGTCAAAGAGGGGTGGCGGCTGTTTTCGAGGAGCCACGGAGAGTGAAGCCTTGCCATTTCCCAACTTTTCTATCTGGGTCGATTTTCTAATCGGCTGATATTTAAGGCTTTATAAAACTGGCGGACAGAGAGGGATTCGAACCCTCGGTACTATTTCTAGCACACACGCTTTCCAGGCGTGCGCAATCGACCACTCTGCCATCTGTCCATCGCATGATAACGAGCGGTCGAATGATATCGGTGATTTGGTATCACGCAAGGCAGAAAGGCGATGGAGTTTCGCTCCCGCGTGGCCTCGGGCCTACCTTTTCGCCTTGAGCGATCGGAATGCAGGCGAGGGGCGCGCTCCTTGGCATCCGAAAGTCTCGCGCGGAGCCGTCTATTCACCGCGGGTTGAGGCACAGCGCGGGGCTGCTCGGAGGACTGTCTCTGCGGCCAGGTGGATTTTCCGGGAGGATTTCTGAGGCCGGTGGCCCACACGAAGAATTCTTGAGATCGCAGGCGATCTCGGGTTTAACGGCGGAGGGTGGACTCCCTGCGGTGGCAGGGAGTCTGGCTGGAACGCGGTTCTTGCGCGTCTAACGTGGCCTGCGGTTGCCTCCTTTAGGTTGCTGTTGCCGCGATTAGCCCGCGGTTGCCGCGATTAGCTCTTGGTGGCGGCGGTTTTTTTGCTGTCGCAGGAGCTGCAGGCTTCGGTCTTTTGAGCGCAGCAGGGTTTGGTACAGGTACCTTTTTTGCAGGTGCCTCCTTCGGTGGCGCAGCATTCTTTTTTGGCGGCGGCACCGCTGGTGCAGCAAGAAGAGGAAGAGGCACAGGAGGTGAGTCCGGTGAAGGCGACAGCGGCCGCGAGGGCGAGCAAGGATTGGATGTGTTTCATAGTGAAAGTAAAGCGTGGCCGGGACGGGAGATTTCGCAAAAAAAAAGTGGGCGGACGGAAAAAACCGTGCCGTCCACTTTGGCGGAATGCACCCAGCGGGTGGCGGGTGAGATTCAACGGGTCAGACTATTTCCCGGAGGAGTAGCCGCCGATGGGGGCAGGAGTTGGAGCTGGAGCGACTTCTTTGGATTTGCAAGCGCTCAGGGCGAGGCTGGCGGCGGCAACGGCGAGAAGGAGCAGGGTGGTTGATTTCATGGATGAGTGTGGATGGGATGAGGTTGAGATGAGACCCGCCTGAAATGGCTGGCACTTAAGAGACATAGTTAAGTATCCCGTAATTTCCAGTTTTTTTTACATTTCCTCAATCGCCATTGTCTGATCAGGGTTTGATCATGAGTCGGAACATGGCGTCGGGGGTGGGGGTTGGGCTGAGGTCGTAGGTGATCTGGGCGGTGCCTGATCCATCGAACAACGGACGTACGACGGGCTGGCCGGGACCGGTCCAATCGGTCCAGTGGGCGAGTTGGCGGCTGGTGTGCAGCTGCCAGACTACGCCTGGAAGTTGGGCGAGGCGGCGGGTCGAGTGGAGGGTGAGGGAAGTGGCGGTCTGGGTGATTTGAATCCCTGGATTGGGGGTCTGGGTGTGAGGGGAATGGCCGATGGCGTAGGCCATGAAAGCAGTGAGGCCGGATGGGGTGGGGGTATTTCCATCCACGATGGCGAGTCCACCGAATTCGTCCTGTTCCCAGGCATCGGGCAGGTCGTCGGCATCGGTGTCCGTGAGCACGGCTGCGGCGGCGAGGGCGGCTCGCACGGTGGCTCGTTGAGCGGCGTTGGTGGGGCCGTCGATCGGCTGACTGGCGAGGGCGAAGGATTGCAGGTATTCATTCCGGTGGTTCAGAATGACGAGTTCCCGGTAGAGGGGTTGGCGGCTTCCTCCGTTGGGAGTTGGAATGGGCCAGTGGGTGGAGGGGTCATTCAGGCTGGCCTCCGCTTCGCAGCGCAGCCAGGGCATGGAGCGCCCGTTGGTCATTTGGGCCAAGGTGAAAGCGGTGCCGGCATAGCGGGACATGTTTAAGCCGATGATCTGCACCGGGCGGTCGGTGCCCGCGGCGGCTAGCTCGGTCGTGATGGTCTGAAGGGCTCCAAACTGGGCCTGGCAGACGCTTCATCCTTCGTTGCCGAAATAATACGCTGAGATCCACTCGGTGTAATCAGGGGGCGACACCGGATTTCCGACCCGGATGGAGGCGGGATTGAGGTCGGCCAGGACAAAAGGGGCCAGCGGATCGGCGGCGGAGAGGGGGCGGGGGGCCATGACGGCGGCGGCGCAGGCCAGTAGGGCCAGAACGAGCAAACGCCGGGTGAGGGGGGCGTGCGAGTGTCCGCTCTGGGGTGGGCGGGTGCGGGTCGGGATCATGGCGGTGGACGGTGGAGGAAGGATTGAGGACTGACGACGAAGGGCTGGCGGCGGCTTATTCCACGGGTTCGGCGCGAAGCGTTCTCATGGGGGCGGCGGTGGGTTTGAGCAGCGGTGTTTTTCGTGGGGAGAAGTTCATGGCGCCGGCGTCATGAGCGGCGAGCCACAGGCCGGTGCTGGTGGCGCCGAGGCCTGCGATCACGGTGGCGATGGTGAGGGGACCTGCGTAGCGGGTGCGGGCGCCCCAGATGGCCGTGCCGAGGGAGAGCGCGCCGAGCCCGAGGAAGACCCAGCGCGATTCTTGCCGCAGGCGAGTGACTTTAGCTGAATACTCGGCGCCGGGGTGGGGTTTCTGGCTGCTTTCGGCCCGCATTTGCAGGTAGGGGATGACCGCCAGTCCGGCGGCTCCGGCGACGACGAGGGCGGTGCGCTTGAGCCGTTCATCTTTCAGCACGAGAGCGATGAGCAGCAACAAGGTGCCCAGCCCCACGCCCCAGACAAAAACCGGGCGCAACAACTCCTCGTGCATGTAGACCTGACGCAGCTGGAACCAGAGTTCAGTGCTCTCGATGGAAAATGTTTTGGCCAGCAATGCCGTCATGGGTGCTGTCATTATGAGCGCGGACTGGCACGCAGGGTAGCGGTTTCTTTGAGTAAAAACCGGGTCGATCCTCCCGCTCAATGCAGGGGAAATCGGTGCCAGTTCTCAATGAGTTCCAAAAACCTGTTGGCAAAGTGTGTGGGGCGGTTATGTTGCCGACCGGTTTCATCCTGCCGGGTCATCGCCATGTCGCAGCATCCAAGTCTCAAGAAGTCCAAATCCGTCGGTTCCAAGCGCAGTGTGCTCAAGCGTTTTGAGCGCGTCAAGCTCATGCAGGCTCGTGGCGTCTGGAAAGATGGCCGTTCCCCGCTCGGCCTGCCTAAAACCAAGCCCGCAGAATAAGCGCCTGTTATCTAAACCGCAGAATAAGTGTCTGCTACTTCAACCGCAGAATAAGTGTCTGCTTAGAGTGCGCACATGCGGACCCGACCAAGGCGGCGGCATTTGGCCCGTCGCCTTTTTTCGTTGACGCCTGCCATTTCTTTTCATCTGTCCTATTCCCGCAGGACGCGTGCGGCGGCCGGTCGTTCGGTCCTCGTTTGACGTCCGACTCCCTGACTCTCTGATGGGGACTTTTTCGTTCTGTCTGATACCGCCATGCGCCTAAATCGATATCTTGCCGCTTGTGGCCTGGGTTCCCGCCGCTCCTGCGAGCAAATCGTCGCAGAAGGACGAGTGTTCATCAATGGGGAGGAAGTTCGCGCGCTCGCCACCCAGGTGGGCGACGCCGACGAGGTCACCGTGGATGGCCGGAAAATGAAGGCCCATGTCGATACCACGGTCATCCTCAACAAACCTCCCGGTTTCCTCTGCACTCGGCACGACGAGCTGGAAGATCCGCGCCGTGAGCCCGGAATCCGCGAGACCGTGTACAAATTGCTCCCAGCGCACCTTCAGTCGCTGCATTATGTTGGTCGGCTCGACAAGGACAGCGAAGGATTACTGATCCTGACCAATTCCGGTGAATTAACCGAGAAATTGACCCACCCGCGGTTCGGCGTGGAAAAAGAATATTTGATTGCCGTGGATCGCGTCTTCCGCGGAGAGGAAGACCGAGACCAGCTCCTCAAAGGCATGATGATCGAAGGAGGATTTGCCAAAGCGGTCGCCGTTGAGCAGATCGAACCCCGAGTGGTGGCCCTCACGTTGACGCAAGGGATTAAACGCCAGATTCGTCTCATGTTCGAGGCCATCGGCTACCGGGTGCAGCGACTGCAGCGGGTGCGGATTGGCGCGTTCACGGCTCCCGAGCTTCGATCCGGTCGCTGGCGGATTCTTTCCGCGGCTGAAACGGCCCAGCTTTTGGCCCGACACACCGTCATTAAAGCGCGCCCGGCCCAAGCTCGTGCCGTGCAGCGCAAGGCCGACGCTCATGCGCCGCTGCCGCCGCGTGATCCGCGTCCGTCGCGTGAAGCGCGTCCTAGCGGCCCTCGGCCGTCGCGTGACGAGCGTGCCCCTTCACGCGAAGCGCGTCCTAGCGGCCCTCGGTCGTTCCGCGACGAGCGCGCCCCTTCACGCGAAGCGCGTCCTGGCGGCCCTCGGTCATTTCGCGACGAACGCGCCCCTTCACGCGAGGCACGTCCTAGTGGCCCTCGGCCGTTTCGCGACGAACGCGCCCCCTCGCGCGAGGCACGTCCTGGTGGCCCTCGGCCGTTTCGCGACGAACGCGCCCCTTCGCGCGAAGCGCGTCCCAGCGGCCCCCGGCCGTTTCGTGACGAACGCGCCCCTTCACGCGAAGCGCGTCCTGGCGGCCCTCGGCCGTTTCGTGACGAGCGCCCCGCGCGGAAGTCGCCGCCGCGTGGTCCTCGTTGATCATCGGTCGGCCGTGCCGGTCTCAATGCTGTCGAGCAGCGGAGAGAGTACAGAGTAGAGGCGCTGGGGCCGGGTTCATTGAGCGGTATCTTAGGATTTCCGTACTTATGAGCGCGGAATTTTGGCGGCTCTTACGGCCTTCAGAATCTCAAAAGGGTGCAGGATTCCATTGAATCCTGCACCCTCTGGCCTGCTGGGGGATGTTCTCCTACGGGGGATTATTCAGCCACGCGGTAGAAGACGACTGGGGCGGCTCCCTTGGGTAGGGTGAAAACGAGGTTGCCTCCGACGACGGCTGGCACAGCCGTGGACGGGCTCCATGTTTTCAGGTCGCTGCTGGTGGCTATTTTAGCGGTGGTGGCGGCTGCTGACGACGCTTTGTACGTAATCACGAGGTTATTGCCGTTGATTTCCACCGAGCTGATGACTCCGGCGGAAGTGCCACCCGTCGTGACTGGCGCCGAGGTCAGAGCGACGCCGCCCGCGGGAACATTGAGCGTGCCCGCGCCATTTTTGGCCAAAATCGGCAGGACCGGGCTTCCCAGTTCGACGCCTTTGACGGCGAGGAAACCGCCGCCGCCGCGGTCAAACATGCCAACTTCAATGTCATACGTGCCCTGAGTCAGGGTGATCACTGCCTGCGTGTTGCTGTCGCCGGTCAGGCAGTCGCAGGTCACCACGGCGCCTGTTTCGTCGATGGTGCTGAGACCGGTGCCGTTGACGAGCAGCTCGGTGAAGCTTTGACCATTGATCTTCACATAGGCGCCGTCGTCGCTGTTAAAGCCGATGACGTACGTTCCGTTGGCAGGTACGACGAGTTTGGCCGTCCCTCGCAGCGCGAAGTCATCGTCATCGAGGGTCGTGTTTTTGGGGAACGGCAGGACGCCTCCGTTGGTGGTCGGGTCGCCGATGTTCATCAGGTCGTAATTTTCTGGAGGACCGGCTGACGCCTCAAGATCGGCCCGGGCGAGTTCCCAGGTGGTCAATTGTTCGCCTCCGGGATCAGAGGAAACGACCGACCAGCCGGCGGCATCTACGCCGAGTTTCGCAAATGATTGCGCCGAAGTGAGTTCGCCGACCAAGTTCCAGAGGGTATCGCCATCGTTGGCGAATGCCCCGCGGGCGACATACAATTCGCCGTGGTCGCCGCCGCCCCGCTCCCACCAGAAGAATTCAATCCGATAGATGCCTGGCTTCAAGTGGTAAACGGCGCGGGTATTGCTGTCGCCTGTGTTGGCTGGATGCACCACCGCCTCGGGATCGCCCGGATCCAGCTCGCCAGCGCCGTTTTTCGAGACCGCGGTGGCTCCGCGGATGCGCATGGCAAAACCATCATCAGAATGAACGCCAAACGTATAATCATCCTCTTCCAAAATTTTGATGTGACCGATGGAAAGCATGATGAAATCGTCCGTACAGCACCCCAGCGCGGTGGCTTCATCGGCATAGGCCAACGGATTGCCAAAAATCCCGCCGTTGCCGTGGTTAAGTACCTCGCTCGTGGCATCTGCCAGAGATCCGGTGAAATCCGGCGCCGCCGCCGCCTGAATGGCCGCGAGCGCGGAGGGGATCGAGTCGATCGTCCCGACATTAAAGATGTATCGGGTAGCCCACTGTCCTTCGACGGGTTCTGGGCCGGGGAGGTTTGCCGCCGGCAGCCATGGGATCGGCTGTTTAAATTCTCCATTGAATTTCAATGGATTGCCGAAGCTGTCTTGTCCGGTTATTTCGTAGGCGTGGGTGGAGCCTTCTTCGAAGCGCGGGGACGGGACGTGGGTGAAGCTGGTGACGGCACCGGTTTTGACCTGAGTGGTGGCGGCGGTGGCGCCATCGATTTTGAGGACGACGGTGGCGGCATTCAGGGTGCTATCTCCTCCGTCGGTGAGGTCGAACCGCACGCTGGTGGGGCCGATTTTTCTTCCTGACAGCGTGGGTTTGCTCACTCCGCCGACGTCACCGAAGTATTCGATTTCGTTGAGCTGGTGGAGGGGGCCTGCGGTGTCCGTGACAATGTACCGGAGGTATTGGTAGGGTGGGGCTGGCGCGGGCAGGGTGATTTTGGCGACCTGATTGATGTTGGTCCAGATGGAGGTGGCGCTGTCTTGGGTGAAAATCGGGGTGTAGGTGAGCCCGTCATTTGAGCCAGCGATTTGCCAGCGCAGCGGTTCCCGATCGCGGGCGTCATTCCCGGAGGTGATGGTAAAGTATCGAAGCACGACTGGGGCGCGGAACTTCACATCGACTAGGAGCGGGTTGGCTGCAGTGGCATCGTCACAGCACCATTTGTCGCTGCCGCCACCGACTTTGTTATCGAAGATGTTAAAGGCAAATTCCCCGCCACCAAAGCCGGGTTTGTTGTTGGAGGTGATCGATTCCCAATTCCAGGATGGATCGCCGGGGCCAGCCATTTCATCGCCGTTGTTATCGGGGTCAGTCAAGTCACCGCCTACGAGGGCGGCGGTGCCGGTGCCGATTAACTCGATTTTGGGAGCTCCCAGTCCGAACTCGCCGAAGTATTCGATTTCCCCCAGTTGGTGCAGCGGGTCGGCGGTCCGCGTTGATTCAAACCGGATGAAGGTGTACGGTTTGGCAGGGACGTCGAGGTTGTAGCGGTTCACTTGATGGCGGACGCCGCCCCATTGTGATTCGTCACTGTCCTGAATGAAGATCGGCTCAAATGTCACTCCGTCATTCGACCCTTGGATCTGCCAGGCCAGCGGGTCGCGGCCGGGCGTATCATTGGCCGAGCTGATGTGAAGTGCGTCAGGCGCACGGGCTCGAAGAATTCAACCGTGATATTTTTCGGCTGGTCTTCGGTGGCGTCATCGCAGCACCACTTGCCGTTTCCTCCTGCCAGCGTATTGTCGAACACGTTGAACGAGAACTCGCCGCCGCCAAAGCCGGGTTCGTTGTTGGAGTCGATGGACTTCCAATTCCATGTTAAATCTTCTGGGCCAGCGGCCTTGTCGCCGTCGTTTTCGGGGTCCGTCAGATCGCCGCCGAGAAGGGCAGCCGTGTCAGTGCCGAGGACTTCCATGGTGGCGCCGTTGCCGAGACTGACTTGGGCGGTGAGATGGTGCGCCGGAAGTAGAAGCAGGGCCAGTCCTAGGGCGGCCAGTGACCATCGGGACGGGTGTTTTTTCGACGGTGCCAACGGCACCTTGGGTTGTGCCAGTGGCACTCGCTGGTGGGGCGGCCGGCCGGCGCGCGAGAGGCATTTTTGTATCATGGCTCGATGGAGGTGTTGGTTTTGGGGTTTGTGGAGGAGGGGGGATTGGTGCGTGGCCGAAACCTACTCAAGGCACTCCAGAATCCTGTTCTCCGGCCGAAGTGTCCAAAGCAGCTCGCCGGTCAATTGCCGGCGGCGAGTAGGGGAGCCGTGAGTTACATAAGTCAAAATGTGACCGCTTTACCGGGAGATAAGGCCTTCCTCCAACCAAAGTGAAATACCCGGTTGGGGGAATGGATGCGGATTAATTTCATTCCAATCAAAATTGCGGGTTAAGGTCAATAATTTTCTCTAAACCGATGGGATGGTGGATTAACTTTCCCGATGAAGGCGACGGCGCGCGCGGGAGACGCGCCCGCGGCCTTCCGGGGGTGTGATCAATCCGGGGACGGTGATAGGGTGCCCTTTCACGGATTGGAACCCATGTTTTTTCCGTTTAACTGGTTGATTTGCTGGCTGGGCGATTTCCATCTTGCCTGACGGTGGGTCGGTGCCTACGATCGAGGGCATGATTCATTTTCGATCTCCTTCTGTTGCGACGGTGCTGACTGGGGCCATGGCGGCATTGGTGCTGGGCTTGACTGGCTGTAAACAACAAGGCGGGGGAGGCGATGCGGCTGGGGACATTGTCATTGGAGAAGTGGCGGCTCTGACCGGTGGCACGGCGACGTTTGGAACATCTTCCAATGCGGGCACTAAGATGGCTGTGGCCGAGATCAATATGGCGGGCGGACTGCTGGGCAAGCAGGTGCGACTGGTGACGGAAGATGATCAATCGAAGCAGGGTGAGGCCGGCACGGTGGCGAAAAAGCTGATTTCGCGTGACAAGGTAGTGGCGATGTTGGGGGAGGTGGCTTCGGGTCGGTCGCTGGAGATGGGGCCGATTTGCCAGAAAGCTGGGGTGCCGATGATTTCGCCGGCTTCGACCAATGCCAAAGTGACGGAGGCGGGCGACTATGTTTTTCGGGTGTGTTTCATTGACCCGTTTCAGGGGACGGTGATGGGAAAATTCGCCATTTCGCGCGGCTGGAAGAAAGTGGCCATTCTTATTGATACTAAGCAAGATTACAGCGTTGGACTGTCGCAGTATTTCAAAGAATATTTTGCCAAGAATGGTGGGACGATTACTGGCGAGCAAAGCTACGGTTCGGGCGACAAAGATTTTAAGGCGCAGCTGACGGCGATCAAGGCGGGCGAGCCGGACGCAATTTTTGCGAGCGGTTATTATAATGAAACCGGCCTGATTGCGAGTCAGGCCCGTGAGTTGGGCATTACGGTACCGCTGTTGGGTGGGGACGGCTGGGATTCGCCTTCGTTGGTCGAGGTCGCTGGCAGCGCGATTGAAGGCAGCTTTTTCAGCAATCATTTTTCCAACGAGGACACGTCGCCCAAGATTCAGGAGTTCGTGAAGAAGTTTCAGTCGGTGTACGGCAAAGTGCCTGATGCGATGGCCGCGTTGGCCTACGACAGCGGCATGATTTTGGCGGATGCCATCAAGCGGGCGGGTACGACCGAGGGCAAGGCCTTGCGTGACGCGATTGCTGCGACCAAAGATTTTGACGGCATTACGGGCAAGATCACGCTTGATGAGAAGCGGAATGCCAACAAGTCGGCGGTGGTCCTGACCATCAAGAATGGAAAGTTCAGTTATGTCGAGACGGTGGCTCCTTGATGGCGGGGCGGTGGAGGTGTGATCGGGCCTGGGTGCCGTGGGCCAGCGCCTTGGTGGCGGTGGCGACCGGTCGGCGGGCCGAGGGTTTTCCGGTTGGACTGGCTGTCGATTGAGCTGGCATGTCGCCGAGGTTCGGTACAATGCAGGGCCAGCGTTATGAACCATTTGCCCATCATTTTCCCTTGAGCCAGTTTCTACAGCAGCTTCTCAATGGCCTGTTTCTGGGCTCTATTTATGCGTTGATTGCGCTCGGCTACACGATGGTTTACGGCGTGTTGCGGTTCATTAATTTTGCCCATGGGGATGTGTTTATGCTGGGGGCATTCACGGGCTTGTATTTGCACAAGTTGTTGGGGCCGATGATGGCGATGATGCCGTGGCCGGTCGCGATGCTGGTGATTTTGTTGTTGGCGATGATTATTTGTGCGGCGGCCGGGATTTTGATCGAGTTTCTGGCGTATCGTCCCTTGCGGGACAAGCCGCGGCTTAACGTTTTGATTACGGCGATTGGGGTTTCGTTGTTGCTGGAGTACACGGCGCAGCTGGTTTTTGGAGCGACGCAGCAGCCCTTTCCGGTTATTATTCCAAAGGGGAACATTGGTGGTCTGGGGGGGCTGACGGTGACCATCACGCAGGTGATTGTCCTAGTGACGGCGGTGGTGCTGATGATTGCGCTGCGATTCATTGTCATGAAAACGAAGCTCGGCATGGCCATGCGGGCGCTGTCGCTGAATCCGACGGCCTCCGCGCTGATGGGCGTCAATAACAGCGTGGTCATCTCGTTCACCTTCGGGCTCGGTTCGGCGCTGGCCGCGGCTGGCGGCATCTTGTACGCGTCGCTCTATCCCAGTATTGAGCCATTCATGGGAGTGCTGCCCGGTCTGAAGGCCTTTGTCGCCGCCGTCCTCGGTGGGATCGGCAACATCCCGGGCGCCGCCCTCGGCGGCTTGATCATCGGGGTCACGGAAACACTCGTGGCCGGGTACAGCGACACATTGGGGATCCCCTCCGGCTATCGCGACGGCGTGGCCTTCGTCATCCTCATCCTCATCCTGCTCTTTAAACCGTCCGGTTTGCTGGGCAAAGCCGAACGCGAGAAAGTCTGACATGAAGCATCACACGTCCCATTTTGCCCTCTTGCTGGCTCTGGCTGTGAGCTTGGGCGTCTCGCTGTGTTCCTCCCAGCTCGACGACTACTACCTCGACATCATGTTGAATGTCGGGATCAACGTCATCCTTGCGGTGAGCTTGAATCTCGTGAACGGCCACACTGGGCAGTTTTCGTTGGGTCATGCCGCCTTTATGGCGGTCGGGGCCTACGGTTCATCGATGGTCACGCTGGAGATGGGCGCCTCGATGATGCGAGTGTTGGGCGGAGCCGGGCCAGTGGCGGAGTCGGTGACATTTTTGGTCGCCTTGTTGGTCGGTGGGGTGAGTGCAGCCGTTTGCGGATGGATTGTGGGGATGCCTTCGCTGCGATTACGCGGCGATTATTTGGCCATCGTCACGCTTGGATTTAATGAGATCATCCGGGTCGTCCTGCAGAACACCAATGGAGACGGTCCGTTTGGCGGCGCTCTGGGGTTAAAGGGTATCCCTGCCTACACCAGCTTCTTCTGGGTTTTTGCCACGGCGGCCATTGCCATTTACACGATTGGCGCCCTCGTTAACTCGACCTATGGCCGCGGGTTTTTGGCTGTTCGCGATGATGAAATTGCGGGCGAGTCGATGGGTATTAACACCACGCGCTACAAGGTGCTGGCTTTCGTGATTGGTTCTTTTTTTGCTGGGCTGGCGGGCGGGTTGTATGCGCATTTACGCACCACTATTTCCCCCGAGGGATTTAATTTCCTGAAGTCGGTGGATGTGGTGGTCATGGTGATATTGGGCGGCATGGGCAGCACGGTGGGGGTCATTGTGGCGGCGGTGGTGCTGACGGTGCTCAATGAATTCCTGCGTGATTTCGAGCAATACCGCATGATTGTTTTCTCCTTGCTGTTGATTGTCATGATGATTGTGCGTCCCCAGGGGTTGTTGCCGGCGGGTCTCTTTCAAAGGAGGAAGCGGGCGTGAGTGCGACGTTGCAGCTTGAGGATGTGACCATTCAGTTCGGCGGCTTGCGAGCTGTCGGGGATCTGAGTTTTGGCATTCAACCGGGAGAGTTGGTTGGGTTGATTGGTCCGAATGGGGCCGGCAAAACCACGGTATTTAACCTCATTACGGGGGTGTACACTCCGACGGCGGGCCAGATCTTTTTTAACGGCATCAAGATTCCGGGCCATCAACCGCACCAGATCACGAAGCTGGGCATCGCGCGGACTTTTCAAAACATCCGGCTTTTTCCCTCCCTGTCCGTTTTTGACAATGTGCGCACATCCATGGTGATGCACCAGCAGCATGGAATTACCCATGCACTGGTGAGAGGACCGGCTTATCGCGATGAGGAAAAACTGATCGAGGCGGAAATCCTTGATCTCTTGAATATCTTTGACTTGCGTGGCATGGCCCATGTGCCGTGCAAGTCGCTGTCCTACGGCGATCAACGGCGGCTCGAGATCATTCGGGCTCTGGCCACCAAACCGAAATTGTTGCTGCTGGATGAACCAGCAGCCGGCATGAATCCGACGGAAAAAGAGGGATTGATGCACTTAATCCAGTTCATCCGCGATAAGTTCGATATCGCCATCCTGCTTGTCGAACACGACATGAAAGTGGTCATGGGCATTTGCCAGCGGATTATTGTCATCGAATACGGTGTGAAAATTGCCGAAGGAACGCCGGCTGACATTCGGACCAATCCCCGGGTGATTGCCGCGTATCTGGGAACTGATGGAGGTGGTGAACATGCTTGAAATTGAGAATCTTGAGGTTGGATATGGTACGATCAAGGCGCTGCATGGCGTCTCGCTACGGGTGAACCAAGGGTCGATTGTGACCTTGATTGGCGCCAATGGGGCCGGCAAGTCGACCACCCTGCGGGCGATTTCGGGGTTGATTAAAGCGCGCGGGGGAAAGGTTCGTTATGATGGCGAGGACATCACGAACCTGCCACCCCATGCCATCGTGGCCCGCGGCCTCTGCCATGTGCCAGAAGGGCGTATGGTGTTTGCCAATTTGACCGTGGAGGAGAACCTGCGCATGGGGGCTTATCTGCGGAAGGACAAGCCGGGGGTAGCGGCCGACATGGAATTTGGGTATGAGATGTTTCCGCGCTTGCGGGAGCGCCGGCATCAGGCCGCCGGAACCATGTCCGGAGGGGAGCAGCAGATGCTCGCCATTGCGCGCGCCATCATGAGCAAACCGCGATGCTTGATGCTGGACGAGCCATCGCTGGGTATCGCCCCGATCCTCGTGCGATCGATTTTCGAACAGATTGTCGCCATCAACAAAGCACGGGGTATTACCATTTTGTTGGTCGAGCAAAATGCGAATTTGGCCTTGGCGGTGTCCCATCATGGTTATGTGCTGGAGACGGGGAAGGTGTTGTTTGACGACACCTCGGCCGCTTTGCGGACGAATCCACAGGTCCGCGCTGCGTATCTGGGCGGCTGAGAAGAAGGGATAGAAAGAAGGGCTGAGGGCCGAAAGATGCCACTCGCCCGGGACAACAACGGAGTCTGGCGTCTCCGATCCCAGTCCAAGTACCTCTTCGTGGACATCTGCTTGGGGCCTCGGTCTTGGCCTGCTGCCACCGAACATCTCTTTTCGTGGGAAGGCAGCTTAAGTGTCGTGTATCATAAGGGGCGTGGATAGGTACGGTGGTTGCTCCGTACTTCAGATTTCAGGCATTCGCTTGCAGAGAAGTGAGTGTCTGCGTTCTGACTTGCGGAAAAGTCACTGTCCGCAATGTGCGCCGTGTGTCGGGACGTTTGAAAATTATATTTTCGTCGGAAGGTGCAGCGGTAACAGGACCGCGATCAAACGCACCAGTCCAAAAGCCACGACAGCCAATAGGCAACCGGACGCGACAGAACCGACGATGAATCCCCCGGCATTCACTGATCCCAGCCCTGGAAGGGTAACCTCCATCTCGGTTAGAATCGAAGGCATCGGCACTGGCACATGGTGTTGGATGAAATTCCCGAGCCAGAACTGAGTCGACCAGATCGGCAGGTTGGTAAACGGATTGCTGATAAAGCAAAAGCCCACGGCGAACGGAATATTGCCTTTGCACCTCATGGTAACTAAGGCGGCGACAAAGGATTGCACTGGTATCGGCATTACGGAAAAAAAGGAACCGATGGCGGCGCCCAATGCCACGGAATCCCGGCAGGGCTTCCAAAGCTGGCGGTTGAACAAAGGTTTCGTCAGCACCTGCCACCACAGTCTGTGACGCATCCGCCGATGGCGCAGAGCCCGGAACGACTTACGAACCAACCACAGATATTTTTCTTTCATGAGCGCATCGGAAAAGCTTAGGTGGGAGGCACCAACGACCGACGGTGGTTTCTGAATCTCAGCCAGATAAGGTCCATGACTATTGGCAGCCAGGAGACGCTGATACCTCAAACACCACCCATTCGAAGTTGTTCGTCAGTATTTTGAAAACTCACTAACATTATCTAGCTGGAATGAACGGGGTCAACTGTCAATGGTGTGGTTCTCGGAGCTGCCTTCAGGATAGGTGAACGTGCCGAGGAAGAGGAAAAGGAGCTTGCGATTCGTCGCGATTGGTGCCGTGAGTAGAATGGTCTGATAAACAAGAGATTGGACAGCATCTCTCATGGCGGCGGGCGGCGTGAACGCCTGGAGGAATGGGCGGTTTCAAGACCAGTTGCAAGAGGGCGGTTTTGTCGCGCTGGCAGGTTCTGGGAAAGTTGATCAAAGCAACATCTAATGGACGATGATTCGGATGGCAGCCCGGCTATGCGACGGCTGTGGAATAAATTGTTGCGCGGGGAGTGTCAATCCCTGTTACTCTGATAACTTCTCAGGTTAAGTCCACCCTCCACCCGCACTTCCCTCCAGCCAGCGAGCCCCAAAAAGCCGGACATCACCTCCTACCCCCCCATTTCCCCATCGATTTCACTTCCTCCCCAGGCCTCTGCCTGGCCATGACCCGCCGACCCAATCCCAACGCGGTTCCCCAAAGAAAATCCTGATCAGCCCGCTCCCGGCCAAGGCTCGAGAAAGACTCAGTTAAAAATTCCTTTGAACATGGTTTTCCGGGGGGGTTCACAAGAGAAACTACAGTATCCTGACACCGACGGCGATGGGTTCTGATGGGGCGAGGTCGCCGCCCACAACCCCAGCCACATTCTCTCCGATATCGATAGGGACGGGCTGGACCACGCTGAAATCACCCTGCTCCTCACCTCGCCCGCAAACGCCAACACGGATACAGACGGTCTCAGCGGCCACCTCGAAGGTCTCATCACCAAATCCCACCCGAAGCACGTGAATACGGATGGCCACGGCTATACCGACGAAGTCGAGCCCCCGTCGACAGCCAAAGCAAATCAACCGCCCCCTCCTGATCCGCCCCGCCCTTGCCCTTGTAAATTGAACCCGCCCCCCATAATTCCCATTGCCGTGCTCATCGTCGAGGATCATGCCATCGTACGGGAGGGCCTGTGCGCACTGCTTAAGGGGGAGGCAGACATCAGGATCATCGCCCAGGCTGAAAACGGCCGAGATGCCGTGACCCTCGCAGCGAAGCTCCAGCCCGATGTTATCCTCATGGACATCGCCATGCCGCAGCTCAACGGCATCGAGGCCACGCGTCAGATCCTGCGGGATCGCCCCGACGCTAGGGTCCTCATCCTTTCGGCCCACCATGATGACGCCTATGTCGAGGCCGTCATGGGGCTCGGGGCGTCCGGCTATCTGATCAAACAAATTGCCGGCCAGATCCTTGCGGAGGCCATTCGCCGGGTGCATGAGGGCGGAAAATACCTTAGTCCCACCGTCGCCAAACGCCGCGACCACCAGCGCCAGCGCGCGCATGACCGGGGGGGGGTGTCGCGTCGCCCATACCCTCCCTGTCCTGACCTCCCGCGAAGTAGAGGTACTCCAGCTCATCGCCGAAGGCCGTCCGAACAAGGAAAGCGCCCAGATCTTGCACCTCAGTATTAAAACGATCGAAAAGCACCGCCAGAGCCTCATGAACAAGCTCAACATTCATGATACCGCCGGGCTTACTCGCCACGCCATCGCCGCAGGAATCATGTGGCGCGTCGGGGTAATGACGTGAGTTTTTTTCGAGATAAAAGGTGGGGATATGTGGGAGGTGGTCGTGGAGGGATCGGGGATATTCGATTTAAGAGCGGGGGGTGAGGACAAAAAAGTGGCGGCGGTGTGGGCCGAGGGGGCCCGCGCCGCCGCCGCGAGGAATGGGTTAAGGGTGGATGATTTTGTCGTGAGCTGAGGGGATGTTTTTGATGGCTTGGTGGACGTGATCTGGCTCGATGGCGGAGGCGTGAGCGCGAGCGGCGACGAACCAGGCGGATTGGGCGAGGAGGTCGAGGGTTCTGGGGATGGCATCGGAGGCTTCAGCGAGCAGGTCGATAGAAGCTTGTGCGAAGATATCGCGATCGAGGCCGGCCTGGGAGACGTGCCAGTTGAGGTATGCTGGGACGTCGTGACGTGGAAGAGCGGAGAGTTT
>CAIZWU010000020.1 GCA_903936775.1 uncultured bacterium | reverse complement strand
CTTCCTCACCATCATCACGATGTCCAAGGGCGGCCCCGACGACAAAGTCGGTAAGATCGAATTCGTCGCCCATTATTTTGCCGATGGTCAACCCTACGAACTCCACGAACGCTCCCGCTTCAAACGGTACAAAGGAGCGTGGAAATACCTCGACGCCAAAGGCTGAAAACAAACAACCCTCCCGGGAACGCCCAGCCCCAGCTCGGTGAGTGCTCTCAAGCGGCGCCAAAGCGACGTGAAGCGGAAGCCGACGTGTGCACCGGCGCTCCCGTTGTCCAGCGACAATTAAAACTGACCCCTGACGTCAATTATTCGTGGGCAGCTCTGAGGGCGGCGGGAGTCCAGACGGTAGCCAGACCGTCCCGGTCTGGATTCTTTTCGAATCCAGAGCGAGACGCTCTGGCTACTTTCACGGGCAGCCGGGAGCACCCAATCGCAGACACCCACCCATTCATTCGCCAAGCCAGCGATAAAAGTGGGTGCCTTTCATCTTCCCACACGCCCCCTCTTGACAAATTGAGCACATTTGAGCATGTCCAAATCTGAGAACACCGTTTTGTTCCGAGCCCGCGTCCCGGCAGACCGCCTGCAACGTGCGGAAGGAATCCTCGCCCGCCTCGGGATGAAGCCGGGCGATGCCTTCAACATGCTGCTAGCCCAGATTGAAATGCGGGAAGCGCTTCCCTTCGAAGTCACCACCCGGCCTCCGGAACTGCTTTCCGCCGAGCGTCAGGCCACCGAATGGCAGGAGGTGCTGGGTGCGTACTGATCTCAAAGTCGGAGAAGTGTGGTTCGCCGAGCTCGGAATGGTGGAGAAAAGCCGGCCGGTTCTGGTACTCGCGGTCCCCGGCGATCACGATGCCCTTGCCCTCGTGGTGGTCGCACCATTGACCTCCCAGATCCTCGGAATGACCGGGGAAGTGAACTTGGGCAAACCACGCTGGCTGCCAAAGCTCTCAGCTGTGAACGTGCAAGGCCTCGCCAGCTTCGATCGGCGCAAACTCGTGCGGCACATGGGCGAGCTCACCCCCCAGCAGATGGAAGACGTGAGGACGGCGCTAAGAGTCTTGCTCAATCTCTAGTCCCGCCACCCACGCCGCTTCGTCCAGCGTTTCCTCGGCCAGACGGTAGCCAGACCGTCCCGGTCTGGATTATTTTCAAAACCAGAGTGAGACGCTCTGGCTACTTTTTTCACCTTGCCATGAGGCTCCAGACGAGGCGGAAACCAATCGCATCGCTGTGTAAGTCTGGGGCAAAATCGCTGCGGCCTGCGGCTCGACAGTACAAGGCGTTGTAACCCCAACAGCCGCCGCGAATAACCCGGTACCCGCCCGAGGAAGCCCCTTGGGGATCGACGGCGGGTTCCGAGGCGTAGGGTTCATACCAATCGAAGCACCATTCCCACACATGGCCCTGCATATCGTGCAAGCCCCAAGCGTTCGGGATTTTCTGACCTACCGGGTGGGTTTGGGCGCCGCTATTGGCATCGTACCAAGCGATCTCATCGAGATGTGGGCACCGTCCTTTGGCTGATGTCAGCTCCTTTCCATGGTTCAGGCTGGTCATGGTTCCGGCCCGGCACGCGTATTCCCACTGAGCCTCCGTGGGGAGACCAAAGCGGCCGCCTCCGGCCTCTGGCCGCGTATTGAGTTCTTCCAAGAATCCGCCGGCACCGGCGATGTCATTCCAAGTGATTTGCTCAACAGGCCGGGCTTCTCCCTCAAAACAGCTTTGATTCCACCCCGTGATCACCTGCCACTCCGATTGCTGCACGGGATATTTGCCCATCCAGAACCCCCGCGTCAACTGGACCCGATACGGGGTTTCATCCTCCTGATGAAAAGCCTGATCCGCGAGACTTCCCATGAGAAACTCACCCGGCGGAATCCAGCACATGCGGTGGTTCCGCCCGGGAGCGATCTCGAAATCACGCTCCTCTCCAGGATGGGAGCCTTCATCTGCTCCGAAGGACACCGGAGGCTCACCCGCCACCTGAGCCCCTGAATCAGGAGGATTCTCTCCCACGGGAATCAGGTCACCTGACCCGGCCGAAGCCGGATCTGTTTTTTCGTTCTTGGGAGTTTTCATCGTCGTTGCAGACCAGAAAACAATAAGATAAAATTGTTAGCTAGCAATAATGTATAATTCTATATTTTAAATCAATTTACAGACTCCGTGATGAGGGCTGGAGGCGTGTGAACCTGCCTTTCTACGGGATCAGAGGAAATCGCTAAAAAATCCTGTGCCGTTTCCATAAACAGATCAGCCCGGTGGAAAAAATAAGCAGGGGCAGACTGCCGGGTTCCGGGATGAGATAAGGATAGAGGGCATCGTTTTCAATAAAACTATCAAACTGAACCCACGCTCCGGCCGACACTACAAACTCGCTCACACCCACATAGGATGACGCCCGATTCGTATCCTCCGCGCGCCCGCTCAGGCCGTCCTCGAGAAAATTCCAGTTGTAGGTATATCCCATGGCTGTCCACGGCATTTCTGTTTCGGCCTGATTGTTCATGACAAACTCGCCGAACCCACCTTCTCCGGAGTGGAAGGTAGAATCGTAGTCTTGAAATGTGAAATCTGGCCCCCCGGACGACCCATCTGTCACGGCATAAGAATTGTCTGAATACTCTAGCAACGTGTCGTAGGAAATCTGGGTTCCAATATCGGCGGAGTATGCCGGGCGCAGTACGAGATCCAGGGGCACCCAGAAAGAAGCGAGAACCCACTCCTCACCGGTGAGATCCGGCATGCCCAGAGCCTGACTCATCCGGCGATCCACCGTATCGGCGGTTAACGAAGAGGCATAATTTTCAGCAAGATAGGTTTTTAAGTCAGAGCCTGCTGTCACCCATGTGAAAAGATCGTTTTCGTCACCCGTTCCACTGCGAAGCTGTAAATCCTGTTGGGGCACGGCGGCCTGCCAAAACTCATCTTTCTTTGTAAATGTGGTGAGCAGCACACAATTCTGACTGGTTCCGCTGATCTCCCGGACTCTGTAAAGGGAGGAATCGGACGGGTTGAAATTCAACGTCGTCAGGTTTGCGGGTTTTTCCGAAAGCAGAACGCGCTCCGTGACGGCGACCTGAGCAACTCCCTCTGCGACATGATCCCAGTGGAAGGAATTCTTAATCTCTGTGATCGAATCCACATAAGCCTGCTCCGCCGACCAGCAGCAGGAACTCAGAAACAAAACAACAGCTACCGAGACACTCCCCCGGTGCACATGCCGAATAAAAGGAATGTTCATTGCTGGAAGGTGCCAGAAATAGGCCGAATGTGTCAAGTTGTTGGTTGGCCAACCCCCAATCGCAGACACCCACTCATTTCTCCGCCAAGCCGATGATAAAAGTGGGTGTCTCGCAGCTTTTGCGTGCTTCAGAACTGAAGTCGCAGGTCGGCCTTGCTGGTGCGTCCGCTGACGGAGTCGGTGGCGATAACGCGCATGGTACGGGCGGGAGTACCAGCACCGGGGTACACCTTGAGGATGCCTCCGGTGGCGCCGCCGCTGCCTTGTGAGATGGTGGCGAGTTCCGGAGTCAGGGGAGTCGTGATTTCCTGGTCTGCGGCATCCTTGGTGACTTCGAGCAGCGACCACTGGACCCCGTTGGTGGCGTCCTCGGCTGAACGATCTGTCCAGTAGCGGGTGGCGGCCATGCTGATGCCATCGATCTGGTTCAGGCTAGTGTAGAGCAGGTTTCCCGGGCTCACATCCAGCGCGCTTGGTACGGGCGGCACGCACAGGTGGGGGTCTGCCGCCTGGGTGATGGTGATCCGGTTTGAGGGGGTCTCGCTCAGGAGCCCCTGAACCCAGTGGGCGGTGAAGGTCACCGGCTCATCCGCCCGGCTGAATGTGATGGGGGCAAACCATGGGGAGACGAAACGGCCGTCGTTCCCGGCGACTTCCTCCACGGAATCAAAGCGGTTGAACATGTTTCCGGCCACCGCGACAGAAGCGTTCGAACTCTGCCACTCGACCAAGCCGGAGACATCTTCGACGAAGCCACGGGTCTCGTTGCCGGAAGATTTCAATTCCCAGAAGGCCAGGGCGCTGAGGACTTTGAGGTGGGAGGGAACCTCTCTGCTTTCGTTGGGAGTCTGGGAGTACCAAGGGTTGGGGATGATCTGGTCGATCACAGCGATATTGGTGGGCGGGATGCCTGTGGAGCGCATGATGCTCGAATAATACGCCTTTGCCGGCCACCACGTCGGCTTGCGGGCGGCGCTGTCGGGCCAAGCATACAGGCCGTTGGCAAGCCGTCCATTGACGGTCACAGTCGGCACGTTGGGGAGGCTGCC
This sequence comes from uncultured bacterium, assembly GCA_903936775.1. GTDB lineage: Bacteria > Verrucomicrobiota > Verrucomicrobiia > Verrucomicrobiales > V1-33 > CAIZWU01. Next base: position 4,053 of record CAIZWU010000020.1, on the reverse strand, counting down.
GGGAAAGGTATGCAGGTCTAGGACGCGCAGGCAGTTGATCGTATCCGGAGGATTCCGGTTCCGGGTCGCCTCCAGGCCGGTCCACTGGTTTCCGCTTCCGCTGTGGAAGGAATAGAAACGCACCTGGCCGCTGGTGTAGGCGTAACTCAGCGTGCCGAAGCCGACATTTTCCACCTCGATCGGATCCGGAGCCGAGCGGTCGAGCACAGCGAACAGGTGGCGCCCTCCGGAATCGATACCCGTCTTGTTCTTCAATTCGAGCAGTCCGGCGTCGCCCTTTCCCCAGCCAGGCAGGCTACGCAGTTCGTCGAGGGTGGGAAGACGCCACCCGATACCTTCTGGCAGTTCGTCGTTGAGCCGGTAGTTTCCGGGTTTGAGCTGATTCCCGTCGATGTACGTCCGGAACGTCCGTGACCCGATATCGCGGCGCACCAGCGTGTCGTCAAAGGCCCGCACCATAACTTCGCGGGACCAGACGAGGCCCCGACCTGCCTCGCCGCGGGTGGAATCGACGAAGATTTCCGGACTGATGAACCGTGGGGGTGCCTGTTGCAGGCCGCGCCGGCGCAGCGCGGCTAGGCCGTTGGTTCCGAAGGCTGGGGTGGCGGCTTCCATGGTGTCCTGCAGAGCATTGAGCCGATGGGCCGGAGATCCGTACAGATTCATGAAGACCCGTGATTCCTCGGAGGTGACCTGCATGGCTGAAGTGAGCATGTTCACATACCGCATCGGGAGGTTGCGGGCCTGCATAATGAGTTCGTTGGAGCGTATCGGAAAGCCCATGCGGTCCTGATTAGTCGCCGGAGTCATGCCCAGACGGGTGTCGAGCATCTGATGGAACAGGCGGATGCCGTTTTGAGAATTGTTGATGCCCAGCATCGAACTGGCGAGGGTGGTGGCGGATGAGGTCCCCAGCGGAGTGGCCGCGAAGTTCTGGGAGGCCAGCTGGAATGGCGCGGCGTGTTGAGGGGCGGGCGACGGCGGGCGCAGGGTGAGGAGAGCATTGAGCCGGGACAGCAGTTGTTCGTATTTGTCTTGGGTGCGTTGCTGTTCGAGGTTAAACAGGATTTTAGCCTCGGTCTGGGCCAGCTGTTGCGAGAGGGCATCGATCTGGCCGCTGATGAAACGGAGCCCTTCCTGAACCGGATCCGGCTCATTGTTGGCCAGGATATCCAGCACAAGGGAGCTGACCATCTGAGTGATGACGGCTCCGATCCCGAAGCCTCCCACCCATTTCGACAGTTTGCCGACCCCCTGCTCGTTGGCTGCCGCATCGAAGACTAGGACAAACGTTCCCAATCCCGAGAGACCGCTGCAGACGCTATTAACGATGGTATTGGCAAAACCCAGATTTCCGGCTTTTTCGTAGAGGGAAGGGTCGAACGTCCCAGCTTCGCCGGCGGCACCGGTAAACTGGTCTGGATCGAGACTGCCGACCGGTTCGACATTACCCGTTCCCAGTCCGAGCAGGGGGCCGGCACCCAGAGGAGTCCGGAATGTCCTAGTTGCCGTCACACGCCCATCGGCATGATCCTGCACCCCGTCTTCCACGTGGTCGACGAAGCTGTCGATATCACTCAGCGGAGCTTTGTTTTGTTCGTTCCACGACCGTGCCGCCTCCCAGAAGGCGGCTTCGGAGAAGGGGCTGGTTTCGCCACCCAGATCTTCCAGTGATTGGTTGGCTGGTAGGTCGAGATACGAACGCAGAGCCGTTTCCGCCTGTTCTAGGGTCAATCCTGGACGGTTTTGGCGGGCGCGGGAGAGCATTGTGGTGATCGGGGTGACATGGACGAACGATTCTTTGGAATCGGCCGTGAGCGTGCTCCCAGTGGGAAGGTCAATGAACACCCGGATCTCTCCGGGTTGCAGGCCGGCGGCGCGTTTGGGGTCCGATGCTTTTCCGACGAGATCCAGAAGAACGAATGAGCCCGAGGGAGACAGATCTCCCTCGGCAAAGAGCGAGCCAGAGGCCGAGTAGGCGGTGACCCGGCCAGTGGTCAGCTGGCACTCCTGTGGCTCCAGGAGCTCCGCGGCCGGAAGTTGGAAAAACTGCGCGTGCCCGTGAATGGAGGTGGGCACGAGCGTGGTGCTGACGGGTGGGGCTGGTTTCGCGGTGCTTTTCGCGGTGCGCTTGGCGGGGGTGCGGGGTGCTTTCTTGGCGGCGTTCAACGCTTTGGCCACCTTGCCATCTGTCTTTTTCAGGGCGTCTTTGCGGCATCCTGAGACCGGACCGAGGACCAGCAGCGCCACCGGCAACCAGATGGCCATGAGGAGACGCAGCCGGGCCGGAGATGCCGGGGAACGGTGGGGGGCGGCAGACGGGGGCGACGACGCTAGATCAGAACATGCCATGGCTCCAATCATAAACAAAGAGAGGGCGGGTACCACCCGTTTTTGCCGACCGGGCTCTCACCCGGCCGAGCCCTCATTCATCCGGGGCAGCACCACCCAATCGCAGACACCCACTCATTTATCCGCCAAGTCGGGGATAAAAGTGGGTGGTTTGTATTTTATAGTGTATATTTGAGTACTTTCTTAAATGGTGTGTAAGTACGGAGCGCGGTGTCACTGAGTACCTTCTATCAGCCTCCGGCCGCTGCGTAAATCACGCCATTTGCAGTTGACCCGATTGATGTCTTCCATGAAGGCCATTTGGCCAAAGATCAGGTCCCACCTTTGGGACCGCCACTCTACGCTGGAGTCTCCCCTCCCCTTTCTCTCATTTCTGCCTTTCTATTGATCCGGTTCGCCTGATCCACACGTGACTCATTATGAACGATCCGCTAAACCCTCCGCTAGGAAAACCCTCCGGGCCGAGAGAACTTTCTTTATGCCCGTGCAAGAGCCGCGAAACCTATGCCGCCTGCTGCCAACCCTTCCACCTCGGCCAAGCAAAACCCGACACCGCCCTGCAGCTCATGCGTTCCCGCTACAGTGCCTACTTCTTTCGGCTCGCCGATTACCTCGTCTCCACTACCCACCCAGACACCCGCGAACCCGACCTGAAGTCGCACCTCGATCAGACCATCCACCAGACAAACTGGTGCTTCCTCACCATCATCACGATGTCCAAGGGCGGCCCCGACGACAAAGTCGGTAAGGTCGAATTCGTCGCCAATTATTTTGCCGATGGTCAACCTTACGAACTCCACGAACGCTCCCGCTTCAAACGGTACAAAGGCGCGTGGAAATACCTCGACGCCAAAGGCTGAAAACAAATAACCCTCCCGGGAACGCCGAGCCCCAGCTCGGCGAGTGCTTTCAAAACAACGCCAAAGCGACGTTCAGCAGAGCCACTCGCCCTCGCCCTGCCCCCGGTCGCGACAGTCGCGACACCCCATCCCAGACACCCACTCGTTTATCTGCCAAGTCGGCGATAAAAGTGGGTGTCTTGCCTCTTCGTCTCGCCTATCAGCCATTCTCAACCGCTCCTGCATGAAACCCGAACCGCTCCTTGCTGCCCTGTTGCTCCTACTCACCTTCAACCCGCGGGCACAGGCTGGGGCTCCCATTACCCTGCATGCTGAGAACCCTCATTACTTTCAGTGGCGAGGCCGGCCGGTGATGATTGTTTCGTCCGGCGAGCATTACGGCGCGGTAATAAACAAGGCTTTTGATTACCACCGGTATCTGGAAACCCTCGCGGCCGATGGGTTGAACTACACGAGGATCTTCAGCGGAGCCTATGTCGAGCCGGAGGGGGCGTTTAACATTGAGCGTAACACCCTGGCCCCGACGCCGGACCAATTTCTCTGCCCGTGGGCGCGGAGTGCGGAGCCGGGGAATGCCATGGGCGGGAACAAATTCGACCTCAAACAATGGGATGCGGGTTACTTCGCCCGGCTCAAAGACTTCGTGGCCGCGGCTTCGAAAAAGGGGGTGATCGTCGAAGTGACTTTGTTCTGTCCCATGTATGAGGAAATGCAGTGGAAGATCAGCCCGATGAATGCCGCCAACAACATCAATGCGGTGGGAGCGGTGGATAAACATGCCGTCCATACCCTCGACCGCAGCGGCGGATTGTTGTGACGCGCCGGGATAATCGCGGTGGAT